>NZ_JBQZGD010000011.1:0-119978 GCF_052691955.1 Myroides sp. TSA_177.3
GGTTGATTTAACTACGATTGTTCAGGGCAGTGAAACAGTTACTACGATTGTCAAAGACCCATCAGGTACTTATACGTACACGAATGAGGCCGGTGTAGCGATGGTGATTGATGTACAAGCTGATGTTGTCAATAACTTCGAAGAAATTATCAATAAAACAGAAGTTCAAGAGTTGTTGACACAAGTGATCAATAACAACGGAGGTAATGTTCACTTTGATGAAGGAGGTTTTACCTATACAGATGAAAATGGTGCTTCTCAAACGGTTGATCTAACTACGATTGTTCAAGGCAGTGAAACAGTTACTACGATTGTCAAAGACCCATCAGGTACTTATACATACACGAATGAGGCCGGTGTAGCGATGGTGATTGATGTACAGGCAGATGTTGTCAATAATTTCGAAGAGATTATCAATAAAACAGAAGTTCAAGAGTTGTTGACACAAGTGATCAATAACAACGGAGGTAATGTTCATTTTGATGAAGGAGGTTTTACCTATACAGATGAAAATGGTGCTTCTCAAACGGTTGATTTAACTACGATTGTTCAGGGCAGTGAAACAGTTACTACGATTGTCAAAGACCCATCAGGTACTTATACGTACACGAATGAGGCTGGCGTAGCGATGGTGATTGATGTACAGGCCGATGTTGTCAATAACTTCGAAGAAATCATCAATAAAACAGAAGTTCAAGAGTTGTTGACACAAGTGATCAATAACAACGGAGGGAATGTTCACTTTGATGAAGGAGGCTTTACCTATACAGATGAAAATGGTGCTTCTCAAACTGTTGATTTAACTACGATTGTTCAAGGCAGTGAAACAGTTACTACCATTGTCAAAGACCCATCAGGTACTTATACATACACGAATGAGGCTGGTGTAGCGATGGTGATTGACGTACAGGCAGATGTTGTCAATAACTTTGAAGAGATTATCAATAAAACAGAAGTTCAAGAACTATTGACGCAAGTGATCAATAACAACGGAGGGAATGTTCACTTTGATGAAGGAGGCTTTACCTATACAGATGAAAATGGTGCTTCTCAAACGGTTGATTTAACTACGATTGTTCAAGGCAGTGAAACAGTTACTACCATTGTCAAAGACCCATCAGGTACTTATACATACACGAATGAGGCTGGTGTAGCGATGGTGATTGACGTACAGGCAGATGTTGTCAATAACTTTGAAGAGATTATCAATAGAACAGAAGTTCAAGAGTTGTTGACACAAGTAGTAAATAATGTTGGTGGAAATATGACGTACGATGGTACTGGTTTTACGTATACAGATGGAAATGGTGATACTGTTGCGATGGATATGTCAACCTTTGTTCAAGGAAACGAAACAACGACCACTTTAGTAAAAGACGCTTCAGATAACGGGAAATATACCTATACCAACGAGACTAATACAACTGTAGAATTAGATATTCCTACAGACGTGATTAATAATTTTGAAACTATTGTTGCTGATGCTAATGTAGGAAATTTACTACAACAGTTTGTAGTTAGATCGAATACTCTTGTAGAAACAGCGGTAAACTACGTTGTATTAGATGTAGATACTACTATAATAGTAGATGCAGAAGCAGCAGATGTGACAATAACCTTACCAGCAGCTACCTCTGAGAATAAAGGACGAATGATTACAATTCGAAAAATAGATGAATCAGATAATGCAGTCAATTTTAGTCAGCAAATTAAAACAAGTAAAACAGAAGGCTTTACTTCTATAAATTTTGGTATTACTGTTAATATTCAAAGTAATGGAAGTGTTTGGTATATGATTAATTAATAAGTTTTTTGAATTTTGATAAAGGTTGTGTGAAAAAATAAAAGTTATGAATAAAGAAGTGAAAAAAATAATAGCGATACTATTATTCGGATTAGGGACGACATACTTTGCTCAGGCGCAAATAGCCACTCAAAAAATAGGGCAAAATCCGATGAGCATGCATGCTTCAGCGGTACTAGAAGTAGAACATAATCGCAAGGGAGTTTTATTTCCCCGAGTAGCTTTAACTGGTTTGGAAGATAGAACAACTATAGCATCCCCAGCGAATGCACTGACTGTATTTAATACTGCCAAAGCAGGAACAGCCCCCAATGAGGTGACTGCAGGATACTATTACTGGAATGCTACAGGAAGCAAATGGGTGAAGCTACTAAGTCAGGAAGATGTTGTGGCTAGTGATACTGGTGGTCCTTGGAATAAACAAGGAACAACAACTTCAGCTACTTTGAATACCGAGGATATCTATCAAATGGGAAGCCTCGCAATTGGAGCAACTACGATATTACCCGTAGTAATTGGTACAACTAGTATACAACCTAAGCTACATATCGAAGGGGATGTATCTACTACAGGAAAATACTATACGACCAATAGTATGTATGCGGATTACGTATTTGAAAAATATTTTAATGGTAGTTCAACCATTAATGAAGCGTATGAATTTAAATCGTTGGCTTATGTAAAGGATTTCGTTAAGAAAAATAATCACTTACCTGGAGTAACCCCTATTGGTGATTTAGCTAAAAGTGAAGCGGGATATACCTTTGATCTAACTGAATTAACGATTCAAAGTTTAGAAAAAATAGAAGAATTGTATTTGCATGTAATTGAGCAGGAGGAAGAATTAGGGCTACAGCGAACTGAAATAGCATTTTTAAAGAAAGAAATGGAAGTAACAAAAGAGCGCTTGGAAAAATTAGAAGCAGTGAAAAAATAAGAATTTGAAATTAGTTCCAATACACCATAGGATAGGTTTATTGGAGAAGAGTAAGGGTATACTTGCCTGTTTCTCTTGTAGTTGTTTTTAACTCTTTTTAGGTGAAATGGAATCCATGTCTTTGGGAAAGAATCATGGTAATGGTATGACTGAAAGAGTAGGAGATGGCACTTTAGAGATAATACAAAGAGAATAAAGGAAATAGTACCCTTACTATTTGAAGATGAAAGGTACAATTGCTCTATATCTAAATTTAGGTATAGGGCAATTGACATATAATATTCTTGGGAATACCTTATGTTTTTTTAAGAAAAAACAAAGCAAAAAGACAGACGATATTACTTCATATAGATTCACTTTTTAGCTAAGATCTTTTCTACTGTTGAATCAAAAATGCACTAGAATGACTCAATTAGTAGTAGGCTTGTCGGGATAAAATAAAAAAGCGTAACTTTTGATTATAAAATTTCCTTTTATCTATTTTATTCATGATAAAATAAGAATTATCTTTGCCTATTAAATTTTGTTAATGATGTTGAATCAGATTTTAACTCCTCAGATTATAAAAGCAGCCCAAGAGCTGTATGATGTAGTAATTGATAAAGTAGAATATCAAGTTACTCGAAAAGAATTTGAAGGAGATATTACAGTTGTTATTTTCCCATTTTTAAAACAGATTAAAGGTAATCCTATAGAAATAGGAACCAAAATTGGTGAATATTTAGTTGAAAACACAGCTGAAATAGAACGGTTTAATGTCGTAAAAGGATTTTTAAATTTAGTTGTTTCTGATGCGTATTATTTATCTTCATTCACTTCAATGTATGGAGAAGCACATTTTGGATACCAAACACCAGAAGCAGATGATAAAGCAGTATTGGTTGAATATTCTTCGCCTAATACAAATAAACCTTTACACTTAGGGCACGTTCGAAATAATTTACTTGGTTTTTCTGTAGCTGAAATTTTAAAAGCTTCAGGAAAGAAAGTGTATAAAACACAAATTATCAACGATAGAGGAATCCATATTTGTAAGTCCATGTTGGCTTGGCAAAAATTTGGTCAGGGAGAAACTCCTGAATCAACGGGATTAAAAGGAGATAAGTTAGTCGGAAATTACTATGTGAAATTCGATATCGAGTATAAGAGTCAAATCAAAGATTTGATGGCGAATGGGATGACGGAAGATCAAGCGAAAGCTGAAGCACCAATCATCAAAGAAGCCAAACAAATGCTGTTGGATTGGGAAGCAGGTAAACCAGAAGTCATTGAGTTATGGAAAAAGATGAACCAATGGGTGTATGATGGTTTTGCCGTTTCTTATGCAAACTTAGGCATTGATTTCGATAAGAATTATTACGAAAGCAATACTTATTTATTAGGTAAAGATGTCGTTGAGGATGGATTAGCTCGTGGTGTATTCTTCAAAAAAGAAGATAATTCCGTATGGATTGACCTAACCGATGAAGGACTAGATGAAAAATTAGTACTTCGTGGTGATGGAACTTCCGTTTATATGACGCAAGATATTGGAACAGCAATTCAACGTGTAAAAGATTTTCCAGATATTGGAGGAATGGTTTATACCGTTGGAAATGAGCAAGATTATCATTTCAAAGTATTGTTCTTAATCTTAAAACGCTTAGGTTTTGATTGGGCAGATAGCTTGTATCATTTATCTTACGGTATGGTAGATTTACCTTCAGGAAAAATGAAGAGTAGAGAAGGTACGGTTGTAGATGCAGATGAATTAATGGAAGAGATGACAAGTACAGCTCGTACGATTTCTGAAGATTTAGGCAAGCTAGAAGGATACTCAGAAGAAGAGAAAGAAACGCTATACAAAACCATCGGTTTAGGAGCGCTTAAATATTATATTTTAAAGGTTGATCCGAAGAAACGTATCTTGTTTAACCCAGAAGAATCTGTAGATTTTGCTGGAAATACAGGACCATTTATTCAATATGCCTATGCGCGTATTCAATCGATTTTGCGTAGAGCTGATTTTGATCTTACAGTGGTTTCTCCTGCTATTGCATTAGATCCAAAAGAAAAGGAAATAATCAAACTATTGGAGGATTTCCCAGAAGTAATTCAAAATGCAGCAAAATCACATAGTCCAGCATTAGTAGCGAACTATGTATATGACTTGGTAAAAGAATATAACTCTTTCTACCAATCGGTTTCTATTCTTGGAGAAGAAGACCTAACGTTGAAAACGTTTAGAGTACAATTATCTCAAAAAGTTGGTTTGGTGATCCAAGACGCATTCTCTTTATTGGGAATCGCGGTACCAAATCGTATGTAATTAAGTTCTTTGTGAAAGTAGTAAAATCATACATGATACAGTCATTAGCCATTGTTATATTGGCTAGTGGCTTTTTTTTATTCTTTAAGGCTAATTTGCCACGAAAGATTTTTTCAGAAGAAAAACCCGCAACAGCAAATGTTGTTATTGACAGTTTGTTGCTGGAGGCAATTGAGGAAGAAAAAATAGCAGAAAAAGAAGAAAAAACAACCACAACGGATACAGATCAAGAAGAAGGATCCGTATTGGTTATCCAAGAAGAAGATTTGTTTTCGAATGAAGGCGAAGCAAGTTTCAAAGGAATGGTATTCCTAGACTATTTCTTTAGTCGTTTGTACCAAGTAGAAAGTCAAAATCAAGGACGTGCGCGTATCGCTTATTATGGAGATTCCATGACAGATGGGGATATGATTGTACAAGATTTGAGAAAGAATTACCAAGATAAATACGGTGGTTCTGGGGTTGGTTTTATACAAATTACATCCGAATCCGCTCAGTCTAGAGGGTCAGTAACCCACAAATATTCTCCAAACTGGAAAGTACAATCGTATTTGAATGTGAAAAATCCACGCAAACCGTTTGGTATTGGCGGACAAGTGTTTTTCATAAAAGATACAATAAAACCTACATGGGTAAGCTACCAAGCAGGGAATATTCGAAATATGACTACTTTGAATAATCCAACCTTGTATTACGGTCGATCAACAAATACCCAAGGTACTGTTGAAGTGATTATGCAAAAAGATACACTTAGAAAATCATTACAAGCAGTTGCAGCCTTGAATAAATTGAAATTGACAGGTGGAGGTTCAATCAAACAACTGAAATTACAATTCCTTCATGCAGATTCAATTCCTTTGTATGGAATAGATGTGAGTAGCCCAATAGGAGTACAAGTAGATAATTTCTCAAGCCGTGGAAACTCTGGATTACCTTTGTCTTTATTCAATGTATCAGTCATGCAAAAATTCCAAAAAGAATTGGATTATAGTTTGATTATCTTACATTATGGAACCAATGTATTGAATTATGGTTCTTATAATTACAGCTGGTATACCAAACAGATGAATAAAGTCGTTAGTCATTTAAGACAATGTTTTCCAAAGGCTTCCATTTTAGTTATTTCTACTGCGGATAAAGCGACAAAGTATAATTTAACGATGGAAACGGATTCAGCTGTAACGCCATTGATGCGTGCACAACGCAAGTATGCCATGGAGTCTAAAACAGGATTCTTCAATTTATATGAAGCCATGGGCGGTAAAGGTTCGATGGTGCAGTGGGTAGAAGAGTCGCCTGCAAAAGCGAATAAAGATTATACACACTTCAATTTTAGAGGTGCGCAAACGGTATCTACTCTAATTTTTAAGCAGTTAGAAGAAGGTTATGCTGCTTATAAAAAAGAAAAAGGAGGAGAGCCCGTACAACGAAGAGGAGTTAAAGAAAAAGAAGATTCCTTACAAAAAAAGAAAGTTCAAAAAGAAATAGATACGGTGTCCAATGATGAAATGGAGTAAAATTGTGGTGGCTCTGCTGCTAGTAAATACTAGTGTTTGGGCGCAAGAACAACCCAAAGATCAAGCGATTCTAGATGCAGCTAGTGTACAAGATACGCTAAATGAGCCCTATAAAAATATGATTTATTACCCGGAGCAATTGAAGCACTTTTTCACAAGCTTGAAAGAATTAAGCGAAGGTAAGAGAAAGAAAGTCAATATTGTTCATATTGGTGATTCGCATATTCAAGCTGATTTTTTTAGTGGTAGAGTGCGTAGTCTAATTCAAGAGCAGTTTGGAAATGGCGGACTAGGATTTACTTTTCCGTATCAATTGGCGCGTACAAATAGCAATAATTTTGTTCGTTATTCGAGTAATTCAGATTGGGAAAATAGAAGAAATATCTATCCCGTTAATGGTGCTAAAGTAGGGTTAAGTGGAATTGCCCTATCATCTACAGCCAAAGATGCCGTTATCAAAGTAGATCTGAGAGAGAGTAAATTTGCTTTTACCAAAGTAAAACTATTTACCCCGAATAATGAGTTGACTTATCGCGTTGGAATTACAGATCGCGATGTGAATTTAACCAATACAACCGTAGCAAAAACGAGTTCACATAAAATTAAATCTGGAGAATCCTTATCGGGTATTGCGAAGAAGTATAACACCACTGTTGCCCATTTGAAGCAGTTGAATAAATTAAAATCGACAAACATTCAAGCCGGTAAAACCTTGGTTATTCCAACGAAAGAGGTAGAACGACCACAAATTGCTACTTCTGTTTTTCAACCCGTGCATTACAGCAAGCAAAAAACGTGTTTTGCTTTTGATTTTCCTAATGCTACCGCTCAGTTTTACTTGTATAGCGAGGCGCAAAATACGTCCAATGAGATCAATGGAATTGTATTAGAAAATGATCAAGCAGGTATTGTATACCACACGATTGGTGTAAATGGCGCGCGTTATTCAGATTATAATAAATACCCTTTATTCTTTGATCAGTTAGAGGGATTAGAAGCGGATTTAGTGATTATTTCAATGGGAACTAACGAGGCTTTTGATAAAATAGATGGAGAGAGTTTTAAAACGGAAATTAATCGCTTTTTAAAAGAAGTGAAAAGCAAAAACCCACGAGCTTCTATTTTAGTTACGTCGCCGCCGCCTAGTTATTTTTCTAAGGGAAACCCCAATACAGTAGCGAGTACTTTAGCCAATGAAATTATCATCAATGGGGTAGACCAAAAATACGCAATTTGGGATATGTACTATAATTTAGGAGGAACGTTGGGCTTGCCTTATTTAATTGAGGAACAAATGTTGGCTAAAGATTTAGTACATTATACAATTAAAGGTTATGAATATACTGGAACCTTGTTTTATGAGGGACTGATGAAGGTATATCAGAATTATTATTCAACAGAAACAGAACAGACAAATGAGTCTATTTAATATAGAAATGCCCTCTGTAACCTTGGATGATGTGATCCATTGGTTTACATTTAACCCTAAAGAACCGTTGTTGTTCAACTCGGCTTTGTTTTTGGGTATGTTTATTGTTTTTTACTTTCTCTACATTGGTCTAAGGAAAACGTTTCACGCCCGTCTCTTGTATGTGGTTCTATTTTCGTTGTTTTTCTATTATAAATCAAGTGGATTATACCTTTTTATTTTAATAGGATCATCCTTGATGGATTATACATTTGCCAATACCATTCACAACAGTACCAATGAGGTGAAAAAACGTTTTTTGTTGACGTTAAGCGTGGTCTTAAACCTCGGGTTGTTGGGGTATTTTAAATATACCAATTTCTTTTTGGATGGATTCAACTTCTTTGCAGATACGAAGTTTCATTTAGATGATTTGATTTTACCTGTGGGAATATCGTTTTACACGTTTCAATCCATCAGCTATATCATTGAAATTTACCGCAAAGAGATTGAACCGACTAGAAGCTTTTTGGATTACCTGTTCTTTATCTCCTTTTTCCCTCAATTAGTGGCAGGGCCTATCGTCCGTGCCAAAGATTTTATCCCACAGATCTATTCCAATCTCATTGTAACCCGAGATCAGGTTAATGAAGGAATGCTCTTAATTATTGGAGGGGTTTTAAAAAAGGCTGTAATCTCAGATTATATCTCGATCAACTTTGTAGACCGCGTATTTGACGCCCCAAATAGTTATACGGCATTTGAAAATTTAATGGCCTCCTATGGTTATGCCATTCAGATTTACTGTGACTTTTCCGGATATTCGGATATGGCCATTGGTATTGCATTATTATTGGGATATCGATTACCGATGAACTTTAATGTGCCTTATCAATCCACGTCCATTACAGAGTTTTGGAGAAGATGGCATATTTCATTGTCTACGTGGTTAAAGGATTTCCTTTATATCTCAGTAGGAGGAAATCGAAAAGGAACCTTTGGCGGATATTTCTTTCCAGGTTTATTTTTCGTTGGAATTATAGGCTGGGGAGTCTATAGCTATAATTCGAGTATCTATCCTCTGATTATTGGTATATTGTCTTTGGTGGTATTTATGTTGACAATCGCCTTGTCAAAAACGAGACAAAAGAGTTTGTTTACCAATTTCAACTTATTGACAACGATGTTGTTGGGTGGTTTATGGCACGGTGCCAGCTTGCGCTTCATTATTTGGGGAGCGTTGCACGGAATTGCACTAGCAGTACACAAATTGGTGATGGAATTATTTCCACGTAAAAAAGATAAACCCGTTTCTTTCGTATGGCGAGTTATTTCCATTGCGCTAACATTTCACTTTGTAGCGTTTTGCTGGATTTTCTTCCGCGCTAATTCATTTGAAACCGCCTTGAATATCATCTACAATATTGCAGATCTAGAATTTGATTGGGATGCTTGGCAAACGATTATTATAGGATATAAGAATGTATTTTTACTTATTGCTATTGGATTTGTATGGCATTTTATTCCTAAACGTTGGATGGCAATCCCTCAACAATGGTTTAATGTAGCACCCATATTTGTGAAGTCAGTGGTGTTGGGATTTGTATTCTGGGTTGTATATGCAACAGCTACAGCAGGTCCACAACCTTTTATTTACTTCCAATTCTAAATGAATATTTAATTATATAACATAAAAAAAACCTCGCTTTTGCGAGGTTTTTTTTATTTTCTGATATCTGCACTGTGTTTAGGAGATAAATTGGGTTCTGCAAAAGAAATTACTTGTTCTTCTTCTAAAGCAGCTAAAATGGCGTATACATTTTTGTAGTCCGTTTTAACTGGCACATTGATAACAAAGTAATAATCATCAACCAATTCAATTTCCGTTTGTGCGTATAAAATCTCGTTGTATAAATCCTCGCGATTGTATTTTTCTTTTAACACCATAACCTGAATGGTACTGTTCCCAGAAGGCGTTTCAATATGCTCTAATTTATAGCGTTTTTCCTGCTCGTTGTAGGTCGCATAAATAATATCTTCACAAGATAATTCTGGACCGTAAAAAGGAATATTGTCAACCTGAAACAAGTTTTTGTCCGCATCAATTACAATTCCCCATAAAATTTCTTCCGTTTCTTTCTCTAATACTTCACTGTGATATTGGATAGCAATCTGCTCGTATTGTTCTTTCATACTTGTCTTTTTAAATTAGGGAATTAAAGCCTGGGCTTCTTGCCTACAAAGATAGGTGGTATAAATTTAATTCTTAATAGAAGAAGCGGATTTGTTGAAATATTTAGTTTGACTAAATGGTTAATGAGAATAAAAAAAGAGTATCTTGGGATGTGTAACAGTTTAAATCACCAGAACATCAAGTATGAAAAAGTATATCTGCACCTTATTCTTGTTTATGGTTTCTTCCATGACTATATATGCTCAAAATCAATTGGAACAATTGTTGAAAGAAGGAATCGCTTATCACGACAAAGGACAGTACGACAAAGCCATCGAAAGTTATCAAAAGATGTTAGCGTTAGATCCAAACTCTGCTATTGCTTACTATGAAATAAGTATGAGCTATATGTACGCAAAACAATATGATTTGGCGATTGAATATAGTAGTAAAGCCGTAGAAAGAGGAGGGAGATATAGTGTTCCTGCTCTTGTTGTAAAAGCCTCTTCGTTGAGTAATTTAAATAGAATAGACGAAGCTATTGAGCTATTAGAAGAGACGATTGATACACACGAAGTGGATGTCATGGTATATTACAATTTGGCGATTTGTTATTTGAAATTAAATGATTTAGAAAAAGCAGAACGTGCATTAGTAGCAGGAATTTACGATAATCCATTACATGCTAGCTCACATTATATGTTGGCTGTAGTAAAAGAAAGTCAGCAACTCCATATAGAATCTATGTTGTCTGCTTATTTCTTCCTGTTATTAGAGCAGCATTCAGCTCGTAGTATAAAGATGTTGCAATTGATAGAACAAGGTTTTGAAAAAGGAGTTTCAGTGTCTACAGAAGAAAAAAATGTAATCAATTTAGCCCTTGATGAAGGGAAGTTAGATTCTAAATATGGGTTAGTAGAAATGGGATTAACCCTAAATGCAGCGGTAGATATAGCAGAACAAAAAGGGCAAGATAAAGAGGCTTTCTGTGATCGAACAACTAATTTTTTAGATTTGTTAAAAGTAGTAAAGACCGAAAATCCAACGTTATTAGAGATAGACCTCGTTTTGTATGTTCCTTTTTTTACTGCCATAACAGAGGAGGAGGTATTTTGTAATTATGTTTATCAAACAACTCCAGGAGGGAATCTACAATGGCTAAATAAAAATGAGAAGAAAGTAGCATCCTTTCAAGAATGGATAAAGACTAAAGCATTTGAATTAACTCAAGGTACAGAATAAAAAAAGCGAAAAGAAGGAAAGGTATTCCTCTTTTCGCTTATATAGGGATGTGGTTGTGAAAAAATTACACCAATTTACTATTGCCAACCACCACCTAATGATTTGTATAATTGTACTCCATATTGAAGCTTGTTCAATTTCAGTTTGTTTAAGTTTAGCTCATTATCCAACATGTTTTTCTGCGCATTAATTACCTCAATATACGTCGCATAACCACTGTTAAATAACAAGTTAGATTGCTTTACACCCAAACGAGAAGTCGTTACTTGTTCATCCGCAATTTCAATCTGTTCTTCTGATGTTTTTAGATTGATTAAAGCATCTGTAACTTCTGTAACGGCAGTGTATACCGTCTTTTGAAAGTCGATTTCACTTTTTGTACGCTCTATTTTAGCTACTTCAAAAGCCGTTTTTAACTTGCGTTTGTTGAAGATGGGATTCGCTACTTTTCCGATTAGACTTCCAAATAGAGAACCTGGAATATTGAACCAGTTTTCACCTAACATACTGTTTACTCCTCCTTCAAGGTTAATCGTCAAAGAAGGGTAGCGTGCTGTCTGTGCAACTCCCACCGCAGCGTTCTTCGCTTTTAGCTCAAATTCTGCCATCTGTACATCCGGACGATATTGCAATAATGCCAAAGGCAAACCTGTACTTCCTAATTCTTCTTGTTTTACTTCAGCTAACTTTACTTCTCTTAAAATCATGGTAGGCAATTGACCGGTCAACAAGGAAAGGGCATTTTCTTGAATGGCAATTTGTTGTTTTAACGAAGGAATTAACGCTTTGGCCACCAACATTTGGTTTTTTGTCTGCGTAATCGCTAATGACGTGATTTGCCCTGCATCGCGTTGCAATTCAACTATCTTAAGCGTGTTTTTTGTTAATTCATAGTTGGTTTGTGCTACTTCCATTTGCGCATCCAGCAAGAGAAGGTTGTAATATCCTTCTGCAATTTTAGCTATCAATTCTGTTTGAACTGCTTTTTTTGCTTCTGCTGTTTGCAGAAAACGAGCCAATTGCTCAGCGGTTTGGCTTTTGATCTTACCCCAAATATCAAGCTCCCAACTCAACGATAAGCCCGACGTATACTGTGCCGAATTGACATACATATTCGTTGGCGCTTCTTTACCTTTATTCTTATAGTAATTGGTAGAAGGCGTTCCATAATAGTTCTCAGAACGATATTGATAGGCCACACTTCCAGCTTCTAAATCTAAAGAGGGCAACCATTCCAATTTTGCTTGTTTGGTTTGTTGTGTCGCAATCTCCAAGTTTTTAATGGCATTTTGCATGTCAAAATTGTGAGCCAATCCCTTGTCAATTAAACTCGTTAATTGTTCATCTTGAAAGAAATCGCGCCATTTGATTGCAGAAATGGACAAAGAATCTTGAGTAGCTATACTATCCGATTGGCCTCTGTAGGTTTCAGGTAAATCAATCGTTGGAATTTTATAGTTCGATTGAGGTGCACACGCCTGAAATAAAGTCAGACCTGTCCCCAATAAAAAAACGAGCGTTAAATGAGAGGTGTTTCTTTTTTTAATCATACTGTTTTTTTTAATCGTTAGTAAATTTTGCTTTTAATCGTTCATCGATACTTTGGAAGATGACAAATAAAACAGGAATGATAAATATACCTGCGGCCACTCCAAATAGCATACCTCCGGCTGCACTAAAACTAATCGAATGGTTTCCTTGTGCAGATGGACCAACGGTAAACATTAAAGGTATCAGACCAGCGACGAAAGCAAATGAAGTCATTAAAATAGGACGAAGCCTCATTTTAGCTCCTTCTGTTGCAGCCTCAACAATGGATAATCCCCTTTTGCGCTGTTGAAGCGCAAATTCTATAATTAAAATGGCATTCTTAGCCAATAATCCAATCAACATCACTAAACCTACTTGTACGTAAATGTTGTTTTGAAGCCCTGCTAAATTGACAAATAAAGCTACACCCAAAAGTCCCGTAGGTACCGTTAATAAAATTGCAATAGGCAATAAGTAACTTTCATATTGAGCAGAAAGTAAAAAGTAAACAAAGATAATACTCAAAGCAAAAATGAAAATCGCTTGATTCCCTGAATCTTTTTCTTCCAATGACATTCCCGTGAATTCATACGAATAGTTACCAGGCATTTTACCTGTTACTTCTTCAATGGCTTTCATGGCATCACCCGTACTATAACCTTGGCTAGGATTTACTTTAACCGTAATTGCATTGTATAAATTGTAACGACTAACGGTTTGTGGTCCCAGTACTTTTTTCAATTTAACCAGCGTATTAGCAGGTAACATTTCTCCATCTTTATTCTTAACGTAAATGGAACTGAAAGACTGTGGACTTTCTCTGTATTCAATATCAGCTTGCATATACACACGGTAAGTACGCCCAAATCGGTTGAAATCACCCGCTTTAACCCTTCCGTAGTAGTTCTTAATCGTTGTCATTAAATCTTTTACACTTACACCCAGTGATTTAGCTTTGATATAATCAATTTCAAGTAAATACTGTGGAAAGTTCGCTTTGAAAGAGGTAAAGGCAGACCCAATTTCTTCTCTTTCATTTAATTCTTTGATGACTCCATCTGCAGCCTGACTAAACGAAGTGAAATCTCCTCCTAATCGATCTTGCAAGACAAATTCAATTCCCCCGAAATCCCCAAATCCTTGAATCGTTGGTCGAGGAAATACATTAAACGTAGCCTCGTGAATCACCGATAAATCCTGTTGAATCTCGTCAATAATTAAATCGATATTTTTTACTTTTCCTCTTTTCTTATAAGGTTTCAAATTGATATACCCCACAGCAAAAGAAGGACTCGCATTTCCATCAATGGTATTGTATCCTGAAATAGCCGTCATCCCTTCGATGTCTGTTCTCAATTTCAAAATGCTATCCGCTTTGGCTAATACTACTTTTGTTCTCGCAAGAGAAGCTCCTGGAGGCATAGCTAAGGAATAGGTAATATAACTATCATCTTCTCTTGGAATAAAAGAAGAAGGTGTTTTATATAAAAAGAATACACCTAATCCAATGATTAATACTAATCCTGAGATAGCTACTTTTTTATTGCGGATTAATTTGCCAATGGTTGCTACATATTTGGTAGTAAATGAATCAAAGGCGGTATTAAACGCAAAGAAAAAACGAGCTGATACTCTTTTTATTGGATTGGTTTCTTTCTGTTTTGCTAATTCCTCTGCTTTGGGTTGTTTTAAAAACAACGCACATAAAGCTGGACTCAACGTCAAGGCATTAACAGCCGAAATTAAAATAGCAAAGGCGAGGGTATACGCAAATTGCTTGTAGAATATTCCCGCAGGACCTTGCATAAAACCAACAGGTAAAAATACTGCAGACATCACCAAGGTAATGGAGATAATCGCTCGAGTAATTTCACTCATGGTTTCAATGGTCGCTTCTTTGGCCTTTAACCCCGTTTGATGCATCTTTTCGTGAATCGCTTCGACGACGACAATGGCATCATCCACCACAATACCAATCGCCAGAACTAAGGCAAACATGGTCAATACATTGATCGAGAATCCCATTAAATAGATAAAGAACAACGTACCAATCAAGGAAATTGGAATGGCAATAGCCGGAATAATCGTAGATCTAAAATCCTGTAAGAATAAATAAACGATAATGAAAACAAGGAAAAATGCCTCAAAAAGGGTGCTTTTTACCTGGTTAATCGATTCGTCAATTTGATCTTTTACAGAATAACTAATCTCATAATGAATCCCTTTAGGAAAAGTTTGAGCCACGCGTTCCAATACTTTACGCACAGCAATGTCAATTTCTCTTGCATTGGATCCTGCTGTTTGTGTAATGTTCATCGTTAAACCAGGAAAACCATTCACACTGTTATCACTTCCCACATTGGAAGCACCAAACTCAACGCGAGCTACATCTTTTAATAATAAGACGGACCCGTCGATATTCGTTTTGATTACAATATTTTCATATTCTTCCGGTTGACTAAATCTCCCTTTGTGTTTTAATGCCGTTTCAAAGGCTTCTTCTGAAGTCTCTCCAAAATTTCCTGGGGCAATTTCAAAGTTTTGATCTTTGATTGCCGCAATAACATCCTGTGGAGTTAGACCATATAAAGCTAATTTCTCGGGGTTTAACCAAGTACGCATCGAGTAATCACGCGCACCTACACGTCCTACTGCAGCTACACCAGGAACACGCAACAACTCACGGTTGATATTAATCTGCGTATACGCTTGTAAGAAAGTCTCATCGTAAATGCCTTCTGGATGATCACTGTAAAAGTTAATCGTCATGATGTTACCACTTTGACGAGGTGTAACTGAAATACCGTTTTCATTTACTTCAGAAGGTAAGTCACTCGCTGCTTTACTTACGCGGTTTTGTACGTTTACAGCTGCTTGATCAGGATCTGTTCCTGCTTTGAAGAAAACATTAATCGTTCCCGAACCACTGTTACTCGCTTTAGAGCTGATGTAGGTCATGTTGTCCACCCCATTGATAGCTTCCTCAATAGGCAACAAAACACTTTGTGCTACTGTTTCAGCATTCGCACCAGGATAAGAGGTCGATACACTTACACTAGGTGGCGCAATTTCAGGAAAACGAGTAATCGGTAATAACGTAAGCCCTACTAGCCCAAGTAAAACGAACATAATCGAAATAACTGTAGCGAGTATCGGACGATCTATAATAGTCTTTAGCATATTTTTTGATTTTAGTAAAGGTGAAAAATAGGTAGGAGAGAAGAAGTATTAGTTCATCGCTTTTACATACATTCCTTCTGTTAACTTATCGAATCCCGTTTTGATTACGCGATCGCCAATTTGAAGCCCTTCTGATACAATATAATTAGTACCTGAAACTCCGTCCAATTGGATAGACTGTAGTTTTACTTTGTCCTCTTTATCTAATAGATAAACAAAGGTTTTATCTTGAATAGCTGTAGTCATTTCTTGTGGAACTAAAATTACATGCGCTTTGGTTTCACGTAGTTTTATTGTTCCTGTATTTCCAGAACGCATCACATCTTGTGAGTTTGGAAAAGATGCACGCAAAGAAATAGAACC
This sequence comes from Myroides sp. TSA_177.3, assembly GCF_052691955.1. Taxonomy (NCBI): domain Bacteria; kingdom Pseudomonadati; phylum Bacteroidota; class Flavobacteriia; order Flavobacteriales; family Flavobacteriaceae; genus Myroides; species Myroides sp. TSA_177.3. The sequence continues at coordinate 16,463 of NZ_JBQZGD010000011.1, forward strand.
GGTGTTGCGGTTTACTTGTCCATTAACCATATCCACTTTTCCTTTTTCTCCATATTCATGTCCATCAGCTAAGATCAACGTTACCTCAGGTAAAATTTGTCCTGAAGACGTAATACGAGTGCTATCTGATTTTTTAGTGTCTTTTGTGAAATAAAGGAAATCTGATTCACTCATCCCAAAATACACATACACTTCACTAACGTCTGTCAATACAGTCAAAGGCTCTTTATCTCCTCTGCTAACTAAGTTTCCAATGCGTTTAGGCATACGACCAATATAACCACTCACTGGGGCTTTAATGGTAGTGTAATCCAAGTTAATTTGCGCACTAGCAACCGCAGCAGAAGCTTTAGCTAAAGAGGCTCTCGCTATTTCGTAATTTGATTTTGCTGTTTCTAATTGCACTTCTGCAATTACCTCATTGTCAATCAAAGGTTTTAAACGGTCGATCTCTAATTGCGCATTTTTTAATTTTGCTTTCTCCACATTTTCTGTGGCAATCATATTGTTTAAAATCTCGCGATAAGGTTGTGGATTAATTTGAAATAAAGACTGACCTTCGTGTACATACGCACCCTCATCGACAAATATTTGATCTAAAGTTCCTTCAACTTGAGGACGGATTTCTACATTAATTTTACCTTCAATATTTCCGATGTAATCCTTAATGGTTATAGCCGTTGTAGTATCAATTTGGATGATAGGCAAGGCAATGGCGTTTTCTCTTGGATCTAATGTTTTTGAATTGCCAATGTTGCAACTATTAATAGCTATTAGCGTTCCAATCATAAGCATGGCTGCAAAGCCAATAAAAAACACTTTTCGATTTGTTATCATTTTCATACTGTTAATTTACTTGTTGTAGGTGATGAATTCTTTTTCTTCGTTAGTACTAGTTATTCAACTAGAGTGCCAAAATGTAAACTAAAGCATAAATAAACGTGCTTTAAAGTAGTATTGTGTTGATTATCAATTCATTGTTTTTGTTTTTTCAATTTTAAAATAAAAAAGTAAAAAAAGTATAGTATAAAAAAAACGTTGCCAATTGGGGATGTGTTCTACAACTCTACATTTTTTACTTCCTTCAATTTAGGAATAAAATTTGATAAAGTATAAAATTAGGAAAAGAATATTAACAATAAAACGGAGATATGTTAACAAAAATATTTGGAAGTGCTGTGTTTGGCATTGATGCAACAACGATCACCATAGAGGTAAATGTCGATCATGGGGTAGGGTATTATCTAGTAGGGCTAGCTGATCATGCCATTAAGGAAAGTTCCTATCGCATTGCAGCTGCTTTAGCCAATATAGGGTACCGGTTACCCGGAAAGCGAATTACAATAAATCTCGCTCCTGCGAATATGCGAAAAGAAGGTTCTGCTTATGATTTGCCGATTGCCTTGGGCATTTTAATTGCTTCTGAACAGATTAAAATGAGTTTGGATGAAACGCATTACACCTTGATGGGGGAATTGTCTCTTGATGGCACATTGCAGAGTATTAATGGCGCTTTACCTATTGCAATTAAAGCCAAGGAAGAAGGGTTTAAAGGGATTATCTTGCCCAAAGACAATCAAAAAGAAGCGGCTGTCGTCGATGGGTTAGCGGTTTATGGAGTGGATCATATTAGCGAGGTAATTGATTTTTTTGAGGGAAAATGTACACTGGCTCCATATCAACTAGACTTTGAAAGTGATATGTTGAATCAAGAGGAAATGCTCGACCGAGATTTTAAGGATGTCAAAGGACAAGAAAGTATTAAAAGAGCCATGGAAATTGCCGCCGCAGGAGGGCATAATATTATTCTGATTGGACCCCCGGGTTCTGGGAAGACGATGTTGGCAAAGCGATTGGCGAGTATTTTACCACCCATGACCTTAGATGAGGCATTAGAAACCACCAAAATACACAGTGTGGTAGGCAAAGCAAAAGACAAAGGCTTAATTCGCGTGCGTCCGTTTCGCAATCCCCATCATACGGCATCATCAGCGGCTTTGGTAGGAGGGGGGAGTTATCCTCAACCCGGAGAGATTTCACTCGCACACAACGGGGTGTTGTTTTTAGATGAACTTCCCGAATTTAAACGCGAGGTATTGGAGGTAATGCGACAACCCCTAGAAGACCGGGAGGTAACGATTTCGCGTGCCAAATTTACCATTACATATCCGTCTTCTTTTATGCTTGTGGCGAGTATGAATCCCAGTCCGAGTGGTTATTTTCATGAACCGGGATCTAGGGTACAATCGACCCAAGCAGAAATGCAGCGCTATATGAATAAAATATCTGGTCCGTTGCTGGATCGCATCGACCTTCATATTGAAGTCAATCCGGTTCCTTTTGAAAAATTAGCCGATAAACAATTAGCCGAACCAAGCTTAGCTATTCGCCAACGGGTCATTGCGGCTAGAAAGCAACAAAGCGTGCGTTTTACACCTTATAAAGGAATCCATTATAATGCGCAAATGACCACTCCTTTATTGCGGGAGTATTGCAACCTCGATGCGGAATCGCTAAAACTCCTAAAGACAGCCATGGACCGGTTGAACCTGTCTGCACGAGCGTACGATCGAATTTTAAAAGTAGCAAGAACCATTGCCGACCTGGAACATGTAGATAAAATAGAAGCGCATCATATCGCCGAAGCGATACAATATCGAAGTTTGGATCGAGAAGGATGGTTTTGATTCATGGATCTTAAAGTCTATTCACAAATCAAAGATGCCTCACGTTCAATTGAAGTGAGGCATTTGTATAAGGGATGAAGGAAGGTGTGAATTAAACTTTCGCTTCTTCTAAGTTGTAACCTATAATCTGTTTATACAAGGTAAAGTAGATAGAGAATAAGTAAGGTAAGGTGATTAAAATTCCTACAAGGAAGAAAAATAGACCTGAAAATACTAAGAAATAATTCAATACTACTGTTAGTATAATGGGAATGGGTTGTTTATTAACGACTTGAATACTCGTTTTGATTGCAGCAAAAGGAGACATACGACCAAAAATAATCAAAGGAGTAGCGAATATCGTTAAGATATTGATTAACCAATTGATAATGATGGAAACCATTTCCAATTGATATTCTTTCAGCAAGACAGAGAATGCCGTAAAGAACAAAGTAATCAACCCTTGTGCGACAAAAACATAAGCTCCTTTTAAATTGAAAAAATATTTAAAAACACTACTAAAACGCGGAGTTTGTCCTAGTGCTGCTTCTGCGTTTATCTTGTAAAATCCGGCAATGAGTACGCTAGATAAAGCCGAAAATAAGACTGCAAAAAGCAAATAAGTATACAACAAAGGAGGTTGTGTTAGCTTGCCAGTCAATTCAATTAGTTTTTCTTGAATTTCCGCTGGTGTTGCAGTTTCATTGATGTCTATGATTTGCGTTAAAGCAATAGACCCCAAAAAAGAAGCAACAAAGAAAGCAAGTAATAGACTGACAACAACAAGTAAAATGGTTTTTTTATAGTAGGTTGCCGCCTCTCTCATTATTAGAAAAGGTTGGAAATCATATCCTTCATGTAAAATTTTTTGAATCGTTTGTTTTAAATTAGTCATTATGGTTTTATAGTGAATTGTTATTTGATAAAATCGAATGTATTGCCTTGTTTGATATCGCCTGTTTGATATCCTTTCATGAACCATTCTTTGCGTTGTTTAGAGGTACCATGGGTAAAGGAATCAGGATTAACTTGTCCGGTTACTCTCTTTTGAATGGCATCGTCTCCAACAGCTTGTGCAGCGCTTAAGGCAATATCAATATCTTTGGGCTCTAGGTATTTTTGAACGTGTTTAGCCCAAACACCAGCATAGAAATCAGCTTGTAGTTCTTGGGCAACGGATAATTTATTGGCTTCTTTTTTACTCAGTCGTTGTTGTTGCTCCCATACTTTGGTATTTGTTCCCAATAAGTTCTGAACGTGGTGCCCAATTTCATGTGCAATGACATAAGCAATCGCGAAATCGCCTTTCTCCGCACCGAAACGTTGGTGTAATTCCTCGAAGAATCGCAAATCCATATAGACGGTTTGATCCGCAGGACAGTAGAAAGGGCCTACGCTAGCTTGCGCATTTCCACATTCGGTTTGCACTTGATCATCGAAGAGTTCGAGAGCAGGTTCTTGGTAGATTTGACCCATTTGATCAAAAATATCATGCCAAACATCTTCCGTACTTCCAACGATAGCGGAAACCATTTTACCCATTTTAACTTCTTCGGATGAAAGGGTTCTTGTTTCTGTTTGTTCCGTTGTTTGCCCGCCTTGATTCAATTGTTCTAAGACTGGTGCAATTTGTTGTCCCGTTTCGCCTCCAAAAATAACAAGAAGCATGGCAATAATACCAATTAAACCTCCGCCTAATGCGGTTTTTCCAACCATCGATTTTCCTCGATTGTCTCGGACATTTTTACTTTCTCTGAGATTTTCCCATTTCATACGGATTCCGGATTTTTTCGTAAATGTATGAAAAAAATAGGTTAGTGGAAAGGGGGGAGATGGGTGAGGTTTGTGCTTTGTGAGGTTTGTTTTTTGTGAGGTTTGTTCTTTGTGAGGTTTGTTCTTTGTGAGGTTTGTTCTTTGTGAGGTTTGTGCTTTGTGAGGTTTGTTCTTTGTGAGGTTTGTTTTTTGTGAGATTTATCGATTAAAGAAGAATCTATCATCATCTCGTAATTCGCATCCAGTATGTCACCCCGACGAAGGAGGGGGCGCATCCTCCGAATCCATAATAGGTTGTGAGGCGGTGAGAAGATGAGACGGTGAGGTTTGATTTTTTGCGAGAGGCTTTTTTGTAAATCGTCTTTAATCGATAAATCCTACAACTTCACAAGAAAACAAAAAAGCGACCCAGCAAACAATACAAAACCAATTTACTTAAAAGTGTAAAATACCTTTACAAAAGACAATTTAGCCTCAACGTAAGTCAAATAAAGAGCGTCAAATGTTTGAAAAGGCTGTAAAAATAAAAGGTGTTTGAGCGTAGCGAGTTCTTTTATTTTCAGCCTTAAAAACTAATTAGACCTTTATTTGAGTTAGTTGAAGGGGTTTTTGTTTCTTTTTTACCCTTTAAAAAAGAAAGGGATGCTTTGTGAGGTTTGTTTTTTGTGAGGTTTGTTCTTTGTGAGATTTATCGATTAAAGAAGAATCTATCATCATCTCGTAATTCGCATCCAGTATGTCACCCCGACGAAGGAGGGGTCGCATCCCGCGCTCACACCATGTTGTGGAGTATTGTTTTTTGCAAATCGTTTTTAATCGAAAATTTACTTCTTTTTTCATTTCCGTGGCCTTATGTTGACCTATTTCAATAAAATAGCAAAAGTTAACTTCGCCCTAAAAGGGAGAACATAAAAAACATCTTAGGGACTTGAATACAGTTTCTTCAATCTTCCTTGTACCTTTCTTGTACCTTTCTTGTACTTTCCTTGGACATTCCTTCGACTTTTCTTGGACATTCCTTCGACAAAAAGGCTTGTTTTCCTAGTATACTCCTAGCATTGTCCAAGGAATGTCGAACAAAGCTACTATTATCCCTTACTAAGAGGTAAACAATTTACGAACTAGTGAGTAGTGAAAGGTTATGAAATTTATCGATTAAAGAAAATTTTATCAACTGTAAACGGTATAAATCATCAACTGTAAACCATAAACGATAAAAAAAGGGTTGCTGAAAAGCAACCCTTTTTAATTTCTTTCGTATTCGTTTTAATCTTAAACCAAGTCCCCACAAAGTAAGAAGAAACACTGAATACTCATTTTAACAACTAATAAAAAATACAGTAATACATTTATTTACCCTATGCAAGATACTAAAAAAAATCAATAATCAAATATTTTAATATAAAAATTATTAAAAAATCTAAATATTAATAAAACATTCCGGATATACTGCTTTCACATTATAATTCCATACGTTTAGTCAAAAACATTACTTCCCTTTGCAATTGTGCGGTTTTAGTAGGGTTAACCCCATAAAAAAAGTCTACCCAAGATTTTTGGATAGACTAAAATTTTATAAATATTTCTTGTATATTAACTTTTCATTAAATAGCTTTGCGAAGCTTACTTTTAGGAGCGAATAAAGTTACTCCTAGAAACGCAATAATTGCACCGTGGATCACCATCCAAACTGTAGCTCCAAATGGAATTGGAACGAAAGGTTGAAACAAGATGATTAAGGCAATATAAAGTCCAGTACCTTTAATATTTGCTTCCACATGTGAATTGTAAGCTAGGATACCGAATAATGCAATCAAAATGAATTTTGTCAATTCATAAAAATCTTTTGGCAAGCTTAGCATACCTGCTAATAACAATAACATTGCGCCTATTTTTAATCCTTTTTCCATAGTTTTGTTTCTTTTAAATCTACTGCAAAGATACAACCTAACAAGCTGAAAACCAAGCTCAAAAAAAGATTTCAAAAATTCAAAAAAAATACGCAAATAGTCCATAAACTATTAAATTTTATCTTAACTACCTTGTAAATAACACAAGATCAGTGTGCTTTTATTGAATATAAATTCCCGCTTTCAAATCCAATAAAATTAGTTTACTTTAGCGCTATTATTAAAATTGATATACAACACGATGAAACAAGTAACTTTAAATCACATTCACGAAGGTTTAGGAGCTAAAATGGTTCCATTTGCAGGATTTTCAATGCCTGTTCAATATGAAGGTGTAAATGCAGAACACGAGACAGTAAGAAACGGTGTAGGGGTATTTGATGTATCTCACATGGGGATTTTCAAAATTTCGGGTCCGAATGCGTTGCCATTAATCCAAAAAGTTACTTCTAATGATGCTTCTACGTTGGTAGATGGAAAAGCACAATACTGTTATTTTCCAAATGAAAAAGGAGGAGTAATCGACGATATCATTACCTATAGAATCAATGAGAATGAATATCTAATGGTGGTAAATGCATCGAATATCGATAAAGATTGGACGTGGATCAACCAGCATAATGATGTAAATGCAACACTTGAAAACTTATCTGACGGCTACTCTATTTTAGCTATTCAGGGGCCTAAAGCTGTTGAAGCAATGCAAAGCTTAACCTCAGTGAACTTAACTGATCTTAAATTTTACAACTTTACCATCGATACTTTTGCTGGAGCAAAAGACGTAGTAATTTCTGCAACAGGCTATACTGGTTCAGGAGGATTTGAAATCTACGCGAAAAACGAAGATATCGAAATGATTTGGAACAAAGTATTTGAAGCTGGTGCAAACTGGGGAATCAAACCTATTGGATTAGCAGCACGTGATACTTTGCGTTTAGAAATGGGATATTGCTTATATGGAAATGAGCTAAACGATGAAATCTCTCCTCTAGAAGCAGGATTAGGATGGGTTACTAAATTCACTAAGGACTTCATTAGTGCAGATATCTTAAAAGCACAAAAAGAAGCAGGACTACAAAACAAATTAGTAGGTTTTGAATTGGTAGAAAAAGGTATTCCAAGACACGATTACGAAATTGTGGATGCAACAGGTGCTGTAATTGGAAAAGTTACTTCAGGAACGATGTCTCCTTCTTTAGGAAAGGGAATCGGAATGGGGTATGTAACCTTAGCACATGCTGCTGAAGGTAGTACAATCTACATTAGAATTAGAAAAAACGATGTTGAAGCAAAAGTGGTAAAAACACCGTTTTATAAAAAATAATGGAATCAAAAACTAGGGGCTTAAAATAAGCCCCTCTTTTTTATGATATATTTTTTTTATCTTTTATTTTTGCATTATTAAATCAAGTTATAAATTATTATGGGAAGAGCGTTTGAATTTAGAAAAGGACGTAAGCTAAAACGTTGGTCTGCTATGGCAAAAACGTTTACGAGAATTGGTAAGGACATTGTAATGGCTATTAAAGAAGGTGGACCTAACCCAGAAACAAACTCTCGCTTACGTGCAGTTATGCAAAACGCTAAGGCAGCTAATATGCCGAAAGAAAACGTTGAGCGTGCAATAAAACGTGCTACAGATAAAGACACCGAAAACTATAAAGAAGTAATGTTTGAAGGCTATGGTCCTCATGGAATTGCTTTCTTAATTGAATGTGCTACAGATAACAACAACCGTACAGTTGCTAATATTAGAAGTTACTTTAATAAATGCAATGGTACATTAGGAACATCTGGTTCAGTAGAGTTTATGTTTGATCATACTTGTAACTTTAGAATACCTGCAGATGCCAATAGAGATTTAGAAGAATTTGAATTGGAATTGATTGATTATGGTATTGATGAAATTTTTGAAGACGAGGATGGAGTAATGATTTATGCTCCTTTTGAAAGCTTTGGTGCAATTCAAAAAGAACTAGAAAGTAGAAATATTGAAATCTTATCTTCAGGATTTGACCGTATTCCACAAGTTACAAAAGAATTGACAGAAGCTGAACAAGCAGATGTGGATAAATTATTAGAAAAAATTGAAGAAGACGATGACGTTCAAAACGTTTTCACAACGATGGCGTAATCTCCTTTCTTCTGGATATATCAAAAGCTTCCCTAGGGAAGCTTTTTTTTATGGAAATGGGTTAAGGGTTATGTTATGGGTTAGGGGTTATGAGTTAGGAGGTAAGAGTTTCCTCATCGCCTCACAAAGTACAAACCTCACAAAGCACAAACCTCACAAAAAACAAACCTCACAAAAAACAAACCTCACAACCCATCACTTACTAATTTCATTCCAAATCACATCTTCTGGTGTTGGAGCTACTATCGTCAGGATTTCTTTGGTTACAGGATGAGTAAACGTTAACGAACGGGCGTGTAGGTGAATTCCGCCGTCTGGATTACTTCGATCAGCCCCATACTTTAAATCACCCTTAATAGGACAACCTACTGCGGCTAATTGGCAGCGTATTTGGTGATGACGTCCCGTGTGTAAATCAATTTCTAAAGCAGAATACGTTTTCAATTGATGGAACAAACGATAAGTCAATTTGGCTTTTTTGCTATTGGAAACCTCTTTATTATGCGCTTTAGAGGTGTTATTCTTTGGGTTTCGGACTAAAAAATGCTCTAAAGTATCTTCTACTTTAGGTGGAGCATCTTTCACAACAGCCCAATACGTTTTCTTCGTTTCTCTATTTTTAAAAGATTCGTTCAAACGCGTCAAGGCTTTGGATGTTTTGGCAAATACTACAATTCCCGAGGTAGGACGATCCAAGCGATGTACCACACCTAAATAAGCTTCTCCTGGTTTATTGTACTTTTTCTTTAAATACAATTTGATGATATCACTTAAAGGCATATCTCCCGTTTGATCCCCTTGAACTAAATCACCCACGCGTTTATTGATCACGATGAGGTGATTGTCTTCGTGTAAGATTTGTAAATTATCTGGAGTAGAAACAACTTTCATACGATGAATTTTAAAACAAAAATATCCTTTTAGATGTAAAAGGATATTTTTGAAAGTATATTTTGTAAAAAAAACAGTTTAGTACTGTTCATTTTCATTAGGGAAATCCACTGCTTTTACATCGTCAACATATTGTGCAACAGCATCTTTCATCTGATCAAAAATGTTTAAATAACGACGTAAGAATTTAGGGTTGAATTCGTGTGTTAATCCAATCATATCATGGATAACCAATACTTGTCCATCCACCCCATTACCAGCTCCGATACCAATAACAGGAATCGAAATGCTTTCTGCTACTTTTTTCGCTAATGTAGCTGGAATTTTTTCTAATACAACAGCAAAACATCCGATTTCTTCTAGCATTTTAGCGTCTTTCATCAACTGTTCTGCCTCTTCCTCTTCTTTGGCTCTAACGGTGTACGTTCCAAATTTATAAATAGACTGAGGAGTTAAACCTAAATGCCCCATTACAGGAATACCCGCCTCTAAAATGCGTTTGATTCCTTCTTTGATTTCAATACCACCTTCCATTTTTACTGCATGTGCGCCACTTTCTTTCATAATTCGAATAGAAGAACGCAATGCCTCTTTAGGATCAGATTGGTAAGAACCAAAAGGTAAATCCACTACAATTAGAGCTCTATCTGCACCTCGTACTACCGATTGTGCATGGTATATCATTTGATCTAGTGTGATTGGCAATGTTGTTTCGTGTCCTGCCATTACATTACTAGCAGAATCTCCAACTAACATGACATCAATTCCACCAGCTTCTAAAACCTTGGCCATTGAGTAATCATAACAAGTAAGCATTGATATTTTTTCTCCATTGGCTTTCATATCAATCAGCGACTTAGTAGTCACTTTTTTATAATCTTTCTTTGCTACTGACATTGTTGTTTATTTTGTAATTCCTTGTAAAAGTAGAGTAAAAAGACTTGAAATAAAAAATTTAGCAGTAATAAATCAATTCTACTCGCAATAATTCATTATTGCGAAACTCAAAACTGTAGAGTACATCCTCCACCGCAATGTAATAAGTATGTTCAATTGGATCAATGGTCGTGATTAATCCCTTGGCTAATTTTAGGAAGAGTGTTTCTGTCGTATACTGCTCCAACAAGTGATTATCTAGAATAAAACCATTTTTATTGAGCATGTCCATTTTTCTTACCTTATAGGTATGATCAAGGTCATGCGTGATAAATTCAGCCGAATTAAAGTAGGAGTTAGATTCATAATCCTCCAAGGCACAATCTTCTAAATTGGAAGATTCATCAATCGGATACCCTAAGTAGTTGTGAATCCAATCGATATCAAAACCGTCTATGGGCTCAACTTTTCCGTTTAAAGCAAAGCCAAATTGCTTTTTCTTCACCATTTTGTTCACTTTAGAAGAATCACCCACTTTAGGCATGGATTTAAATACTTCCAATTGCATTTTCAACAATTCTACTTTTTCCGTTTCATCTTGTTTTGTTGCAAAGTCGATATAAAGCTGAATGGCCTTTTGCGTTTCTTTGTCTTCGCTGTTCCAACCTAATTCTAAGATGCGCTCCGCGTATTTGCGTTGTTCGTTCACTTCGGTTGCTCCTTTGTACGCTTGAATCAACTCACTCATCACAGGGCGTTCACCTAAATATTGTACCGCTACATAACCATATCCATCTTTATACGAAATCGGAACCCATGCATTTTTATCATACGGATAAAACTCAATCGGTACTGCCGTTCCAATTAAGACCGTTCCCAATACACTAGCGGTACTACTTGGGTATTCGCGCACCTTTAATCCCGCTACAGTTGTGAAAAGGTGAGGAGATCCATAGTACTCATCCATTTCAATAATTGGAGCAGGTGCTGCTGGTGAATCTTCGGTATAGTATTCTTTTAGGTTTTGGGTATCCACAATATAAATGGGATTCTCGTAATCACGGTCTATCTGTACTAAGCGTTTGTTGATTTTCTCATAGTAAGAAAGATGTGCATTAGAAATAAAAATCCCTGCCTTTTGAGTCGCCGCTTTGTCTTTATAGGCTTCTGTGGGCTTGGTGGTATACAAGGTAGTAGATTGTGCTGCAGCTTGTAATGAGCAACATAATAATAAGGCTTGAACGAGTGTTTTCATACGGTGTTCTGTTATTCAATATAGGTTTAATTGAGGATGTAAAATTGATAAAAAAAATAAAGCTGAAAATAGAAAAATGCAAAGTAGGGCTGAATTTCACTATTTCTAGGGAGGAAGTAGGGGCGTCAAGAAGTTGTACAACGGCAACATTGCTGAACAAACCTGGAAAACAGCCCAAGATAATGTATTGCGTCGTTATAGTTATGCGTATGATAAGGTTAACCGTTTAAAAGCAGGAACCTACCACGAACCTGGAGGTATCACACCTATCATCGGATTGTATGATGAAAAGATGAACTACGATGCCAATGGTAATATTATCTACTTAAATCGAAAAGGATGCAGTGTGAATACAGCCATTGCGTTGGATCTCGATCAGCTGACTTACAGTTATGAAGGTAATACCCTACAAAAAGTAGTAGACAGTTCTAATAATACTGATGGATTCAAACAAGGGAGTACGGCTGATAAACATTACGATTACGATAGTTTTGGTAACCTGAAAGTAGACCGAAACAAGGGGATTACGGCAATGAAGTACAACCATCTGAATTTACCTACTGAAGTAGTTTTTGCAGCGGGAAAAATTACTTACCTTTATACAGCCACAGGTGAAAAAGTACAGAAAAAAGTAACCCAAGGCAGTACAACAGTCGTTACAGATTATATCGATGGTTTCCAATACGTAGATGGTATATTGAGTTTCTTCCCTACAGTAGAAGGATATTTCAATGCAGAGACTAGTAGCTATGTATACTAATACCGCGACCATTTAGGCAACGTTCGCTTGAGTTATTCGGATGCAAATAAAAACGATAAAATCGACGTTGGTGAGATCATTGAAGAAACGAATTACTATCCATTTGGATTGGCACATCAAGGGTATAATGAGAAGAATAATACCATTGGAGACAAATATAAGTATCAATACAATGGCAAGGAATTACAGGATGAGTTAGGATTGAATTTGTATGATTACGGTGCAAGGAATTACGATGCTGCACTTGGTCGATGGATGAATGTGGATCCACACGCAGAGCGTTATACATCTTGGTCGCTATACAGTTTTGTGTTTAATAATCCACTTGTTTTCATAGATCCAGACGGTAGAGATCCGATTTATACTAAAAACTTTTGGGGTAGAACTAAACTTATTGGAGATGACGGAAAGGATGATGGACAATCGTACCTTGTAAGTGGTGTAGTAAAGAGAGATGTAAAAAATTCCACTAAAGCAGGAGAAAATTATACAGGTTCACTTACTGAAAGTGATAATGTATTTAAAATTCCAACAGGCGGTGTAATGGATGATGTGATTAGTTCCGTCAATGATACAAAGACATCAGAAAAAGAACACGGAGGACACGCAAACTCTGGCGATGCTAATGCAACACGTTGGGATGAGGGTACACCTGCACAAAAAGTAAAAGACACAAGCGGAAATGTTATCGGAGCGAAAGCATCTATGAATACTTTTGTGGTTAATGGACAGAGGCAGATGCCATTAGATGCCTCAAATGTAGATTATTGGTGGCATACACACCCTAATACTTCTGTTGGAGGTATACAGTTAGGTAGTTCAAATCCATCTCCTGCAGACTTTAGGTTTCAAACAACAATGGAGAATAGAGGATTTAAAGGCAACACGTTTGTTATTGGAGTAAGAAGTGGAACAGTAACATTTTATAATAAAAATAAGTCCCTGATAACTATTAAGTATTCTGATTTTAAGACAATGGGAGGTAAATAAATCTGTAATTGAGATGAAAACAAAGATAAAAATAATTTTAGCATTTATTGCGTTACTAAGTATATCTTGTTCAACGCTGAAGAGTAACATACAGAAGAACAACAAGTTTACAGACAAAACAATTTCTTCCCTTTTGGAGAAGAATGGAAATGTATTTTATCTTACTTCTACCTATGCTACTTTTTCAACGGTTTGGACATACAGTAAAGATAAACTTGAGATTTATAAGTTGATAAATGGTAGAATCAATTTTCAACAAGAATATTTCACAATATGCATTGATAACATTAATCAAATATCAAAAGAAGAATTATTTGAGTTAGACCAATGTATGGAATTAGAGGGAGATGGCTTTGGCTATAGAATAAAAAGAGGTTCAGAAATAGAGCAACAGGATTTACCGATAGGTATAGAATGTTTTACCAAATCAAAATACAAATCTGATTTCCTAAACAAAGTTGTCGAAGACATTAATATCCATAAAATGTGGGATGTTCGATATAAATAACCAAAAGAGCTGTCTTAAAAAGACAGTCCTTTTTCTTGATTTCACGAGCTAATTCTGATTTGTTCGTTCTTTCCTTAGTCAGTTCAACAGCTTACTGTTTAAAAGTAACATCGTATGCCTTTCAGATTCTTTTCATGATTCAAAGATAAGTCTTTATGTTTAACTTAATGTCTAAGCTAATTTAGTAAGTTCATAGTTTAAAACTGTAAGTACCAGTATATTATCGAGGAAAAAGCGTAGCTTTGGACGAAGATACCGCACGTAGTGCAAGGAATATCAAGACGAATTAGGCTTGAATTTACATGATTACGGTGCAAGGAATTATGATGCTGCACTTGGTCGATGGATGAATGTGGATCCGTTGGCGGAGAAAATGCCACAGTGGAATCCTTATGCTTATACATTTAATAATCCTATCAATATGGTTGATCCTACGGGAATGATTGGTGAAGATTGGATTGAACATACCACAGATAAAGGAGAAAAGTTACTTACTTATGATGCTTTAGTTCATAGCGAACAAGATGCGATAGATAGAGGATATCGAAATGTCAAAGGAGTATCAGAAACAATGTCTTACAATGGTACTTCAGGTACAGAATCTTATAACTTAAATGCAGATGGTTCAGTAACGGATAATCTTAGTGGGGATACTACCGATGTAGGATTTAGTCCAATGAGAACGAGTGATGGTTTTTACATTAGTGAGAATAATCATTTAAAAGCAATTTCTTCTAGTTTAGAAAATGGTGGAGCTAAATTTACCGAAGTTGGTTTAGCATTATCTATTACTGGTGTTGGGGCTCCATTAGGTGGTCCTTTGATGAGTATTGGTGGATTTATGAGTTTAGCTAGCACAACAATTGAATCAGGATTTATGTTGAATAGAGGAGAAGAGAAAAATGCAGCAGTCAATTTTGGAGTGTCTTTAATTTTTTCACGTAGTGGTAATTATGGTGTAAAGGCTGCCGAAAGAGTGATTGGAAAAGGTTTAAGCAGAGGAGGTACCACATTAATAAATGGTATTAATTATACGATGGAAGAAACAATTGGGGCGGATACAAAAAAATGGTTAATGAAATAAGATTTATATGGGATATATAATTATTTACTTAATTATGATAACAATAGGTTTAAGAGGTATACTAAAAACTAAATTACCTAAATTTAAGGATGGAGCTCGTTTTCCTATAGAAACGAATTATTATTTTAGTAATTATGCGTTATTTATTGCAGGGATTATTTTTTTGATAATAAAAATAAAGAGTTACTTTTAAAAGAGGAAAAACCCGCTAGTCTTTAGACTAGCGGGTTTTGTAATTTATAAAATAGATTGAGCGTTATTTAACAAATGCTTGTTTTGTTTTAAAATTTTGGATGTAGGTATCCATGATATAGAATAAGACTTTATAGTTGATGTATTTTCCTACTCATTGACCAAAGCCTATTTATAATATAAAAAGTTAGTTATCTTTAGCTTTGGATAATACCGTTTGAGTTGAGTTGAGTCGATGCGAATAAAAACGATAAAATCGATGTTGGTGAGATCATTGAAGAAACGAATTACTATCCATTTGGATTGGCACATCAAGGGTATAATGAGAAGAATAATACAATAGCCCAAAACTATAAGACCAGTATATTATCGAGGAAAAAGCGTAGCTTTAGACGAAGATACCGCACGTAGTGCAAGGAATTACAGGATGAGTTAAGATTGATATTGTATCCTCTCGACTTAAAGAACAACAGCTAATTCAGGAATGGACAAATTTAGGCGTTTGGGATCCAAATATATCTTATGATAATTACGCTCATGCTGTAGGTAGTAACATCGGTTTAGTAATGCCGTCTGCACGATTTAATGGGGTGTTTACTATTTTTAGTAAGTCAAAAGAGTCAGTAAGTCAAGGGTTTAGTTCTTTTAATGCTTTTAAAAGAGCTCATGGTACAGCAAGGAAAGGATATGCTTGGTATCATATTGTAGAACAACATTCGGATAATGTAGCTAAATTTGGAACTGAGAGCATTCATAATGTAAATAATTTAATTAAGCTTCCTCATGGAGCGGGTACTATTCATGCAAAAGTAACAGGGTACTATAATTCGTTAATGCCAGGTACAAGTATGAGAGTCAGAGATTATGTAAAAGGATTGAGTTATGAAAAGCAATACCAATATGGTATTGATGTATTAAAAAGATTTGGATGGACACCATGATGACAAAAGATAATATAAAAACAAAATTTTTAATAGAAGCTATTGAGTGGGGCAAGGCAATAGCCGTTGGAGATAAAAAAAATGTAAATAAACTCCACAAAAAAATACAAGATTTGTACACTAAAGCAAAGGAGTTAAACCATACAAATGTATTTAGTGAATTGCTTAGCGACCCAGATGAAAATGTAAGACTTTGGGCAGCAACTTTTACACTTAAGAGTTTTCCAGATTTAGCAGAAAGAACACTAGAAGATTTATCGAAATTAACTTCTATTACTGGATTATCTGCAAAAACGACTTTAGATTTATGGAGGCAAGGAATGTTAAATTTATTATGAGATAATAGAGTTATTGAATCCAAGTAATTTTTTGTCTGACAATTTAAGGAATAATAGTTTCAATTTGGGATGGAATATTTAGAGTAATCAGGGAGACGACTTTTTTAATGATTTTGGAAATATAGGTGTAAATAGTACAACAGGAAAGAGTACATTTTATGAAAGTTTGCCTAATATTACAATTTCGAGTAGTTTTAGCAGTAGCCAACGAGGAATATTGATTCAGGATCATGTGTATAAAAATGCATCGGGTTATCAGTATTTCAGAGATGGTCTTCGAGAAACACAATTAGATAATTTACAATCAGGGTTAGATATTATTGGGATGGTACCGATAATAGGCGAACCGATTGATTTAATCAATGCAGGTATTTCGTATGGTAGAGGTAGGTACGTAGAAGGATCTTTGAGTTTAGCGGCCACGATTCCATTTATTGGAGTTGGTGCTACAGTTTCGAAAGTTGGAGTTAAATTGATTGGACCTGCAGGAGATGCAGGTGCTTTGGTCACAAAACAAATACCAGAAAATTGGATAATTAAATCGGCTAAAAAAGATGCGGGAACAAGGTATATTGATCCTTCTAATATTGGTAACAATGTAAGAGTCATGAGAGGGAATGTTAATAGCCCTTTTGTTAATTCTCAAACACCTTATACCATAAGATATATAAATGGAGCTCCAGTAGATGTTCATAAAAAACAAATTTTAAATATAACTGGTAAAAATCAAAATAGAGCATCGAATTTACATGTACCAGTAAATGATTTTAAGTTTTAGAAAAAATGAAAAATAAAGAAAAAAATGTTATTGATATTCTGGAAAAAATAGCTGATTTGAAATTTCAAAAAGATGTATGGTTAGAAGGAAAATATTGGGATAGAGTTTCTAGTTTTGAAGAAGGAGTTAATTCCTTAGAAGACTATGACTTTTTTTCGGATGCTAAACAAGGTAGTATTAAATTCTCTGAGGTAGAAAAACAGAAGATTGATGGTTTTATTGCTAATTTATTAGAGTATGAGGAACAGGATGTTGAAAAAATGTTAAGAGATTCTGTTTGGATTAAGATTACAGAAGAAGCAAGAGAAGTAGTAAAAATTGTAAAAAACATCAGATAAAATAAAATTTAAAAACTCGTTTAACTAGTGGATTTGTCATAGCCTACAAAAAAAGCAACAGTGAATTTAGTTGACAGTTAACCGTTAACAGTCTACGGAAGATTATTCGATTAAAAGAGAAGTAAAACTGTAAGCTGTGAACCGTCCATCGATATTCAATTAAAGTATAAATAACACACCCACTGATCTTTTGGTTAGGTATTAAAGCCATAATAGGAATCGATGTTTCCCTTAAAATAGGTTTAACAGGTAAAACAAGAAAATAATGTATACGGCGATAACTTTGAATGGGAATACAGATATTTACTTTGATAATGAATTGTTGTTTAGATGTTTCACTTATAAATACTTCCTTAAGGATATCTTCTATATTGAAGATATCCATGGAGTAAAATTATTAGAACTAGAAATCAAGAACTTCTTTGGATTTAATAAAAAATACTTGATAGTAGGACAGAAATTACATCATCAGATTAGTTTATTTAAACTTAAGAAGAAATTATATTTAAAAGTAGAAAATGATACTATCTCATTAAATAAAAAGATCAGAGCTTGGAAATTTGAAGGAGATTTCATTGTAAATAATGATTTTTTCGGAAATTTTAATAACGATTTAAAATTTTTTAAATCATCATTTACATTTGATTTTAATAGCAAGAGTGACGTTAATATTTATTGTATACTATTATTTTCTATTTTGGTTATAGATGAGTTTAATACTCGACCAAGTACATGATTTTATTGGTGGATCATTACATGTTCCCTATTTAAAAAATAGTGCTATTTCGGGTAAATTAGACTAGGTTACTAAAGATAGGACGCCTAGTGGACAATGATTAGATTATTATTCTAATTAGGGGAATCTTCAAACAGAATGGGGGATTGGGCCTAAAAGAAGTGTAAAAAGGGCTAAAATGGCGCAATTGACTAATAAAATGTCACTAGGAGGAGGTGATTTAGGCGGAAAAATTGGAACTGTTTCTGGAAGTAATAACCATGTCTTAGATCTTAGTGTAGGTATTAAAGCCATAATAGGAATCAATGTTTCACTTAAAATAGGTTTAACAGGAAAACAAGAAAATAATGTATACGGCGATAACTTTGAATGGGAATACAGACTTTTACTATCACAATCAATTATTATATACGAGCAGAACACAGAAAAAAATGTTTAGAGATGTATTTTATATAGAAGATAGTCATAATGTGAAATTACTAGAGATAGAGATTAAACACTTGTTTGGATATAATAAAAAGTATCTCATAAAAAATCAAAATTTTGACAAAAAAGTGAATTTATGTTTTTTGAGAAAGAGATTGTGCTTAGAAGTAGAGGGTAGTATTATAGAACTCAAAAAAAAGATCAGAGCTTGGAAATTTGAAGGAGATTTTATGGTAGATAATAAAAAACAAGGTGTATTTAGTAATAGCCTAACATTATTGAAATCATCATTTACATTTGAATTTAATAGTGAGAAAGATGTTAATTTTTATTGTATACTATTGTTTTCTATTTTAGTTATAGATGAGTTTAATACTCAAGCACTTCCTTAAATTGAAGAAAAGATGATGAAATCAAGAAAGACAAGGGAGAAAATAACAATGTTGACTAATCACCCAAAATCTTTAATAAGAAAGGAAGCATTAAAGACATTGAAGAAGCTATCATAACCCCCAAAAATCCAGGCTAACAGCTTTGCGTTTTTGTTTTACATCAAAGAAATCTTGCTTGCTTTGATAAAGTGATCAACGATAGTGTTTTAGTGGTAATTGCTCAAAAGAATGGCAAGGCAATGTTAAGGAAATTATTAACAAATGGAAGATTTGTAAAATAATGGAGAAGGATATAACAATATTGAATTTTATAGAAAGATTGCGATTAAGAATTAATTTTAGTGCAATCAAAATAGTTGATTTCTGGGAGGCAGATCTTTGCGCAATTGGAATAATGAAGGAGAATAAATTAATTTATATCTCTACATTTAATTATGGAAGTGATAAGAAATTAAGGTATGATTTTGATTTGGAGATATTAGATGAGGATGATAATGAAAAAATTAATGTTGTAAAAGAAGGACGAAATGTAGGAGAGGAAGAACTAGTACATGAAATAAAGATATTTTTAAATGACTAGAATAACTAACTTTTGGAATATTTAATTCACAGTAAAGGGGATAACTCAATGAAACCCTCGGGGAAGTGTGAGGGAGAACAATATAAAATTATTCGGAGTAGGTGAAAAATCCTTAATTAAAATATACAATAATGAAAAGTATAAAATATCTAGTATTAAATAGTGCTATTCTAGTTGTATTACTTGTTCTTTGGTTTTTATCTTGCTTTTTTTTAGGATTTACAAGTAATGCAAACTATCAAAAGGAGATGGGGATAGTTTACATAATTACAATATTTATACATTTTATAGTAAGTTATGTGATCTATAAAAAAACATTTGTTGCAAGTTTAGTAATTCGCTATATGATACTAAATGTACTGTTATATGTTGTTGTTTTTTGGTATTTATATTATAATACATAGCAATGTGAGGAGAGAAATGTAAGATTTGGTGTTGTACTAAGTACTACAGTTACTGGGACATACTATTCGGATAAAAATTGATTTAAATGAGAATTTTAAAAAGAGTTGGAGTTATACTGTTATTGTTGTCATTATCTTCTTGTGCAGAAGGGAATTGTGAAATAGATAAAAAACACGCTTTGGCAGTAGAATGTTTGCAAATTCTAGAAAAAAAGCCATCAACAAGTGCGTATAATATGAATTCAGAAGGGACGCACTTAGTGACAGGAAAAAAGTGCAATTGCAAAGATGAAACACGATGGTTAGCTAATTATGCTGAATTAATAGAAATCGGGGATACCATCATAAAAAGAAAAGGAGAATTGACGTTTTCTTTTCATAAGCAAGATACCATTATTGAAGTAAATTGGAGATGTGGAGAGCCAGATGACTATAAAATAATGATTAAAGGAGGGGTAGAAAATCATTTAACGATGGCTCAATTGAGAAAGTTAAAAAAGAAAGACTAATGATTTTTTACAACTGGATCTCTATTTATAAAATAAATAGTGAACTATTGATATATGGATAGGGAAATTCTAGGTATTGAAGGTAGAGATAGAATAGGATTTACAGGTAAAAAATGAAAAAATATATTGAAGATTATAGGGCAGTTGATTATAAGATATATTTTCAAGATCAACTATTATTTGTTTTTGATGAAACGAATTATTTGGTTTTTTCAAAAGGGACAATAAAGAATGCACAAGGTGATTTAGTACTACAATATAGAAGAACTTTTTTTGGAAGTAGAATAAGAATTCTATTTCAAAAACTAGAAGATCAAGTTGTATTTAAAAAAGAGCGAATGCAATTAAAACTTTTTTTAGAAAATGAAAAAAAAGAATTAAGTATTAAATCACATTTTAAAGTACTTGGAAATTTTGAGGGAGATGTGTTTGTAAACGACATTATTTTTGGTTCGATTATAAGAAAATATGAAAATAGGAAGAGCGTTTATCATTTTTACTTTACAGAAGATGATCCTCATTTAATCTATTACTGTCTAGTATTGTTTTCAATTAAATATTATCATTATATCGATGAAGTGCCTTAAAATAAGGTTTTTATATTGGGGGATGAAGGTAGAATTGATTTTAATCATCAGATGGATGGTTCTCAAAAAGGAAATACTCAAGTAAGGTAATATGTTAATTTCATTTGCAAATTATTTACCCGCGTTACGAGCAGCTTTCTTATCTGGAAATAATATGATTATGCAAATGATGGGAACTGTAAATGCTAGTTTTTATAATATTAGAAGTTTTCAAAGATTAGTTTTGATTACAGATTCAAAATCAGTAAAGTCTTTGAATCGTTTGGGGCCTTTTATGGGGGATGAATTTTCGGATTTTCTTACAAAAGTACCATCAAGAATTACACGACAGACTTATATTTGGATAGATCATAATATAGAAGAGTAAAACTATGAAAACAATAATTTCAATAATCATACTAGTATTTCTTTTTGTTGGTTGTCAAAAATCTGAAAAAGAAATTACAGGTATATATGTTAAATCTCCTACGGTAAATGTGATAGATAGTTTATTTATTTACAGTGATACCTTACAATTTACTCAAGTATATAATCGTAGTGTTTATAAATACAAACAAGTTCTTTACAATAAGAAAACAGGAGAATTATTGTTTATAAATAATGGCACTTGGTGGTTGAATGAAGGAAGAATAGAATTTATGGATTTCTTTTTTGATAATGATAATAATCTTTCAGATCATTCATATTCTAAAGAAGCAATTAGAAATGCTGTCACTTTGTTTAGTTCTTCTTTTGATGGAGATGATATAATTGCTGAAAAGGGAATTTATTATGTAAAAGTAGAATAGCAATAATACTATTGTTTAGAATTATAAATGCTTTTTTTATAGTGGTGACATTGATTAATCTCTGTGGTTTGGGAGTACATTAGTATAATCCGAGTGCGAGTATATTTTTGAGTATGGATCCGCTGCTGGAGCAAGCATATAGTTGAACTCCTTATCGTTATGGATATAATATGATGTTTATTGATCAAACAAGAATGTTAGAAGATGATTTTATGATACATAATCTAAGTAATTTTGGGGATTTTTTGCGGGCCTCAACAGGTTATTCTTTAGGATTTGAATATATGACTCTAAAGGTTGGGTTTAATAAATGCTAAAGAGAATGGGTATCAACCACAATTGGGTGCTAAAGATGATCAAGAGTCTATAGTCAAAGGTACTTATTCTAAACAAAGAAATAATTTTAGATTAATGAGAAAGTAAATGAGATTTTTAATTAGATTAAAATACATTATAGTATTAATTGCATTGTGTTTTTTTGTTAGTTGTGAGCAACGCGAGATAACAAAAAAAGAGATAGATTCATTTATAAATAAATATGGAAAGGAAGATTTTAGTGTATTTAAAGGTTTTACAATCGAAATTCGTCAACATACGCTTACAGAGACTATTTACATAGTAAGAGAGAATCAAAAAGATAATATAGGAACTACTTTGTTTTTTGTTACATTCAATAAATGGAGTAATAATATCAGTGAGATTAGTAAAAGAGAGGCTCTACATGATGTGTTTGTAAAGGGAACTTTGACAGATGAAGCATTATCTGCTATTATACAGGAGTATACAAAATATAATTTTGTGTATTTAAAAGTGGATAACGAGAACAATATTTTTATTAATCCATTTGAGATCGAAAGAAGACCATTTCTTTTAAAATTAAATAAAAATTCAAATGACTCAATCGTTAAGATGTATAATTATACTTTCAACCAGTATAAAGATAATTGGTATATTCGGGAATAAGAGTAATGCTTATTTAATAAGAATTTATCTCTTTTGGTTATGCTGAGTTATAAGACGAGTTAGAATTAAATCTATACGATTACGACGTAAGGAACTACGATGCTTCACTTGGTCGATGGATGAATGTGGATCGGTCGGCAGGTATGGATTCAATTTATTAATGGAAAAATTATCGATACAGGAGTAAATATTATTCCTAAGTAAAATGAAGAACAATGGAAGTAGCAATAATTAAAGAAATAAATAAAGAATATTTAGAAGCAGTTAACTACTATGAAGATGAGATAACTAATCGTAGGTTATCTGCCTCCCTTGATAGTTATATCAATTTGGCATTTCTATGTTGGTGTTTTGCCTTTGAGCTTTATGAATTTAATATTCAAAATAATATTTCGGAAGATTGGAGTAGTATTGGTGGGAAAAGGTATTCAGAGGTTTTAGAATTAGGGCTAAATAACTATCCCGATAGTGTTGAATTAAACTTTTGGAAAAGATATTTTTTACATATAACTTTTGGCGAAGAATTTCCAGTGCAGGATTGCAGACAACTGATAGAAAAATATGGAGATGCTAAGTGTAAAGTACCTTATTTTTTCTTATATCTATTTGAAAAAGACAAGTATAAGGAAGAAAAAATAATGTTGATAGATGAGTGTAATAAAAAAACAACAGCAAAGAATCTATATATAAAATCGGTGCTTAATTAAGTTGCCGCTAAGGGGGAGTTGAATATGCAAAGTCCAGTTTGAAGTTCAGACAGCAAATGAACAAATCCTATTAAGTGGAAGCAGACGACATTAAAGAATTTAGCTTGTTAAGCAGAAAACGTATTTACTTTCTTGATATTAACAATAGGACAATTTACAAGTTGAAGCCCCTTAACCCAAGAGCAATGAAACAGGAGCAAAAGCGGTTTAATATGTATTTAGAAGGTGCAGATACACGAAATACATCCCATAAAGTTTGGTGGCAGTTCAACAGATCTTTCAAACAAATTTTTTTTAACACCATCGCAGCATGCCCAATACACTAATTTTTGGAATGCGTTAATGCGAAGCACTAAATAAATAATATCGTAATGGCAACAATAGATAGAAATACAGCACCAACATCAGATGAAGTAGAAGCCTTTTTAGGACAAGTTGAATTTAATTTGCCGAAAGGATTTTTTGAGTTTTTTAAAGAAGCAAATGGTGCTGATATTAGCACAGATGAAAGGTATGTTGTTTTGTGGGCATTAACTGAAATGGTTCAACTGAATAAGGAATACAACGTTGCAGAGTATGCTCCCGAATTTTTTATTTTTGGTTCTGATGGTGGAGATACCGCTTTTGCGATAGAGAAAAGCACAGGGAATATTTATGAAATGCCATTTATAGGTATGTCAAAAGAAGAAGCGGTTTTTAAGGATAAGACCTTTACAGAATTTATAGAAAGTATCTAAAATAACAAAGCCCGATTTAATTGGGCTTTGTTGTTTTTATCTAAATGCCTGTTTAGTTTTAAAATTTTGGATGTAAGTATTATTGATGTTAAAAGTTCTTTTTTATTCTTATTTGTAAGCAAAGAAAAGTAATTTTTCCTGCTGTGAAAATTACTTACCTTTATACAGCCACAAGTAAAAATTAGTTTAAATGAGAATTTTAAAAAGAGTTGGAGTTATCATGTTATTGTTTTCATTGTCTTCTTGTTTAGAGGTTGATTGTGAAGCAAATAAAAATTTGGTTTTAGCAGTAGAATGCTTGCAAATTCTAGAAAAAAAGCCTTCAACAAGTGCGTATAATATGAATTCAAAAGGAACCCATTTAGTGACAGGAAGAAAGTGCAATTGCAAAGATGAAACACGATGGTTAGCTAATTATGCTGAATTAGTAGAAATTGGAGATACCATCATAAAAAGAAAAGGAGAATTGACGTTTTCTTTTCATAAGCAAGATACCATTATTGAAGTGAATTGGATATGTGGTGGGCCGGATGACTATAAAATAATGATTAAAGGAGAAGTAGAGGATTATTTAACGATGGCTCAATTGAGAAAGTTAAAAAAGAAAGACTAATGTTTTTTACAACTGGTACATTTCGTATCTCTATTTATAAAACAACCCCTACAATTTAAAAATTGTAGGGGTTGTTTTTATAAGATTGTTTTGTTCTAAAACAAAGGTACTATTGGTGTATGCACAAAAGAAATTGCTCTTTCATAATCCCCGGACTAACAGTCTGCTAAGTTTACTGCTACTGCCAATCCTCCTTCTGAGGTTTCTTTGTATTTGTTATTCATGTCTTTAGCAGTTTCCCACATGGTGCTTACTACTTTATCCAAAGGCACTTTTGCATTTTTAGGATCGGTATCTAGTGCAAGTTCTGCCGCATTAATGGCTTTAATTGCTCCCATGGCATTTCTTTCAATACAAGGGATTTGAACCAATCCACCGATAGGATCACAAGTTAAACCTAAGTGATGCTCCATGGCAATTTCAGCAGCCATCATCACTTGTTCTGGGCAACCACCCATTAATTCACATAGTGCACCTGCTGCCATGGCACTAGAAACACCAATTTCGGCCTGACAACCACCCATTGCTGCAGAAATAGTCGCTCCTTTTTTGAAGATACTGCCAATTTCGCCCGCAACCAATAAAAACTGTTTGATCTCTTTTTCGCCCGCTTTGTGGTTTTCAATCACCAAATAATACATCAATACAGCAGGAATCACACCTGCACTTCCATTGGTTGGTGCAGTGACTACACGTCCCAAAGAAGCATTGACTTCATTTACAGCAAGTGCAAAGCAACTTACCCATTTTAGAATTTGGCGGAAATAAACCTTGGTTTTGCGAATTGTACCCAACCATTCTTGCGGAGTGGAATAAGGTAAATCGCTCTTTAAATTTTGATGGGAATCATAGGCACGTCTGCGGACATTTAATCCTCCAGGTAGAACCCCTTCGGTATGACAACCAATGTACATACACTCCAACATCGTATTCCAAACACGCATCAGTTCATGGTGAATTTCATCCTCACTGCGCAGTGATTTTTCATTCTCATAGACCAATTGTGAAACGGTCATGTTTTGTTCTTTGCAATACGCTAAAAGCTCGGTTGCTTTGTCTATAGGATAAGGAAAACTAGCCTTAATTTCATCGTTCTTCTCATTGGAAGCACTTTCTTCTTTGACAACAAATCCTCCACCAATGGAGTAAAATGTTGAGGTATAGATTGCTCCCGTTTGGGTTTCAACAGTAAAGGTCATTCCATTGGCATGGAAAGGCAAGAAGTTTTTATTGAAAACGATTTGAACTTTAGGATCAAACGTAATCGGTAATTCAGCTCCTAAAATAAGGGATTTTGTCGTGTTGATTTCGGCAATAATGGCACCGATATTTTCTACAGGAACATATTCTGGATCCGCACCACTCAGTCCTAACATAACCGCTAAGTCTGTGGCGTGTCCAATACCAGTAAGTGAAAGCGAACCAAATAGATCTACGGTTAGGTTTTGCACTTGGTTAAATAGTTGACGCTCTTTTAGTTCTTTCAAGAAAAGCTCTGCGGCTCTCCAAGGACCTAATGTGTGTGAGCTCGAAGGTCCAACGCCAATCTTGAGCATATCAAAAACAGATATACATTCCATAATGTTGCATGATTTAATCGTTACGAAGATAAGTAAAAACTGTGGAGTCACAAATGGAGCAAAGGGATTTAACGTATAGATAGTTTAACGTTTTAGACCTGAGAATACACGATGAAATACGGATAAAAAGAATAAGAAATTGAAGAATATACAAAAGTATTAGGTTAAAAGATAAGAATAGTTGGGTTTTAGCTGTCATGAAAACTGACGAAAGGATAGGCGAATAAGAACGGAATGACAAGAATAAGTGACAAAGTGACATTTAGTAAAGGTTTTTTTTACTCAAAATGGGTCAGAAATGGCAAAGATTGTTCTTGGCACAAAGATTGACTAATAGTAAGCGAGCCTGAGGTTCAAAAAACGAATAAGGAAAATTAAGTATAAAAGATAAACGATAAACATATTATGAGTAAAATAATTGGTATTGACTTAGGAACTACGAACTCATGTGTTTCTGTAATGGAAGGTAACGAGCCAGTAGTAATCACAAATGCGGAAGGAAAAAGAACAACACCTTCAGTTGTAGCATTTGTTGAAGGAGGAGAAATTAAAGTTGGAGATCCTGCAAAACGTCAGGCAGTGACAAACCCAACAAAAACGGTAGCGTCTATCAAGAGATTTATGGGTGAGAAATTCAGCCAAATCCCTGCTGAAATTTCAGCTGTACCTTACAGTGTAGTAAAAGGAGATAACGATACACCTCGCGTTGATATTGACGGACGTTTATACACACCGCAAGAAATTTCTGCAATGACTTTACAAAAAATGAAGAAAACAGCAGAGGATTTCTTAGGACAAGAAGTAACAGAAGCTGTAATTACTGTACCAGCATACTTTAATGACGCACAACGTCAAGCAACAAAAGAAGCAGGTGAAATTGCAGGATTAAAAGTAAGACGTATTATTAACGAGCCTACAGCTGCTGCGTTAGCCTACGGATTAGACAAAACAGGAAAAGATCAAAAAGTAGTAGTATACGATTTAGGGGGAGGTACATTTGATATTTCTATCCTTGAGTTAGGAGATGGAGTATTTGAAGTATTATCTACGAATGGAGATACACACTTAGGTGGGGATGACTTTGATAACGTAATCATCAACTGGTTAGCGGAAGAGTTTAACAGTGCTGAAGGAGTAGATTTACGTAAAGATGCAATGGCATTACAACGTTTAAAAGAAGCTGCTGAAAAAGCAAAAGTAGAGTTGTCTTCTGCAACACAAACAGAAATCAACTTACCTTATATTACAGCAACGGCTTCAGGACCGAAACACTTAGTGCAAACGTTGACAAGAGCTAAATTTGAGCAATTGTCTGATGATTTAGTACGTCGTTCTATGATTCCTTGTGAGAAAGCATTGAAAGATGCAGGATTATCTAAATCAGATATCGATGAGGTGATCTTAGTAGGTGGTTCAACACGTATCCCAAGAATTCAAGAAGAAGTAGAGAAATTCTTCGGTAAAAAACCACACAAAGGAGTAAATCCAGATGAGGTAGTAGCGATTGGTGCTGCTATTCAAGGGGGTGTATTAACAGGAGATGTAAAAGACGTATTATTATTAGACGTTACACCACTTTCATTAGGTATTGAAACAATGGGAGGTGTATTGACTAAATTAATCGAAGCAAATACAACAATTCCAACGAAAAAATCGCAAGTATTCTCTACTGCAGCAGATAACCAACCATCAGTTGAAATCCACGTATTACAAGGAGAAAGACCGATGGCAAACGACAACAAGACAATTGGTCGTTTCCACTTAGATGGAATTCCACCTGCACAAAGAGGTGTGCCTCAAATTGAAGTAACATTCGATATTGATGCAAACGGAATTATCAAAGTATCTGCTACAGATAAAGGAACAGGTAAATCACATGATATTCGTATTGAAGCTTCATCAGGATTGACAGAAGAAGAAATCGAAAGAATGAAAAAAGAAGCAGAAGCAAACGCAGATGCAGATAAAAAAGCAAAAGAATCAGCAGATAAAATCAATGAGGCAGATGCAATGATTTTCCAAACAGACAAGCAATTGAAAGAATTTGGAGATAAGTTATCAGCAGCAAATAAAACTGCGATTGAAGGAGCTTTAGAGGAATTGAAAAAAGCATACGAAACAAAAGATGTTGCAACAATTACTCCAGCTTTAGACAAAATCAATGAGGCTTGGAAAGCAGCTTCTGAAGAAATGTATAAAGCACAAGCCGAGGCTCAACAAGGTGAAGGACAAGGCGCTCAACCAAACCAAGGTGGAAACCAAGGAGGTGGAGATGCTGAAGGACCTCAAGATGTTGAGTACGAGGAAGTAAAATAAGAACCCTAAAGTTTTTTATAGTTATAATTGAAGAACCGAGTCTTTTAGACTCGGTTTTTTTTGTATTTTAGAGTATTAATATGATAAACAGATGCCTTTAATAGTTCCTATACTACTTGTTACACTGACACAAATTCTGGGTTATATCTATCTTGACAACAAGGGATGGGGAGAATGGAAATGGTTGTTATTTGTTTTTTTTACTATAATCTACTTTTTTGTCATTATGCCCTTGTATATGCCGAATTACGATGAAATGGAAATCAAATGTGCAATGCCTACTTTGGGAGTATTTCTAGCCATTTTATTTATAGGAGTAGGTGGATTAGTGTTCACCCATCTAAGTTATATATTGAGTCGTTTTATTTGGAAAAAGTTTATTACTCCATACAAGCTTGATGAAAAATAGTCAAACAACAATCTATTTCTTCGAAAGTTAAATGAGCAAAACCAAGACGGATACCCGTTAGTTTCTTATTTTGATATAATAACGTAGTTGGAATATAGAGGTTATGAAGCAAACATAACGTACGGACACGCATCAAGTTGACCGGATAGTTAAAAGTGACCCAAACAGCTAAATCACCTTCGGGAATAGTAAATGCAATAGAATCTCCAAACAAACGTGTCAGTACACTGCAGAAATAATCGCGTCTTTCTTTATAAATCTTATTGACTTTTACCTGGTGTCGAAATAAGGTGCCTTCCTCAATCAATTCAATTAAGGTATGCATCGCAAAATAGTTTTTGTTCGCTTCTACTAAGGCTTTGTGCTTTTCTAACTCTTGAATTAAATTAGCAGGAGCTAAGAGTAAACCGGTGTTGAAATCCGACGCTATTGATTTACCTATTGAACTAAGGTAAATAACCATCCCTTTGCTATCACTACTTATTAATGGAAGGGGCGGTGTATTGTTGTAGTGAAAATCAAAATTCACATCATCTTCTAGTAAAATAAAACCATACTGTTGGGCCAACTGCAATAGTTTTACTCGTTGCTGAACAGGGAGTGATTGCGTGGTTGGATAGTGGTGATTTACTGTTAAGTATAGAAGGCGAATAGGCATTTGCTGACACAGCTTTTCTAAGGCGTGTAAATCAATTCCTTCCTGGTGAATGGGAATAGGATGTAACTGTGCTCCTGTATGTTGTAAAATAATATGACTGCCGTAATAGCCATATTCGCTAATAGCTACATGATCTCCTGCTTGAAGAAGTAAGGAAGCACAAAGGTATAGCGCGGTTGTTGTGCTATGGGTGGTTAGAACATTGGCAGGTGATGCCTGAATATTGCGCGTTACATTAACGTAGTTAATAATCTGTTTTTTAAAGGCAGTCTCCGTTTTATTCGTATAGGGGTCAAAATAGTTGACATGTTGTTTTCGCTTGAGATTAGCACTGAAAATAGCGGCTAATTCTTCCTGTAATCCCAATCGAATATCTGGAGTACCATCAGTAAAAAAATAGTTGCAACGATGTTCATGGTTTGCTAAATCTAAGCGATTGTCAACGGGAAAAGAATAAGCCGTTGAGGAAGGAAATGCGTTGGATTTAGACTGAATCTGATTTTTCTTGTGTTGAACAAAGGTACCTTGATTAGGGTGACTGATGAGCCAGCCTTGAGTAATAAGTTCATCGAAAGCAGCAATAATGGTATTGCGGTTGACCTGTAAAAGTTCCGCTAATTTTCTACTTCCAGGAAGTTTAGTGTCAATCGGAATAATGTTGCGCTGAATGGCATTGCTCAATTGATTGGCAATTTGCATATATACAGGCGTCGTAGACGTTTTGTCTAGCCGAATTAAGCGATTGTATGGTATTTTAAGCGATTGTGTCATGGTGTGAGTGAAACTCAAATCTATCCCAACAAAAATAAGGAATATCAGTCGATTACACGGCGTGCTTGTAAAAGGTTTTCAACTTGAAAGGTATAACAATACTGAGGAATACTTCGAGCACCAAAACTTTCTTTCCAATAGAGTAATCCTTTATTTAGCTGCTTCGGATTCAAATGACTACTGCCTAAATCAAAATAGCGAACGGTAGTTTGGTATTCCTGAATTAGCGTATAAATTAATAAGTCTAAAGCGCCTTTGTTGTTATCCATTTCATTGCCGGCAATGTACTGCAAATGCACAACATGAGGATGAATGAAAAGGGTTGTACCCCCTACGAGTTCGCCTTGACTATTATATACATTCATCTGCTTAATAGATTGAGGAAAGGCTTGCAGTAAAGATTCTATTTCTTCTATTGTATGGACAGGATTCGCTTGGTAGCGATCGTGTAAGCGAGGAATTAAAATACGCTGCCAAAAAGAAGTAGCTGAGGAATCTTCTTGAATCCAATACCCATTTTTGATTCCTTTCTGAATCATGCGCTTGCGATTGGTATTAAGAGGAAGTGGAGTTTTAAAATCAATCGTTGAAAGCATTTGCACGTGTTGGACTGCTTGTAATGCATGACTAACAAAAGGCATAAGGCTGCTTATTGTATGTTGATAGATAAATGGAATTTCGTTGAGAATAATAGCTTCCAACTGGTATTCTTTACAATGCTCAGCAAGAAGCTCTAAAAGAGCTAAAAAAGCTGCTGTAGTCAGTGAAGCGCGATGGATAATTCCTCCATAACTTAATCCAAAATGACTACACAAGACCGTGTCATTGGTATGAGCAGGGAGTAAAGCGATCAAACGATCACCTTCATAAAATAAAAGCGAATGATCACAAAATCGATCTCGATGATAATCCATGAAATTTCTGTGAAACAAAAAACTAGCCGGATTGGCCTGCTCCAAAAAGCAATTCCAATCATCTTTATAGCCCGAATTGTAAAGTACTACTTTCAAATGACAAAGGTTTTTCTGTATAGAAACGTAATTATAGGGAGATAAAATCAATTTTGGAAACTTTAAAACCAAATATGATGTTAAAAAATAAATTGTTTCTGTACCTTTTTACTTTTGTTTTTGAACAGATATGTTTTAAAAATTTGATTTAATATTCAATTCCGCTAAAAAATAGAAGTTACTGTGTTTAAACAGTGTTAAATGTTTATTGATGTTGTTTTGTTAAGTAATTGTTAGGTAATTTTTGGTATATTTCGGAATAATTTAAACCCAATCTAAATAGTTAAAATAGCCCATGAAAAAAAAATACATAAAAGCCCCTCTTTTATATGTAGCATTAGCTTCTTTTCTTTTTGTAGGAAATGGATATGCTGACATCGCTAAAATTGATTTAGGAAATCACGTAGAAGTTTATGCTACTGATTTACCGACGTATAAGCCCCTTAATACTTATGGTTCATTTGCAATTCGCATGAATCAAAAGAGCAATTTAACTGAACAAGAATTTTTAGCAAAAGCAAATGAGTTCTTTGGATTATATGAAACGAATACGTTCGAATTATTGAATAGTTATACTGATGCTCGTGGTGGAGTACACAATACTTACCAACACTATGTTGGGAAATACCCTGTAGATGGACAAATGTTTATTATTCATAGTAAGAAAGGGAAAGTAACTGCGGTTAATGGAACGATTATCAACATTGAAAATAAAAAGAGTCCTTATAGTTTAAGAGCGAATGTAAATAGAAAACCGACAGTAACGAGTAAAGACGCGGTGAGTATTGCTTTTAAAGTTAACCAAATTGCAGAAAAACCGGAGTTAGATACTGCTGTTGAAACCGTGTTTATTCCTTCTGTAAAGGAGGAGGGTGTATTTGTCTTAGCTCATAAAGTAAGAGTCGATGAAATGTCTTCTAGAAGAGTAGTGAGTAAAAATGTGTACATCAGTGTGGAAAATGGAGAAGTGGTAAACGAAGTATCCTTAATTGCACATGCAAATGTTCCAGGTAGCGGTGACGGTCAGTATCGTTCCAATTTACCTCTAGGTTTAACGGAGGTTAGTGGAAGATATCAGTTATATGACAACGAAAGAAGGATAAAGACTTTCGATGCAAGAACGATGAATAATGATCGTGATTTCTTTTTTGGTAGAGGGCCTGTATTCGACAATGCGACTACGACATTCCCTAAAAATCCTGCGAATGAAATTCACTGGGGATTAACTAATACTTATGATTATTATAAAGAAATTCACAATCGCGATAGTTATGATGCACGCGGAGGAAAAATTAATGCCTATTATGATCCAGTATTCTTAGATGGTGATTATAATTCGGGTATGCCTGAAAATGCTTATGCACAGCCTTATGGAGAAATGAGTCATTTAGTATTTGGTAGAGGATCAAGTTATTTTAACCCTTTGGTCGCAATAGATGTAGCGGCTCATGAGTTTACTCATTTAGTCATAGATAATAATGGGAATGGTGGATTAAGATATCAAGGTGAATCAGGAGCTTTAAACGAGGGATTCGCTGATATTTTTGGAACTTCTGTTGAACATTATGCGGTGAATGATGCCGATTGGTTAATAGGTAAAGGTGTTGTAAAAGGAGGAGGGTATTCTTTTATGCGAGATATGCAGAATCCCAAAAATAATCGTAATGGAGCAAAACAACCGAATACTTATAAAGGAGAACATTGGGCAAGTACACGTCTTGGTGCAGATGATGAAGGAGGAGTACATACCAATAGTGGTGTAATTAATTACTGGTATTATCTAATTAGTGAAGGGGGGTCTGGAGTTAATGATAAGGGAGATGATTATGTTGTTTCTGGTGTTGGAATGAAAAAAGCAGAGCAAATTGCTTATGAGACATTACAATTGTTGACAAATAATGCGCAATATATCAATGCAGTGGAACAAAGTAAGATGGTGGCAGAAGAATTATACGGAGTAGATTCGGAAGAGTATTTTGCTGTTCATGATGCTTGGTATGCGGTTGGTTTCGGTGAAAGACGTCCAAACATGGGTGTAGAAGATTTTGAATTGGCAGAAGATGTATTTAGCTTATATCCTAATCCAGTTACAAATGGGGAATTAACGGTATTAACGAAAGATGATAAAGGAGTGGTTACATTCTACAATATGGCAGGACAAAAAGTAACACAAGATTTTACTGTAGAAAGAGGAGAGAATAAATTGAGTATCCCACAATTGAAAACAGGAAATTACATTGTGATTTACGAAAGCAAAGAGAGAAAGATTTCAGAGAAAATCATCGTAAAATAAAAAAAACAAATAGAAACCGAGATGCGTCTCGGTTTTTTTTGTGCGTTAAACTAAATGTTAATTTTTATGTTAAGTATTTTTGGATATATTTATGTTTTGATAATAAAATATTTAAATAGCAGAAATAGTTCATGAAAAAAAAATACTTAGGTAGATTATCTCTTTATGTAGCACTCGGTTTATTTCAATTTGTAGGCTATAGTTATAGTACTCCAATTGCTGTAACTAGTACAACACAAACCAATCCTTATGGAACAAAGCTTCCGTCTTATAAGCCACTGAATGACTATGGTTCTTTTGTGATTCGTATGGACCAAAAGACAAACCTAACAGCAGAAGAATTTGTAGCAAAAGCAACGGTCTTTTTTGGATTAAATGAAACGAATTCGTTTCAACTCATCCATTCCTATACAGATATTATGGGACAGGTACACCAAACCTATCAACATATTGTGGGGCAATATGCGGTAGAAGGACAAATGTTTATTGTTCATAGTAATAAAAATGGACGGGTAACAAGTGTTAATGGTACCATCATCAATATTGAAAATAAAAAAAGCGTATATACGCTAAAAGAACATGTAGATAGCAAAGTTATTATTTCAAAAGAAAAGGCGGTTAGTATAGCGCTTCAAGCAAATAAAATAGTAGAAAATACGAAGACAAAGTATCCCGTAGAAACTGTTTTTGTGAAGTCAATGAAGCATAATAAGGCTTTTGTATTGGCTCATAAAGTGCGTATTGATGATTTATCATCTACTCAAATTCAAAGCAAGAATGTCTTTGTAGGGGTTGAAAAAGGTGATATCGTGCATGAGATATCTTTACTCGCGCATATTGATGTGCAAGGTAGAGGTGATGGATTCTATCGCGCTAATTTACCACTAGGGCTACGATTGAAAAATGACCAGTATCAACTGATAGATAGAGAAAGAAATATAAGAACATTAGATGGTATGCAGTCTACAAATCTATGGGAAATATATAGTGGAGTTGGGAGTGTATTTACCTATGCAACATCTACTTTTCCGAAAAATCCAGCAAATGATGTTCATTGGGGATTATCGAAAACGTATGATTACTATTGGTATGTACACAATAGAGATAGTTATGATGCTCGAGGAGGAGAAATAGTTGCTTTTTATAATCCTATTATTATGGATGGAGATCGATCAGGTTTTCCTAATAATGCAGTTGCTATACCTTTACCTTATAATGTGGTGGTTTTTGGTAGAGGTGGTGATACGTATAATCCATTAACAGGTTTAGATGTTGTAGGACATGAATTTACTCATTTAGTGGTGGATAATAATGGTAGAGGAGGTTTATTTTATCAAGGAGAATCGGGAGCATTGAATGAAGGGTTTGCTGATATTTTTGGAACCTCTATTGAGCATTATTCAGTAGATGATGCCGATTGGTTTATCGGAACAGGAGTTATAAAAGGGCCCATTCATTTTATGAGAAGTATGAGTGACCCTAAAGAAGGAAGAGAACAGAGTCGACAGCCAAATACGTACCAAGGACAATATTGGGTAGATACAAATATAGAATGGGATAGTGGCGGTGTACATTATAACAGTGGAGTAATTAACTACTGGTATTATTTGCTTTCTGAAGGAGGAATGGGAGTAAATGATATTGGAAATGAGTATACTGTCACTGGAATTGGGATGCAAAAAGCAGAACAAATTGCTTATCTGACTTTAATGTCACAATTAGGGAGCAATTCTCAATATATTGATGCAGTAGAGGGTGCATTGACTGTTACAGCAAATTTATATGGAGCAGATTCAGCGGAATATTATGCTGTTTATGATGCTTGGTATGCGGTTGGTTTTGGTGAAAGACGTCCAAACATGGGAGTAGAAGATTTCGAATTAGCAAAAGATGTATTTAGTTTATATCCTAACCCAGTTACAAATGGAGAATTAACGGTATTAACTAAAGATGATAAAGGAGTGGTTGCGTTCTACAATATGGCAGGACAAAAAGTAACACAAGATTTTACTGTAGAAAGAGGGGAGAATAAATTGAATATTCCGCAATTGAAAACAGGAAATTATATCGTGATTTACGAAAGCAAAGAAAGAAAGATTTCAGAGAAAATCATCGTAAAATAAGAACATAAAAAAAACCGAGATATAAAAGTCTCGGTTTTTTTTATACTGTCTTTATGATTTTTGTTCTTTGTTGAAATATACCAAGTAGTAGTACATTTGCTTTTCTTCATCCCATCCTTTTTCTACAAATTTATCTGCACTTTCAGGATTAATAAAATCAAGTTTAATCTGAATATTCGTATCTAAATTAATCACGTTTTTAATCTTTTTACGGGCATCAGAAACGGCATTGTTAGCAATAGGGAATGATGTTGTATCTTCAATACTGTACTTCTCTCCTTTATCTACTTTGTAGTTTTTGAACTCAGAAATTAAATCAGGATTGTCAATTACTTCATTTAAGAAATTGGTTTCTTCGAACTCGTCATTTTTAGCAAAATAGTTTACTGAACGGTTCATGAACATGACTTCTTCTTTTTTGTCTTCTGCTGGTAAAACTACGTCTTTAGCGAAGTCTTGACAGAATTTTAAATATTTTTTTGTCATGAAGGCTTCGTCCTGGAAGATATCCACACTTAAAAAGTGCTCTAACCAGTAACGCGCATCATAACGGTTGCTATCGATAGTTAGGATTTTGTATCCTTCTTCTTTTTTGTAATTGAAAATAATACAACCTTTATCTAACTTATTTAAGTTGATTCCTTGTTGTAAAATCATTTCTAGATTTGAACCATTTTCTTGAAATTGTAAGAAATCAGATTTAATCTCACTTTTGAAAATTCCAATCGCATCTACTACATTATTGTCAATAGAAGTATTCGTTAAATAAGTAACATAAACCTCTCCATTTTTAATATGGGGATGATTCGATTGCTCGAATAAGTGTTTTGTTATTTTTTGAGAGATCTCATGTGCTTTTTCAGAAGAAGGCGCATTAAATAAATCTGCTGCATAGTTAAACATATCGTTGAATTCTAAATCAACATCATGAACAAATTGAAAATAACTTTCTTCTTTCTCGCGGAAAGGTTTAAAGAAGTACTCTTTTAATAAAGGAGCAATCTCATCGTTTAAGCTATAAGGTTCATCTGATAAAAAGATGGCTTCGTTTCTACTTTTATTTCCAACTCTGTGGATAGATAAAGTTTCTACGTGTGCATTAAAAAGGTTGATCATAATAGTTAAATATGTAGTAGATCTTTTTAGATCTGTTATTTTTAGATGTAAAAAAATTAGTAATTATCCTCTCCGTAGTCTGTAAAGCTATCATCGCCTTCAAACATATCGTAATCTTCCTCATCATAATCATCGTCAAAATCTCCAAAAATATCGTCATTCGATACAGGACCAGCTGAAAATGATTTAGTAGGAATATCATCTGGTAAAATACCATGAGAAAATAAAAGTTCCGGATACAATATACCTGGTTCTTCCTCTTCAATTGCGGCTAATTCAACGAAGAAGGTCCACATATTAAGAAAATCATACACATAAATGATTTTAGTCTGATCTTCATCTAAAACAGCATTAATAGGTGTTGAACCCATTGTTTTTCCTGCATCTTGATCATCACTCATATCAAAAAGAGAAATTTCCTCTTCTTGTTGAGCCCAGCTATCATCACACGCATAAAATGAAGCTGCTTCCATACCGTCAAAGCCAAAAGCATTCACAATAGCATTGTGTAAATCTTCTAAAGTATCGTCTTCTAAAATAGCAATATCGCGAAAAATATCTTCCTCAGTATCAAGGATAACTCTGAATTTATAAACCATAATTTTTTAAACCGATTAGAAATGCAAATTTATAATTATTATTAAGTCTTTGGGTATAATTTGAGGTCTTTTTATTAACAGTTGATACAGCAGTTTCTCTTAGTTGGAAATCAAAACCTTACTACCTTTTACAATTCATCCTACTAAAACTACAGTTCGTCCAGTCTTATTTTTATATGCTTTCTAATCTCCTAATCTTTGTACTACAAACCAACCAAAGTACCTATGAAATTTATATTTTTGATTATTGTAATGTTGACACAATTTGCCCTTCAGATGGGAACAAACTGGTCTGTCGGTTCCTCTTATAATCAAGAGGAAAGTAGCAAAGGAATTGTAACAACAAAAGAAGAACAAGAGGCTCCAATAAAGAAAGTAAAAACGGATAGTAAAAAAAATGAAAAATAATTATGTAAAACTCGTACTCTTAGCTTTTATCGTATTCATTTTGTTTACGAAAGTGCTCAAGTTGCGTTTTATGGATTTATCCTTGTTTTTGGGGTATCTCGTGTCTTTTGTAGGCGTTATTATTTTGGTGAACCAATATTGGAAAGAAAATTATTGGAAGAAGTTTACGAAATCTTTAGATGGAAAGGAGAATAGTGTACACAAAGTGACAGCTATTGTAACTGCAATTAACTTTGGGTTTATTTGGATGATATGTTTAGCCTTGAAGATTTTTGATGTCCATTTTATAGGAAATAAAACGTTCTATTACTTTATGGATTCTAGTAGTTTCAGCGCCATTTTTAGCACCGCTTTTTTCTTTAGTATCCTCGTGTATATTTATTACTATACTTATTTTACGTCTTTGGACAAAAGAATGAGTATTAACGAGCAAAAAGTGATTACAGGTAGTGTATCAGCTCAATTTGAAAGTTTAAAAAATCAATTAGACCCTCACTTTTTGTTTAATAGTCTCAATGTGCTCAATGCATTAATTGAAGAAAACCCTGAAAAAGCACAAGAGTTTACAAGCGGATTATCAAAGACCTATCGCTATATCTTAGACCAAAAAAATAAAGAACTAGTGCCTTTAGAAGAAGAGTTAGATTTTGCTCAAACGTATATCGAATTGCTTCAAATGCGCTTTGAAGAGAGTTTAACCTTTGAAATTGAGCAAGAAATAAAGCAAGAAGGAGCAAAGGTAGTTCCCTTGTCTTTGCAGTTGTTGTTGGAAAATGTAATTAAACACAACAAAGCGACTTCTACAAAACCTTTGCATATTGTAATCAAACAAGAAAACGGCTATTTAGTTGTAGAAAATAACTTGAACTTACGTCAAGTCAATGAGGATAGAAAGGGAATTGGGCTAACCAATATCGCCGATCGCTATGCCTTATTGACGAATAAACCAATCAAAATTGACCAAACAGAAACAACATTTACAATACGAATCCCAATATTAACTAAACTTATTGAACCTATGAGAATTATTGATGTACAAGAAAATGAACAAGAAATATTGATTCAAGCAAAGAAAAACGTGGAGAAAATGAAGAAGTTTTATGCGCACCTTACCATGTATATTATGGTGAATACCTTTTTAATTGTACTGAACTTGATGACTGATGCCAGATTTATGTGGAGTTTAATCGTTGTGTTTTCATGGGGAATTGGATTAGTAGCCGATTGGATGAAAACGTATAACTATCATTTTTTCTTAGGAAAGGATTGGGAAGACCGAAAAATCCGTGAATACATGGATCAACAAAATAATCGTACCAATAATTGGAAATAAAAGAAAAAATGGATTTTTATACCAAAGAAGTAGAACAAAAATATTGGGGGTATAAGCGCAAAAGAGCAGGATATTTGAAAAGTCTTTTTATTCAAGTTGTGGTGTGGTTACTATTCACTGGTGTTATGCTTTACCAACAGCTTGTGGGATTTGAAGACGTGGTAATCGGAATTCATACGCCTACCTATAAAAGTTCAGAGCGAATGTTTTATGAATTACCTTTGTGTTGGTTGGTGCTCCTGATTGTACAATTTATTTTTTACTATGCAGAGCGAATACCTGTCTTGTCTCAATGGCAAGATCGTTTAGAACGCAAGGAATTTGAGCGGTTGAAAAATACATACGAATATCAATTGAAAGTAAAAGATGAAATCACTTCGCATAGTCATTATTGAGGATGAAAAACCAGCGGCACGCTTGTTGGAACGAAAAATAGAAAAATTGGGATACCATGTAATGGAAATGATAACCAGTGTGGAAGATGCAGTTCAATGGTTCCAGCAAAACGAAGAACCAGATTTAATCTTTTTAGATATCCAACTATCAGATGGTTTGTCTTTTGAAATATTTGATCAGGTAACGGTTAAAAGCGCAATTGTTTTTACAACGGCTTATGATGCCTATGCCTTGCGCGCTTTTAAATTAAACAGCATTGATTACCTATTAAAGCCGATTAGCGATACAGATCTGAAAGGAGCAATTGATAAATTCAATGAGCAACGAGCGTCTTTCTTCGCTTTTACAGAGCAATTGAATCTGTTTAAATCTTTTCTATCTACAACACCAAAAGAAAATAAAGAGCGTTTTTTAATTAAAATAGGTACCCAATTAAAGATTGTACCGATTGGGGAGGTGGCTTGTTTCTTCAGTACAAATAAAATAACCTACCTCAAAACAAAAGAAGGTAGAGACTATATCTTAGATCAATCCCTCGATGAGATTGAAAAAACGATAGAGACTGAACAGTTTTTTCGCATAAGCCGCAAACACATTGTTGCTGTAGATTCAATTAAGGAGATAACAGCCTATAGTAATTCGCGTTTAAAATTGAGCTTACAGGTTGATTTTGAGGAAGAATTGATTGTAAGTAGAGAAAAAGTTAACGATTTTAAGCTTTGGCTTAGTTAAACGATTCATTTTTTTGTTGAAAAAAACAACGAAAATTCAACTATTCTTGATTCAAGGGCAATATTAACTAATTTATTAACGCAACTTCTTTTTGATATCTTGATTTTATTAATACTTTTACGAAGACGTAAAATTATAAATCATTAATATGAAAAAATTAGCAGTTGTTTTGCTAGCATTAGGAATGTTTTCATGTAAGCAAGATAATACAATTGAGATTACTACGAAAGATGTTGCCAATGATACAAAAGTAGAAATCATGACTTCAGAATTGGGTAATCCTTCTCCAACTGTTGTTTACACAGGGACTATAAAAGATAATAAATTAGTTTTTGAAAATCCATTTACTGAACTTGAAGAAGCTTATGTGGTACTAGGTGGGGAAATGCAAAACAATGTGTTTTTCATCGGAGAACCAGGACATATCACAATTTCAGTGACTAAAGATCAACCAACAGAAACTGTATTAGGTGGAAGTGAGAATAACCAGAAACTTCAAAAATTACAAGATGAAGTAAAACCAACGGTTACAAAATTAAGAACTTTTATTGATGAGAATCAAATGAGTTTAATGCAATTAAGCCAATCGAATGAAGAGGCTGATCGCGCTAAATTTGAGGCTCTTCAAAATGAATACAAAGGATACATTGACAGTATCAATGAGGTGTATAAAAAACACCAACAAGACAATGCAAATAATGCTTTCGGATTGTTGTTACTTTCTCAACAAATGATGTCTTCTCAAGATGGAGAAACTGATTTTGTGAAAGAATTCGATAAATTCTCTGCAGAATTAAAAGAATCAAAAGTTGGAAAGAAAATTGATTCGATGCTTAAAATGATGAACTTATCAGAAGAAGAAACTGCAGGATTGAAAGTAGGTGATATCGCTCCAAACTTTACAAGTAAAACTCCAGATGATAAAGAATTATCATTAGAAGAATTCAAAAAAGGGAAAAAATTAGTTTTAATTGATTTCTGGGCTTCATGGTGTGGACCTTGTCGTGTTGAGAATCCAAACGTAGTTAAATTATACAACGGATTTAAAGCTAAAGGATTAGATATCATCGGAGTATCTTTAGATAAAGACAAAGATAAATGGTTGCAAGCAATCGAAAAAGATGGTTTAGTTTGGGGACAAGTTTCTAACTTACAATTCTGGAATGATGAAATTGCTGCTGAGTATGGTGTACAAGCTATTCCTGCAAACTATTTAATCAATGAAAAAGGAGAGATTTTAGCTATCAATTTATATGGTGAAGAATTATACCAAAAAGTAGAAGAGCTATTAAAATAGACAAATAATTCCTTCTGTAGGAGGAAATTTGAACAAATAGAAAAAGCAACGGCCGAAAGCTGTTGCTTTTTTTTATGGGAATACCTTGAGATTAGGACTAAAAAAGAGTGAAATTGAAATAGTGTTAAAACACTTTGGAATGTGTTGTTTTTACGCGGTTTTTTTTAAAGATTAGAAAGGAAAATAGGTCGAAAAATAGAGATGAAGGAATGATAAAAACATACTTTTTTGGTTTTTGGGAAGAATACTAAGGTTAAATTACGATTATCATTTTAATATCTTAAAATATGAAATATATAGCTAATCTTTTATATTAATTGAAATGTATAATCATATAAATCGTACGAAGTGTTTAAAAACGTATTAAATATTAATAAAAAGTTCTATTTTTAAGCAGCTAACAAAACGATTGAGAAATGACAACAGAAGATTCTAATTTTGACAGAATCAAGTTCGGTCCGTATAGAGATCGAATCCTAACTGCAGAAAAAGCAGCCTTATTAATTCACGATAAAGCCATTGTAGGAGCTAGTGGATTTACCAAAGCAGGAGATAGTAAATCTGTTTTACCTGCTTTTGCTCAAAGAGCAGCCAATGAAAAAGTAGCTATTACCTTAATTACAGGGGCTTCTTTAGGGCAAACAACAGATGCCGATTTGGCGAAAAACAACGCTTTAATCCGAAGAATGCCCTTTCAGGCTGATTCTGATTTAAGGCATGCAATTAATAGCGGTCAGGTGAAGTATATTGACCAACATTTAAGCGAAACAATTGAACAATTACAAGAAAAACATATTCCACAAGTCGAAATTGCGATTATTGAAGCTACTTATATTAATGAAGAAGGTTTTATAATCCCAACAACATCGATTGGAAACTCTGCTTATTTTGCCAGCGTAGCTAAAAAGATTATCATTGAAATCAATACGGCTATTCCGTTAAGTGTTGAAGGTATTCACGATAATAGCGTGCCAATTAAGCAACCGCGAAGAGAAATGATTCCAATTCATACAGTAAAAGATCGCATTGGAGAATCTTTTATCCGTTTAGATCCGGATCGTGTCGTGGCAGTAGTGTTCTCAAGCATTGAAGATACACCTGCAATTTTACCTGAACCAGATGTGAAAACAACTGCGATTTCAACTCATTTATTGAACTTCTTTGAAGCTGAGGTGAAAAAAGGAAATCTAACAGAAGCTTTGTTGCCTTTGCAGGCTGGTATTGGTAAAGTAGCTAATGCAGTATTGACAGGATTTATTGATGGTCCATTTAAAGACCTAACGATGTATTCAGAAGTATTGCAAGATAGTACGTTTGATTTGATTGATTCAGGAAAAATGATTTTTGCCTCAGGGTCGTCAATTACAGTGACAGAAGCCTGCTATGAAAAAATCATCAACAACTTCGATCAATATAAAGATAAATTAGTATTGCGTCCTCAGAACATCAGTAATGCCCCTGAGGTAATCAGAAGGTTAGGGATTATCGCAATCAATACAGCAATTGAATTTGATATTTACGGAAACGTAAACTCTACGCATATCAGTGGAAGTAAAATGATGAACGGTATT
Source organism: Myroides sp. TSA_177.3 (assembly GCF_052691955.1). NCBI lineage: Bacteria > Pseudomonadati > Bacteroidota > Flavobacteriia > Flavobacteriales > Flavobacteriaceae > Myroides > Myroides sp. TSA_177.3. The sequence goes on from NZ_JBQZGD010000011.1 coordinate 59,951, forward strand.
GGTGGATCTGGAGATTTTGCGCGAAATGCATATTTGAGTATTTTCGTAACACAAGCAGCATCAAAAGAAAACAAGATTTCACACGTGTTGCCGATGGTATCCCATGTGGATCATACGGAACACGATGTAGATATTTTAGTTACGGATCAAGGTTTAGCGGATTTACGCGGGTTATCTCCTCGTGAGCGTGCTGAGGTAATTATTGAAAATTGCGTGCATCCAGACTACAAAGAAGAATTAAGAGATTACTTTGAACGAGCGAAAGAATTAGGAGGACATACTCCTCATATTTTGGAAGAAGCGTTCAAATTTCATACACGTCTAAAACAAACAGGTTCTATGAAACCATAGCCATTAAAATCTCTACACTAGTTGTAGAGATTTTTTTTTCTTCTACGCGATTTCCCAATCTTTAAGCCGTACTTTTTATTATCTTAGCAGTAAAATGTATAGGACGTATAAAAATGAAAGAAGTTAGAATTGTTGGAGTACCAGAACACTTTAATTTACCTTGGCATTTATGCCTAGAAAATGGAGAGTTTAATGCAATTGGAATTGATTTACAATGGACAGACATTCCAGAAGGTACAGGTAAAATGTGCCAGATGTTGCGTCAAGAGGAAACCGATTTAGCTATCATTTTATCGGAGGGAATTATCAAAGATATTTCAGCTGGTAATGAAACTTCAATTATACAAGAATATGTAGCTTCTCCGTTATTATGGGGAATTCATGTAGCTGCTGATTCACCTTTTCAATCTATTGCCGATTTAGAGCACAAACGAATCGCTATTAGCCGATTGGGATCAGGCTCTCATTTAATGGCTATTGTACATGCCAAACAGATGAATTGGGATTTAGAGAAGCTAACGTTTGTCATTGTCGATACGTTAGATAAAGCCGTTGTTGCGTTGCAAAATAAAGAAGCTGATTATTTTATGTGGGAGCGCTTTATGACACAGCCTTTGGTAGATCAAAACGTATTCAGACGAATTGGAGAATGTCCAACACCATGGCCTTCTTTTGTTTTGGTTGGTCGTCGTGCGTTTGTTCAACAGAACCGTGCTTTAGTAGATAATTTATTAGAAGTCATCAATGCTACAACCTCAGAATTTAAACTTATTCCGAGTATTGATCGAACATTAGCAGAACGCTACAATCAAAAAGTAGAGGATATTCAGGATTGGTTGTCTTTAACACGTTGGTCGCAAAGGCAATTATCTAAAGTAAATTACAATAAGATACAACAGCAATTAGTCGATCTACAGTTGATCGATACACCCAAGCAATACGAAGATATTAAAATGTAATTTTTTCTGATTTACAGATGGACAATCAAGAAGTACAAATTATTAAAAAGAAAAAGAAATGGTATGAGTACCTGAGAATTCCTTCTCCATGGGACTATATCATAATTTTTATATTGAATGTACTCTTAACGGTTCCTATCTTTATTATTGTGCATCAAAATATAATCGATCCAGAATGGCCATATCATTTGGATCGTATTTTGCTTTGTATCGTAATATTAGCGGTTTTTCAGTTTATTCTGTATAAACTGAAATCCATCTTGTTTATCTGTATCTTGGCCTATTTGGGAATCTTTTTCATCGGTACTTCACATGAAGATTATGATCTGGAATCCATTTTTGATGATTATCGCGTGATGATTTATGCCATGGCAAGTACGCAAAATCCACAGGATTTAATTATATCTAAACTTCTGCCTTTTCCCAATAAATCTAAAGTGATTAAGGCGATTGAGTATGATAATCCCAAAGTTCGAAACTTTGCTTTATTAGCTACAACAAAGAATTTCTCTAAAGTACAAGGATATGGAGAATATAGACAAATCATCCAGTGTTTAGCCATTTTTAAAGAAGTGCGTACGCGTTGGAATTATGTCAATGACCCCAAAGGACGAGAATATATTGCAACTGCTTCAGAATCGTTGATTCACTTTTCAGGAGATTGTGATGACTATTCCATCCTAATGGCTGCCTTGGTGCGTTCTATTGGAGGAACACCGCGCTTGATACACACCAAAGAGCATATGTACCCAGAGATGCTGATTGAAAATAAAGCACATTTAGAAAAAGTTATCTTCTTGATTAAAGAGGTGCTTTTTGTGGAAGAGAGTAAAGGGAAAGAAGTACATTATCACGTCGATGAACGCGGGCAAATCTGGTTGAATTTAGATTATACTGCACGTTATCCGGGTGGACCTTTTATGTCCGAAGAAATTTTAGGACAGCTGACTTTGAATTAAACGAAAGAAAATTAAATACAATGGATATTACAAATACAACAGCACTATATGCAGGAAGTATTTTTGGTGCTTTAGCTATTATATTTGGTGCTTTTGGCGCACATGCGTTAAAAAAACACATGGATACCGAGCGATTGGAAAGCTATGAAACAGGAGTGAGATATCAAATGTATCATGCTATTTTACTTTTGGTTATTGGTATACTGCCTCAACGCGAATACACTTATTATGCAACGAATCTTATTATCATTGGAGTGATTCTATTTTCCTTTAGTATTTATGGACTTGTATTAAGTGCAACCTTTGGGAAAAAAATAAAAATACTAGGACCTATTACGCCTATAGGAGGATTAGCATTAGTTGCAGGGTGGATAATGTTGTTTATAGCCTTTTTGTCTTTGTAATTCTAGTTAAATAAGGTTAATTTTGTGTATTAAATGAAATGCTATGAAAAAACATTTACAATTACTACTGCTTGGAATAGCCGTAGTATTTACTGCTTGTAATTCGAATACACAATTTGAAATAGAAGGGACTTTGGCTCATGTACCTGATGGAGAGATGATTTACTTAAACAAAGTGGCGGAAACTGATGCAAATGAATTAATCAAGTTGGATTCTATTGTAGTGCAAAATGAAGGGTTTAAGTTTGTTGGTAAAATAGAACAACCTACTTTAGGCTTTTTAACTTTTCGCGATCAAAAAGGAAGAATTCCTTTGTTTATTGAAAACGGAAAAACGCAGGTTACCATCGATCAAGATAACTTCACTTCTTTTGCATTAAAAGGAACGCTTAACAATGAAACATTAAGTGAATTTGAACGAAATTTGAGCTTGTATAAGTACAATATCCTTACCTATCAAGGACAGCAGCAACAAGTTTACATGGAAGCCATGCAACAAAAGGATGAGGCTAAAATGCAACAAATCTTACTGGGATTTAAAAAGCTACAAGAAGATGAACAGCTTTTTATTTCGAATTACTTAAGTCAACATCAAACGTCTCTAACTGCTCTTTACTATTTGTATTTTACAAGTAAAGAAGATATATCTCAACTAAAAATGGTATATGATAACCTTTCAGAAACAGATAAAAAATCAAACTTAGCGCAATTAGTAGCAGAAAAAATAAAGTAAATTTCTTTATCTAAAATAAAAAAACAAGCCCTACAATTTTTGTTGTAGGGCTTGTTTTTTATAGAGCATCTAAGATTATTTTGAGTAAGAATAGGACGGATAAGACATACAGTGTCGGACTCACATCCTTGTGTTGTCGAGTTCCTACTTTAAAAAGGGTAAAACTCAACATTCCAAATACAATTCCTTCCGCAATACTATAGGTGAAGGGCATAAAAACAATGGTGATAAATGCAGGTAGCGCTTCTGAAAAGTCAGAAAAATCAATATTGACTACTGAGCTAATCATAAATAGCCCCACAATAACTAAAGCGGGTGCTGTTGCAGCCGCAGGAATAATTAAAAACAAAGGTGCAAGGAAAATAGACAAAGCAAACATACAAGCCACACTAACGGCAGTTAATCCTGTTCGTCCACCTGAGGCAACTCCCGATGCACTTTCAACATATGAAGTAACCGAACTAGTTCCTAAAACTGCACCAAAAGTCGTTCCTATAGCATCTGTTAGCAATGCTTTTTTCATTTGTGGAAAATTGCCGTTTTTATCCGCGATTCCTGTTTTGGAAACAACGCCAATCAACGTCCCAATTGTATCGAATAGGTTGACAAATAAAAAGGTAAAAACCACAATAACCATATCAATCGAGAACACACTAGAAGCTGATTCGGGTGAAAATAAGAAGGATATTGCTTTTCCAAAAGTAGGCTCCATTGACGGTGGGGCTGTAATTAAACTTGTTGGAAAATGAACATCGCCTAAGAGTACACCGAAAAAAGTCGCCACTACAATTCCAATGAGAATTGAACCATTGACATTTTTGATCAACAAAATCCCTGTGACCAAAAGTCCGGCTAAAGCAATCCAAACACTGTGTTGGCTAAAATCGCCCAAGGTTACTAATGTATTGGGATTACTAACCACAATACCTGCACTTTTTAAACCAATTAAGGTAATAAAAAGCCCAATTCCAACAGGAATGGCTTCTTTTAGCACTTTCGGTATATTGTTGACAATAAGTTCTCGGATATTGAAAATCGTCAGTACAAGAAAGATTAACCCCGCTAGAAATACCCCTGTTAGAGCAAATTCCCAGCTATAGCCCATTGTCAGTACTACTGTGTAGGCAAAAAAGCTATTCAGTCCCATACCTGGAGCTTGTGCGATAGGCAATTTTGCCATGAATCCCATCAATAGTGTTGCACATACCGTAGCAAGTGCTGTTGCCATGAATACGGCTTGCTTATCCATTCCTGCATCCGCAAGAATATTGGGATTAACAACCAAAATATAAGACATCGTTAAGAATGTAATCACCCCAGCCATCATTTCTTTTTTGATGCTGGTATTGTGTTTACTTAACTGAAAGTAATTTTCTAAAAAGGTTTTCATTGTGTTGTTGAATTAGCAAGCAAAAGTAATGAGTTTGAATGAAAAAGTAACATCAAAAAACAAGAGCAAGTGCAATAAGCCTAGATGGTGATGACTAATCGAGTTCCAGGATCCATCGGTTTGTTCCATACTTGTTCAATTGCCTCTAAAGGATGTACTTCCGTCTGAATATGCAATTTTCCTTGTGCTGCTAATAAAAACATCTCCGGTAAAATAACTTTGTTGAAGACAATGAGTTCTTCTTTGGTTAAACTACCAAAACCAGATCCCATCAATTGAATATCTGTGCTGCGTAGAATTGCAGAAGTTAGTTGAATCTCTTTTCCAGCCATATCTCCAGCTGTTACAATCTTAACCGTTGACGCCAAATGATGGATGTCGTTGCCTTTGAAGGCATTTAAAATAGCTTGGAAGGGTTTACCCCATAGGTAATCAATCACTACATCAATAGGAGTCTGTTGGTGAATGGCTTGTATTTGAGCAGTTAGTTTTTCTTCATTATCCGGTAAAACAAGAGTTTGTGTTGCACCATAGGCTTTTAATTGCTCTAATACCGCTTGATTTCGACCGGTAACAATGATTTCTTTTGCCCCATAGTGTTTGGCAATTTGTACCCCAACTTGTCCTGTTACTCCAGTAGCTCCGTTGAACAATACATTTTGACCTTCTTGTAATCTAGCGCGAATAATTAAAGGCATTGCAGAACCTAAAATGGCATTAGGTAAAGCTGCTGCTTTCGCATCGTCTAAGTTTTGAGGAACAGGGGTATAGTTCCCAGAAATAATCGCTTTTTCAGCAATCATACCCGTAATTCCTTGTCCATATACTTTTGTTCCATCTTCTAAGTAACCAACCCCATCATTGCCTACAACTGCGGGTAAATCTACATAGCTCGCATAGTGTTTACCACTTACTCGCGCTTTGTCTAAATTTTTTACTGCAGCGGCTGTAACGCGTAGTAGGTGTTGGCCTTCTTGTTGTACAACAGGCTCTACTATTTCTCCAAATTTAGGTACTTGACCTAGTTCATATAAAATGGCTCCTTTCATGAGAATCTTCTTTTGCGAGATAAAAATACGATTTTTAAAAGTAGGAGAGGGAATTGAGGCAAATTAAAAAGGAAGAAGAATAAAGCTGTTAAATAATGCTAAATCACATCAAAACAATAGAACAGCAGATTACATAAAATGAGATTAATATGTATCTTTGTTTTTTTGCACAAAATTATGTCTAAAGTAGAAGATTTTATTGAAGTTTTAGGGGCTAGAGTTCACAATCTAAAAAATATAGATATCCGTATTCCACGAGAGAAACTCGTTGTGATTACTGGATTGTCGGGCTCTGGTAAGTCATCCTTGGCTTTCGATACAATATATGCAGAAGGTCAACGTCGGTATATCGAGACGTTTTCCGCCTATGCCAGACAGTTTTTAGGCGGTTTAGAACGACCAGATGTAGATAAAATTGATGGATTGTCACCTGTAATTGCCATTGAACAAAAAACCACCAATCGCAGTCCGAGATCAACCGTAGGAACGATTACGGAAATTTATGACTTTTTGCGTTTGCTTTATGCTAGAGCAGCAGAAGCCTATAGTTATAATACAGGCGAGAAAATGGTGAGCTATACGGATAGTCAAATTCAAGAATTGATTCTCCAAGATTATGCAGGTAAAAAAATTAATATTCTTGCTCCTGTTGTACGCTCAAGAAAAGGACACTATCGCGAATTGTTTGAGCAAATTGCCAAACAAGGGTTTTTGAAAGTGCGCCTTGATGGAGAAATCAAAGATTTAGAATATGGAATGAAGGCGGATCGTTACAAAACCCATGATATTGAAATTGTAATTGATCGCTTGCCCATTGATGATAAGGAACAAACGGCACAACGCTTGGCAGAAAGTATCCAGACCGCCATGTATCACGGTGATGATACCATTGTAATCCTGGATCAAGAAACCCAAGAAGTCCGCTTTTTTAGCCGTCACTTGATGTGTCCAACGTCAGGGATTTCTTATGCTAAACCTGAACCCAATAATTTTTCATTCAACTCTCCGAAAGGAGCTTGTGAAGTGTGTAATGGATTAGGAACTGTACATGAAATCAATTACCACAAAGTGATTCCTGATGCAGCTATTTCAATTAAAAAAGGTGGTTTAGCTCCACTTGGACCGGAGAAGAGCACTTGGATTTTCAAGCAATTGGAAATCATTGCACAACGCTATAATTTTAAATTAGCAGATGCAATTCAGGATATTCCCAAAGAAGCCATGGAGGTGATTCTCAACGGTGGACAGGATAGCTTTACAGTAGAACACAAAGTAGCTGGTATTTCTAAGAATTATAAAATTGATTTTGAGGGAATTAATAATTTCATTAAAAATCAGTTTGAAGAAAGTGAAACAGCATCAATCAAGCGTTGGGCAAAAGAATACATGGATGAAATTGATTGTCCATCATGTAATGGAACACGCTTGAGAAAAGAAGCATTGTATTTTAGAATTGCAGAAAAGAATATAGGCGAATTAATCCAAATGGATATTGAACATTTGATTGCTTGGTTCGCTGATATATCCGATAAACTTTCGGACAAACAAAGAAGTATTGCCGAGGAAATCTTAAAAGAAATCAATACGCGATTGTCGTTCTTGAAAGATGTTGGATTGACTTACTTATCGTTAAATCGTAGTTCAAGAACGCTATCGGGAGGTGAAGCACAGCGTATTCGCTTAGCTACGCAAATTGGTTCACAGTTGGTAGGTGTACTTTATATCTTAGATGAACCAAGTATTGGTTTGCATCAAAGGGATAATGAACGCTTAATCAAATCGCTGGAGTCTTTGCGTGATATTGGAAACTCTGTCCTTGTGGTGGAGCATGATAAGGATATGATTGAACGTGCGGATTACGTGATTGACATCGGGCCTTATGCAGGAAAAAGAGGAGGGCAAATCATCAGTACAGGTACGCCTCAGGAATTGTTGAAAGAACACACCCTTACGGCACAGTATTTGAATGGTGAATTAGAGATTGCGGTTCCTACTGAACGAAGAAAAGGCAATGGAAAGTCTATCAAGTTAGAAGGAGCAACTGGAAATAATTTAAAAAATGTTACCATTGAGATTCCACTAGGAACCTTAACTTGTGTTACAGGTGTTTCAGGATCAGGGAAATCAACCTTGATTAACGGAACATTATATCCGATTTTAAATAATCACTTTTTCAATGCAGTGGCTAAGCCTCAACCGTATAAAAAAATTAGCGGTTTAGAACACATTGACAAAGTAATTGGCATCGATCAAAGTCCGATTGGACGAACACCGCGATCAAATCCAGCGACGTATACTGAAGTGTTTTCTGATATTCGAAATCTGTTTGCGCAAACAACAGAAGCTTCGATACGAGGGTATAAACCAGGTCGATTTAGTTTCAATGTGAGTGGTGGACGTTGTGATACTTGTGAAGGATCAGGAGTTCGCACCATAGAAATGGGCTTTTTACCAGATGTATATGTAGAATGTGAAACTTGTCAAGGAAAGCGATTTAATCGAGAAACATTGGAAATTCGCTACAAAGGGAAGTCGATTTCAGATGTATTGGAAATGACGGTAGCGGATGCAACGGAGTTTTTTGAAAATATTCCAAAAATTTACCGCAAATTGAAAACGATTAATGATGTGGGATTGGGCTATATTACGCTTGGGCAACAAAGTACAACTTTGTCAGGAGGAGAAGCACAACGTATCAAATTAGCGACAGAGCTCTCTAAAAAAGATACAGGTAATACATTTTATATCTTAGATGAGCCTACTACAGGATTGCACTTTGAAGATATTCGCGTCTTGATGGAAGTAATCAATACGTTGGTAGAAAAAGGAAACACAGTGTTGATTATTGAGCACAATCTAGATGTAATTAAGTTAGCAGATTATATTATTGATATTGGATATGAAGGTGGAGCGAATGGAGGAGAAGTATTGGCGAAGGGAACACCAGAACAAATAAGTAAAGTAAAGAAGAGCTATACGGCTCACTTTTTAAAAAACGAACTTAAAAAATGATTGAGTTATGAAAGAAATTGTAGGCAATGAAGAGGAGAAAATCCAAGAAAAATTCAAGCAAAAGTCTTGGACAGAAATAAAAACGAATGATTCGTGGGGGATTTTTAAAATCATGTCTGAGTTTGTTAATGGATATGAGAAAATGGGACGTATCGGTCCATGTATTTCTATCTTTGGTTCAGCTAGAACAAAAAAAGAAGATCCATACTATAAATTAGCAGAAGAAATTGCATTCAAAGTTAGTAAAGCTGGCTATGGTGTTATTACTGGGGGAGGACCTGGTATTATGGAAGCTGGTAATAAAGGAGCACACTTAGGACAAGGTGTTTCAGTGGGATTGAATATTGAATTACCTTTTGAACAACACTTTAACCCTTATATTGACAGCGATAAAAATATTCAGTTTGACTATTTCTTCGTGCGTAAAGTTATGTTTGTCAAGTATTCTCAAGGGTTTGTTGTAATGCCTGGAGGATTTGGAACATTAGATGAATTGTTTGAAGCAATTACTTTAATCCAAACGAAGAAAATCGCTAAGTTTCCAATTATTTTAGTGGGAACAGATTTTTGGGGAGGTATGTTAGAGTGGGTTAAAAATGTACTATTGGCTAAATATTCAACTATTTCTCCAGAAGACATGAATTTGATCCAATTGGTTGATACAGCAGACGAAGTAGTAGAGCGTATTGATGCTTTCTACAAAAAGTATACGCTAAAACCAAATTTCTAAAAATAGAAGTAGAAGTATCATAAATAAAAAAATCCAGCACCTAGGTGCTGGATTTTTTTTATAATAATTGTTTGCAATTATCTTAATTCCAATTGCACTACATTTTCTACGTGATGCGTCTGTGGAAACATATCTACAGGACGAACTTTTGTTACTTTGTATTTGGCGTCTAATAAAGCTAAATCTCTTGCTTGAGTCGCTGAATTACAACTTACATACACAATGCGTTTAGGCGCTACTTTTAAAAGCATATCTACCACATCTTTGTGCATTCCATCTCGCGGTGGATCGGTAATGATTACGTCTGGATGGCCATGTGTAGCGATGAACTCATCATTGAATACATTTTTCATGTCTCCCACAAAGAAATCACAGTTGGTTATTCCGTTGCGTTCTGCATTGATTTTAGCATCTGCAATTGCTTCTGGTACAGCCTCAACACCCACAACTTTTTTCGCTTTTTTTGAAACGAATTGCGCAATTGTTCCTGTTCCTGTATATAAATCGAATACGAGTTCATTTCCTGTTAACTCAGCATAATCGCGTGTAATCTTATACAATTCATACGCCTGATCGGAATTGGTTTGATAGAACGATTTAGCATTGATACTGAATTTCAAACCTTCCATCTCCTCTAAGATGTAATCACGTCCTTTGTATAAAACAACGTCTTGGTCATAGATGGTATCATTAGCCTTGCCATTTACCACATATTGTAATGAAGTAATTTCTGGGAAAGTTACAGCTAAATGATCCATAAGCAATTCTCTTTCTTCTTGATTATCATAGAAAAATTGAATCATAACCATGATTTCTCCAATTGAGCTTGTGCGAATCATTAAGGTACGCAATAAGCCTTCTTGTTCTCTTGGGTTAAAGAAAGATAGGTTATTTGCATTAGCAAATGTTCGAATCTCATTGCGAATCGCATTAGACGGATCTTGTTGTAAATGACATTTTTGAATGTCTAAAATTTTATCCCACATTTTAGGGATGTGAAAGCCCAAGGCATTTTCTTTGCCAATCTCGTCTCCACTAGCAATTTCTTCTGGTGTTAACCAACGAGCATTAGAGAAAGAAAACTCCATTTTATTTCTGTAAAACAGCGTTTTTTCAGAACCCAAAATAGGCTCAAATTCAGGTAGTTCAATTTTACCAATGCGTTTAAGGTTATTTTGAACTTCTTGATTTTTGTAAAACAACTGTTGCTCATAAGACATATTTTGCCACTTACAGCCTCCGCAAGCACCGAAATGTTGACACACGGGTTCAATACGGTTTTTAGAATAGCTGTGAATTTTTATAGCCAACCCTTCATAATACGCTTTGCGTTTTTTAACGGTTTGGATATCAACAACATCTCCTGGAACAACATTGGGAATAAAAATAACTTTCCCGTCAGGAGCTTTAGCTACCGAAACGCCTTTTGCACCTGCATCAAGGACTTCTACGTTTTCGAATACGATTCTTTCTGTTCTCTTTCTTTTCATGCCACAAAAATAGCTTTAATTTCTTTTCACCGCATTTTTTTAGTCTTTTCTAATGGAAGTTTTATTTTGGTTTAAATTATTGAATTACAGTTTGTTGTGATTGTTTTTAAAAGCGGGGGTGTAATTTATACTAATTCTATTTAAGGAAGAGAAACCTATAGTAATTAATAGTAAAGGCAAAAGGAAATATGTCCTAGTTCTATTTCTTTTTTTTGGTTAATTTGGTAAAGGTTATAGTGAAAAATCACGCTTGACCGATCAGGGAGAATCAGTTGCAAAGGAGTAGGTATACATGAAGTCAACGGATTGTAAATAAATTGTGTGTTTTAACAAAAATATAATAACAATTACCCAAATAAATCGCAATTATGGATTGATTTAATCTAGGGTATTCCTTAAATTTACTAAAAAGAAAGTAATTATGAGTAACCTTATAAGAAAGATAGGGGTTTTAACTTCTGGGGGAGATGCTCCTGGAATGAACGCAGCAATCAGAGCGATTGTTCGTACATGTTCTTACCACGATGTAATGTGTGTAGGGGTATTTAGAGGATTTCAAGGATTAGTAGAAGGAGATTTTGAAGTATTAGGTCCTCGTGATGTCAACTATATCATTAACAAAGGAGGAACCATTTTAAAAACAGCGCGCAGTGCTGCATTTAGAACAGAGGAAGGAAGAAAAACCGCCTATGAAAATCTGAAAAACGCTCAAATCGATGCCTTGATTGTTATTGGTGGTGATGGTAGTTTTACTGGTGCAATGCTATTGAGTAAAGAATTTGATATCCCAGTGATGGGAATTCCAGGTACTATTGATAATGATATCAATGGTACAAGCCATACAATTGGTTTCGATACAGCCTTGAATACGGTGGTAGATGCCGTAGATAAAATCAGAGATACCGCAAGTTCACATAAGAGACTCTTTTTTGTTGAGGTTATGGGACGTGATGCCGGACATATTGCGTTGAATGCTGGAATCGGAGCAGGAGCAGAGGAAATTATCATTCCAGAAGAAAATTTAGGCTTAGAACGTTTATTAGAATCGTTGAAGAAAAGCAAATTATCTGGAAAATCATCGAGTATCGTTATTGTTGCGGAAGGTGAAAAACTAGGGAAAAACGTTTTTGAACTAGGAGAATATGTGGAAGAACACCTACCGGAATATGAGGTTCGTGTATCCGTTTTAGGACACATGCAAAGAGGTGGAGCTCCTTCGTGTTTTGATCGTGTTTTAGCAAGTCGATTGAGTGTAAAGGCGGTTGAAACGCTATTAGAAGGAGGAAAGAATTTTATGGTTGGATTAATCAATGATCAAGTTGCATTAACTCCTTTAGAAAATATCGTAAAAGGACATACAGCAGTAGATGCGGAACTATTACGAGTATCAGATATAATTACAATTTAAGTATAGAATTAAATAAAAAAGCAAATATGAAAACAAGAGTAGGTATCAATGGTTTTGGACGTATCGGACGTTTAATGCTAAGAGAAGCGGTAAAGAGAAACGACATCGAGATTGTTGCAGTTAATGATTTAATGGCTGTTGAACAACTAGCTTATTTAATCAAATACGATTCTGTACATGGTCGTTTTGATGGAACTGTGGAAGTTGTGGATGGGCATTTAATTGTCAACGGAAAAGAAATCCGCGTTACAGCTGAACGCGATCCATTGTTGCTGAAATGGGATGAGGTAAAAGTAGATGTTGTAGCAGATTGTACAGGGGTATTTAAAGATTTAGCAGGTGCACAGCAGCATATTGATGCAGGTGCAAAAAAAGTGCTAATTTCTTCTCCGTCGCCAGATGCTCCAATGTATGTGATGGGAGTAAATGAAAAGCAATTAAAACCAACAGATACAATTGTTTCGAATGCTTCTTGTACAACAAACTGTTTGGCACCTTTAGCTAAAGTATTGAATGATTCATTTGGTATTGTAGAAGGGTTGATGACAACGATTCACGCAGCAACAGCAACACAATACACTGTAGATGGACCTTCTAAAAAAGATTTTAGAGGAGGACGTTCTGCTTTAGTAAATATTATTCCAGCTTCTACAGGAGCAGCAAAAGCAGTAGGAAAAGTTATTCCTGAGCTAAAAGGGAAAATTACAGGAATGTCGATGCGTGTACCAACAGCTGACGTTTCAGTAGTGGATTTAACTGTAAAACTAGCGAAATCAACAACCTATGAAAATGTAATGGCGGTGTTGAAACAAGCAAGTGAAAATGAATTAAAAGGAATTATGGCATTTGTTGAAGATGATGTAGTTTCTCAAGATTTCGTTTCAGATCCACATACGTGTATTATAGATGCTAAAGCAGGTATTGCTTTGAATGAAACTTTTTATAAATTCGTTGCTTGGTACGATAATGAATATGGTTATGCTGCTAAAATGGTAGATATGGCTGTATTGTTAACTACAGTAAAGTAATATAACAAAGCAAATGAAAATAATCGTCGATAGCGGTTCTACAAAAGCAGATTGGATCTTTTTTGATCAAGATAATAAAGTGATAACTTCGGTGACAAGCCTCGGGCTTAATCCCGAAGTTATTACATTAGAGGAGTTCCATACTCGGGTAAATACAGTTCCTGATATTGCCAAAAACAAGGATAAAGTAACGGAATTGTACTTCTATGGATCGGGTTGTGGCTCGAATCGAAGTAAAACAACCGTTCGCGATTTTTTTACCTCGTATTTTATCAACTGTCAATCAATTAACGTGCATGAAGATACTTATGCAGCCGTTTATGCAACAGTTGGGAAGAGTGAAAAAGGAATTGTTTGCATCAATGGAACGGGCTCTAATGTCTCTTATTACGATGGAACAGTTATTCATCAAAAAGTGGAATCGTTAGGCTATATGGCTATGGATGATTGCAGTGGAAGTGCTTTAGGACGATTGATGATTAAAGCGTTGTTTTTAAACTATATGCCAGTTGAATTAGCGAAGAAGTTTACACAGAAGTACGATTTAGATGCAGATGTGGTGAAGTATAACTTCTATAAAAAAGAAAACCCAAATGCGTATTTAGCTTCTTTTCTTCCTTTTTTAATTGAACACAAGGATCATCCTTTTTTTCAAGCGATGATTGAAGAACAGGTGGTCTTTTTTGTAGAACACTACATTAAAAGCCATCCAGAATCGAGTAGTGTACCCGTACATTTTGTAGGATCAGTGGCTTATTTTCTACAAGATGAGTTTAAAGCAGTTTTGCATAAGCATGGAATTACAATTGGAAAAATCATTCAAAAACCACTGGATGGATTAATCGATTATCACAAATAACAAAATATGGAAATAGCAATAATTGCCCATGATGGTAAAAAAGATGAAATGCTGGCGTTTATTCAGAAAAACCGCGCCATTTTATCAAGAGAAGGCATTGAGTTAATTGCCACTGGAACAACAGGTGGAATTGCACAAAAAGAAGGGTTTGAAGTATTGCGTATGCTATCTGGACCATTAGGTGGGGATGCTCAAATTGCAGCTCGTGTTGCAGAAGGGAAGACTAATATGGTCTTGTTCTTTAAAGATCCTCTTGGGAAACATGCACATGAACCGGATATCAATATGTTGCTTCGCGTTTGTGACGTACACAATGTTCCTTTAGCAACGAATGAAGCTAGTGCTCAGTTGCTTTTGCATGCGATAGAATAGTTAACAGTTAACTGTAAACCAAAAGAGGGTGTCCCAATCAGGACACCCTCTTTTGTTATTTTGTAGCAATCATTGAAATTTCAACGTTTACGTTACGTGGTAATTTTACGACTTGAATGCATTCTCTTGCTGGTGCAGTTTCTGCTTGAAAAAAGCTACCATATATTTCATTTACTTTAGCAAAATCATTCATATCAGTTAAGAAAATTGTTGCTTTAACTACGTTTTCAAACGTCATGCCTGCTGCTGTTAGAATAGCTTTTAAATTCGCCATTACTTGTTTCGCTTCATCTTCAATACCAGTTGTAACTAATGTTTCAGTGGCTTGGTTAAATGGAATTTGACCAGAGATGAAAAGTAAATCACCTACTAATACAGAATGATTATAAGGACCAATAGGTTTAGGTGCTTGATCAGAATTTATGATTGTTTTTTTCATGCTTATATTGAATTAAAAATAGCGTTTATCCGGTGCTTTTCGTTTTTCCCACTTGATATCACTTAACATCGATGATTTAATTCCGATGAAGAAGCCCCAACTCGTATACGTTCCAATCGGAACCCAAGTGAAGTCCATACGCCAGCTCAATAAATCTCGTTCAAAGCGGAATTGAGTAAAGGTAACTCCTTTTTGTACAAAGTCATAACCTGAAGAAAACCCGACCTTCCAGCGCGGAGTAAGTTCTATATTTCCAGACATCATCACTGAGTTATTGGAAATCTCATTTTGACGGGATGAGTTATTGTAGGTTAGGGAATAGGCAAAGGTTAAGTCCCACGGAATCTTAGCGTTGTAAAACCCTTCAAAAGGACGGTCTTCTTTTTTGTTGTCAAACATACTTTGACGATTATCTCCTAGATTTCCTGCTTGACCAAATAAATCATCACCACGTCCACCATTGTCAATTGAGTTTTGGTTGGGATTCTCTCTGTTGCCGAATAAAGGATCATTACTGTTCAATGACCAGTTCACCGTTACGTTTGCACTCGTTAGGCGGAATAAACTTCCTCCGTTGTTGATGTTGAAAACATCAATACGTTGATTGTTATTATTTAAGGCATAAGGGTCTAAAGTTGCCCCTACGTTAATCTGCATTTTATTATCAAAAAGAGTCGTTCCTGTAGAAACACGCATAGGGGCCCATTTAAGGGAGTCTGCAGACATGTTGTAGCTGGTGGAAAGGTTTAAGCTATTTAATAGCATTAACTTTCTGAATCCGTCTTTTTCCTCGTCGTCGCGTATCTTAGCTTCAAAGGTATTACTCAACGACATATTCAACATATTGGAGTTCATTCTACCTGGAGCGGAAAATAGCCCTCCTTGGAACCGCGTATACTCCTGCATTGTCGTTCCTGTTGCATCTATGCTATAGGTATCGTAATATTGGTCAAAACTAGGAGTATAAGAATATCCTACGCTTGGACGCATGACGTGGCGAATAGCTTGAATTTTACTGTCCTTACTAAAGTTAAATGTACCGTAAATGGTTGTTCCAATGTTAGAGCTAAAATTATAGGTACTAAAGCGATCAAACCCATTGACACGAATGTCTTCTACACGGTTTGTCTCAGGATTGTATTGTTTCTTTATGGTATTGAAAACCCAAGTTTCATTGTAGGTACCTCCTGCAGAAACAGAGAAGTATTTGAAAAGCTTAAAGTTTGTCGTAATCGGAAT
Organism: Myroides sp. TSA_177.3; assembly: GCF_052691955.1. Lineage (NCBI taxonomy): Bacteria > Pseudomonadati > Bacteroidota > Flavobacteriia > Flavobacteriales > Flavobacteriaceae > Myroides > Myroides sp. TSA_177.3. The sequence goes on from NZ_JBQZGD010000011.1 coordinate 76,373, forward strand.
AGTGTGTTGAAAACCAGAATTCAAACTGTCAAACATTGGTTGTTTGAAGAAGTTATCTTCATGGATATCCACTCGGTTTTCTCCTCTTAAGTTATAAGAAAGGTTTAAGTTTTTGATTAACCCTTTTTTCGATCCATTTTTTGGAGCAAAAGGGAACATACGATCTACACTCGCTTGAAGTGTTGGTAAGGACATATTCACTCGACCTGTATTGGTTGATTGTGAATGTGTGGCAGAAAGCGACATATTAACTTGTGGTGTACTTTCAAAAGTCTTAGAATAACTGATGGAAGAGTTCATCGTATTGTTTAACGAGGCACCCACGTTGTAAGAGTTATTTGACTGTCTAAAATATTGGCCACTACCCATGTTAACCGAAGCAGAGAAACGCGAACCAGGATTTGATTTAGCATCTTGTGAATGGTTCCACTGTACGTTGTAGATGGTGCTTTTTTGGTAATCAGGAAGTCCTCGTTCACTGAATATGTTATTTTCATAACGAACTAATACACGTCCATTGTATTTATAGCGCTTGGCATAGTTGCTACTCGATCGCAAGGCCCAGCTACCATTGGTGTAATAATCCCCTTGCATCGTTAAATCTGCTCGATCACTTAATGCAAAGTAGTATCCTCCATTTTGCAAATAGTATCCTTGTTGGTTCGTTTCCCCCACACTTGGAATAATAAAACCTGATTCTGCTTTTTCCGACATAGGGAAGAAAGCAAAAGGCAATCCCAATGGAGTAGGTACATCAGCAATAACCATATTCGTAGGTCCAACGACTACCTTCTTATTCGGAACTAGCTTAACCTTTTTTGTTTTGAAGTAATATTCAGGATCATCTAAATCTTTGGCTGTAGTGAAAATTACATCCTCCATGAAATACACTGAGTCATTTTCTTTCTTCGTCATTCCAGATTTGATGTTGAACTCTCCTTGAGAAGTTCTAGACTGCCATACCAAAGCACGTTGTGACTTCGTGTTGTACACAATAGAGTCTGGCTCAACTATTTGTCCTCCTTGTTTGAAAACAGGAGCTTGGCTTAAATTACCTAAACTATCTTTGATACGACCTGCGTAAATCTGATTCTGTTCGTAATTGAATACAATAATCCCTGCAGTTAATTCAAAATCCTGGTATTTTATTTCCGCTTGGTTGTATAACGTAATCTGCTTTTTCTTTTGGTCTAGCTTATTGTAATCTTTTGCTTTGCGATAGACAATATCTTCTAAATACCCCTTGGCAGGTGGTTTAATACTATCCGTCGTATTCTTAATGGAAGGTAAAGAATCTTGGGTTGGGACAATAGTGTCCGTGTCTAAACCTGGTAATAGTTTAGAGTCTTTGTTGTTGACTTTCAGTGAAGTAGTTGTTTTGTTGAACTCTTGAGCTTTAACTCTAGGGAATGAAAATACCCCTAAAACGAACAAAACTATGACGATATTGAAAATATTAGTACGCAAATCTATGAATATGTGCTATTTTTGTAAAATCAAACCCGTTGTTTTTAACGTGTCAAACTTACATATATTTTTTCTGAAAAATGTAATTTAATTTATATTAAACGAATTCTAAACGACTTTTTTATGAACAATAGAGTTGCTAAATTGCTGATAGTTTTTTCTTTCCTATGTATTACAGTTGCTACATTGGGGCAAAATAAAAAATTTAAAGTAGTATTAGATCCAGGCCATGGAGGAAAAGATTCAGGGACCAATCATTTAAGTAATGTCGAGAAAGACATTGTGTTAGCCGTTGCTTTAGAAACAGGAAAGATTCTAGAAAAGAATAAAGATATTGAGGTGATTTACACCCGTGATAAAGATGTTTTCGTTGAGGTAAAACAGCGTTCTGTTATCGCTAATGATAAAGGAGGAAATGTTTTTGTATCGATTCACTGTAATGGAGTAGATGGAAATGCAGCCTACGGAACAGAAACCTATGTAATGGGTTTAAGTAAGAATAAATCCAACTTAGATGTAGCTAAAAAAGAGAACTCCGTAATTATGATGGAGGACGACTATAAAACGAAATATGCAGGTTTTGATCCTAAAGCTCCAGAGTCTATTATTGGATTGACGTTGATTCAGGAAGATTATGTGCATCAAAGTATTGATTTAGCAAGTAGAGTGCAGGATGGGTTTACGTATGATTTAAAACGAAAAAATAGAGGGGTTAAACAAGGGCCTTTCTGGGTTTTACATGGAGCATTCATGCCTAGTATCTTAATTGAGTTAGGTTTTGTGTCGAATAAAGATGAAGGGGCTTACTTAACGTCTAAAAAAGGACAGAAAGAATTAGCAGAATCTATTGCTAAAGGGATTATTGAGTATAAAAATGCATACTATGGAGGAGATGCTACAGTAAGTATCAGTCCATCATCAGAAACTACGACTACAACAACAGCAAAGGCAACAACGACGAAGACAGAAAAAAGCAAAGAAAGTACAGCAGAAAAAGCAACAGTAAAAGGAGTGATTTTTAAAGTACAGATTGCAGCTAGTTCACGTGTTTTAGAATTGAAAGCAAAGAATTTCAATGGTCTTAGCAATGTAACGATGGAAAAAGGAGGAAAGGTGAATAAGTATTTTTACGGTCAAACATCCGATTATAACGAAGCTAAAAAGCGATTAGAAGAAGCTAAGGCAAAAGGACATAGCTCTTCTTTTATTGTTGCTTATAAAGACGGTAAGAGTATTTCTGTGGAAGAGGCATTGAAATAAACACTACTTTTTAAAAAATAAAAGTTTAATTTTGCGTGTTATATATAAAAATATAGAGTTTTGAAAATATCTAGAGAAATTAAAACAGCTGTTTTAGTATTAGGAGCAATTGCTTTATTTATTTGGGGATATTCTTTTTTAGATGGAAGAAACCTTTTTGATAATAGTACTAAATATTATGTTGAATACGATAATGTTGAAGGACTTACAACGTCTTCTAGTGTAACAATTAACGGTTTAGTCGTAGGAAAGGTATCTCGCATTAATATCAACGCACAAACAGGTAAGCTGGTTGTTGAGTTAATGATGACGCATCCTATTGATATTGCAAAATCAAGTGTGGCAACAATTTATTCTCCTGGATTATTAGGAGGAAAAGGAATTTCCATCGATCCAAAATTTGGAGATACAGATTATGCTGAATCTGGACAATACTTAAAAGGAGATGTTCAATTTGATATTACAGAGAAATTAGTTGGCGAATTAGAACCTTTAAAAGTAAAACTTGATGAAGTATTAGCAAATGCAAATTCCATGTTAGTAGCCATTAATGGTGTATTGGATGAGCAAATGCAAGCGGATTTAAAAACAAGCGTTACAGAGTTAAAAGGAACGTTAGCTGGAGCTAATAAACTAATGAACGGAATCGAGCCTCAATTAAAAGGAACCATGACAAACTTAAATGTCATGAGTAAAAACTTTGTCGGGCTTTCTCAAGAGTTAAGTGAATTGGATATTAATGGAACTTTTGCTAACTTACAGAGTGCTTCTGCTAATATTGATAAAATTTTAGCGGATATTGAAAATGGAAATGGTTCGGTAGGTAAGCTATTAAAGGACGAAGAACTATATAAAAATCTAACAGGAGCTTCGAAAGAATTAGAGCAATTAATGCGCGATTTAAAAGAAAATCCAAAACGTTATGTTCACTTCTCTTTATTTGGTAAAAAGGCGACACCTTACCAAGAAAAGGAAGAAAAAAAGGAATAACAGAAATTTAGAACCAATCTAACCAAAAAAACTAACAACTTTACAGAAACAATTTATTACAACTATGCAGTATTTAGGCCAAGCATTATTTTTAGTATTACTTATCGCGGGATTTGGCTTCTTTATTCGAAATGTAAAGAAATTAATTCGCAACATTAAGTTAGGTCGAAAGATTGACCGTACCGATAGACCTAAAGACAGATGGCGCAACATGATTCGCGTTGCTTTAGGGCAATCGAAAATGGTTAAACGCCCTATTCCTGCTATTTTACACATCTTTGTGTATGTAGGATTCGTAATCATCAACATTGAAATGTTAGAAATTATTGTTGATGGATTATTTGGTACACACCGCGCATTCAGCTTTTTAGGCGTTGTCTATGATGTATTAATCGCTTGCTTTGAAGTACTGGCATTCCTTGTTATTTTTGGAGTTGCTGTTTTCTGGATTAGAAGAAATATTCTAAAATTAAAGCGTTTAAATCAACCTGAATTGGAAGGATGGGCAAAACGCGATGCAAATAACATTATCTACATTGAAACCATCTTAATGGTGTTCTTCTTGGTAATGAATGCAGCAGATCATTACTTACAATTAAATAATTACTCGCATTATACCGCTGTAGGATCTTTCCCTATTTCAAGTTTAATTTCACCTGTATTTAACGGAATGGATTTTGCAACAGTAGCTTTTATTGAGCGTTTTTGCTGGTGGGCACATATTATTGGGGTGATGTTCTTTATGAACTACTTGTATTACTCTAAACACTTACACATTTTCTTAGCTTTCCCTAATACGTACTATGCAAACTTAGAACCACAAGGAGAGTTTGACAACTTAGAATCTGTAAAGAAAGAAGTAGCTCTAATGATGGATCCCAATGCAGATCCTTTTGCAGCACCTGCTGAACCAGTAGGGGAACCAGAAAAATTTGGTGCTCAAGATGTGATGGATTTGAACTGGGTACAATTGATGAATGCTTATTCTTGTACTGAGTGTGGTAGATGTACTTCTTTATGTCCACAAAATACAACAGGAAAGAAACTTTCTCCTCGTAAGATCATGATGTCAACACGTGATCGTATCGAAGACGTAAGCAAAATATTAGATGCAAACAACGGAAAGTTTGTAGATGACGGTAAAACACTATTAAACGATTATATTACGCCAGAAGAATTATGGGCATGTAATACGTGTAATGCATGTGTGGAAGAATGTCCAATCGATATTAGTCCTTTGTCAATTATTATGGATATGAGAAGATTCTTAGTAATGGAACAAAGTGCTGCACCAATTGAATTAAACAATATGATGCAGAATATTGAAAATAACGGAGCGCCATGGCAGTATAACCAAATGGATCGCTTAAACTGGAGGGACGAAAACTAATTAACTAACAAGATAAATTGACAACAGCTGTTGATTTTAAATAGACACCAATAAATTATGTCAGAAAATTTAGTAGTGCCTACAATGGCCGAAATGATGGCAAAAGGAGAACAACCGGATGTTTTATTTTGGGTAGGTTGTTCAGGTAGTTTTGACGATAGAGCAAAAAAGATAACAAAAGCATTTGTAAAACTGTTGAATAAAGCCAATGTATCATTCGCTGTATTAGGTACAGAAGAAGGATGTACAGGTGATCCTGCAAAACGCGCAGGAAATGAATTCGCCTTTCAGATGCAAGCCATGATGAATATTCAAGTATTAGACGGCTATGAGGTAAAGAAAATTGTAACAGCTTGTCCTCACTGTTTTAATACATTGAAAAATGAATATCCTGATTTAGGAGGGAAATACGAAGTGGTACACCATACACAATTCTTAAAATCTCTTTTAGATGACGGAAAATTGACAATTGAAGGCGGAAGTTTCAAAGGAAAACGCATTACGTTTCACGATCCTTGTTATTTAGGGCGTGCAAATAGCGTTTTTGAAGCACCTCGTCAGTTGATCGAAAAGCTAGATGCAGAACTTGTTGAAATGAAACGTTCAAGATTGAATGGTTTTTGTTGTGGTGCTGGTGGAGCGCAATTGTTCAAAGAGCCAGAACACGGAAACAAGGAAGTACACGTAGAAAGAACAGAAGAAGCATTGAATACTAATGCAGAAATTATTGCTGCAGGATGTCCATTCTGTAATACCATGCTTACGGATGGTGTGAAGTTCAAGGAAAAAGAAGGTGAAGTTAAAGTACTTGACGTTGCCGAATTAATTGCAAATGCGGAAGATTTATAATTATGTTTAAACCATTTGAAGAAATGCCTGATCATTCAAGAGTTTGGATTTATCAGTCAAATAGAAAGTTTACCGATGAAGAAGTACAAGATATAGATGCTGTACTTAGTCAATTTACGGAAGAATGGGTAGCGCACGCTACACCACTTACTGCTTCATACGAGATTAAATACAATCGCTTTATTATCTTAGCTGTAGACCAAGATATTCACCCTGCATCAGGTTGCTCTATTGATGCATCTGTACGCGTAATTCAAGATATCGAACAAAAATACAACGTAGATTTGTTGGATAAAATGAATGTTACCTATAAAACAGGGGAATTCATTGCGTTTAAAACCGTGATGGAATTTAAGCAAATGGTAAAAACAAAAGCTGTTTCTGCCAATACGATTGTATTCAATAATCTAGTGAATGATTTAGGAGAATATCGCGAATATTGGGAAGTACCCGCAGAAGAAAGTTGGCATAGCCGCTTTTTCAGATAAAAGGCACCCGATATAGTATAAAATAAGAAAAAGAAATCGTCAATTTTTGGCGATTTTTTTTATGGATATTCCTCAAAGTATAAAAATTAACACTGTTTACGATTTTGAATAAAAAAGATTGGTAGTGCCTATGGGCAGATAAATTGCATTGAATTTTTTAAGTAATTAGATTATTTATTAGATATCTTTACTATTTCTCTTTTTTTACGCTTTTTAATTGATGATTTTTTATAAAATTGATAAAATTGCAAGGTTATCTTAAAATAAAGTTCGTAAATATTCTTTTTTAAGTAAAGTAGATTTGCTAAGTTTGCAAGTATAGAGATTTATACTGTTTGACTTCAACATCTCTGTTTTAAAAAAAGCTAAGAAAATATATGAGAAAAGTATTGTTAACACTGCTATTATTGCCCTTTTTGTCTTATGGGCAATCTAAAACTAATTCACAACCTAATGAACTTCAACAACGCCAATGGGTAGATAGTGTTTACAATTCGATGTCATTAGAACAAAGAATTGGCCAACTGTTTATGGTTGCCGCGTATTCCAATAAAAATGAAAAGCACGTACAAGAATTAGAAGCATTAGTTAATACGAATTATGTCGGTGGTTTAATCTTTTTTCAAGGAGGGCCACAACGACAAGCTGCTATTGCTAATCGTTTACAAAAACAAAGCAAATTACCTATGTTAGTGGGGATAGATGGGGAGTGGGGACTGCGTATGCGCCTAGATTCTACCTATCGATTTCCTTATAATATGACTTTAGGGGCTGTACAAGATTTGGATTTGATTGAGCAAGTAGGTCAGGCTATGGCAAAGCAATCAAAACGCTTAGGGATACACTTTAATTTTGGTCCTGTTGTCGACGTGAATATTGATCCGCTTAACCCTATTATTGGGGTAAGAGCGTACGGCGAAACAAGAGAGATTGTAACGGATAGAGCGCTTGCTTTTATGCGTGGATACCAAAATGAAGGACTATTCGCTACAGCAAAACATTTTCCTGGTCATGGGGATACCTCAAGTGACTCGCATTATAAATTACCTTTGATTGATTTGGATAAAGAGCGCTTGCACCGTGTAGAGCTATATCCGTATAAAAAATTAATTAAAAACGATTTATCTAGTGTGATGGTCGCGCATTTGAATTTGCCTGCTTATGAACCTGATAATGCAATTCCTAGTTCTCTTTCTTATAATGTTGTAACTCGATTATTGCGTGAGGAATTAGGGTTTGAAGGACTTATTTTTACAGATGCCTTAAATATGAAAGGCGTTTCTTCTTATTTGACTCCGGGTGAAGTTGATTTAGCTGCTTTTATGGCTGGAAATGACTTGTTGTTGTTTTCAGAAGATGTAGCAAAAGCAGTGGTGAAATTGAAAGAAGCTTATGCGATTGGTACCATTACAGAAAGCCGTTTGGCTTATTCTGTAAAAAAGATATTGGAATATAAATATCGCGTAGGATTGAATAAACCTTTACTTATCAATACAAATCAGTTAGTTGAAGATTTGAATGCGGCTGAATATGACGATTTAAACACAAAATTATATCAAGAGGCAATTACGCTAGTAAAAAACAATAATAAAGTATTACCGGTTCGCAAATTAGAGCAAGAGAAAATCGCTTATGTTCGATTAGGGGATGATGACAGTGCGCCTTTCTTAGATATGATGCGCAACTTTGCTACTGTGGATGTGGTAGAAAGCTCAGACATCGCTCGTCTTAGTGCATATTCATTGGTTGTTGTAGGGTATCACAAAGTAGATAACCCATGGAGAAATCACAACTTCTCTGAGGAAGAAAAAGCACTTATTGGTACTATTGCAAAGAACAATCGAACAATCTTAGTTTCTTTTGCAAAACCATATGCTTTATCGGGAATTGAAGCAGAAATCAAAGATTTAGAAGCTCTTGTTGTAGGGTATCAAAATAATACGTTTGCTGAAGAAGCAGCTGCCCAGGTACTCTTTGGATCTATTGGTGCTAAGGGGGAATTACCTGTCACAATTACAAGTAAATACGATGTAGGTACAGGAATTAAAACAAAACCGATACACCGCTTGGGTTTTTCTACTCCTCATAATGAAGGACTAGACCCAAACGTATTGACGAAGATAGATAGTATTGCTAATCATGCTATTGCTAATCAATGGATGCCTGGTGCACAAATACTTGTGGCTCGTCATGGAAAAGTGGTGTACAACAAGTCTTTTGGGTACCATACGTATAAAACGGATTTTCCCGTTAAAAACACAGATTTATATGATTTAGCTTCATTGACTAAGATTTTAGCTACTTTACCGATGGTAGTAAAGGCGTACAATGATCAAAAAATCAATATGCAATCGAAATTAGGGGACTTGGTGCCTGTATTTAAGAAGACGGATAAAAAGGATATCACGTTAAAGGATTTATTGACCCATCAATCGGGGTTGCCTGCTTGGTTGCCTTTTTATAAAAGTACATTAGACAGTACCAAACACCCAGATATGACCTTGTATCGTTTACAGTATTCTCCTGAATTTCCGACACAAGTGAGCGAGAATCTATTCTTGAGAAAAGGATATACCCAGGTGATGTTAGAAGAAATTGCGCAAACGAAGCTAGCAAAGAAAATAGAGTATAAATACAGTGATTTAGGGTTTATTTCATTAAAAGAATACATTGAATCAGCGTATCACCAACCTTTAGATCAATTGGTTCAAGCTAAGTTTTATACGCGTATCGGAGCGAATCGTCTTACTTATTTACCATTGAGAAAATTTGATATCAATGAGATTCCTCCAACAGAAGAGGATAATTATTATCGCTATACTACGGTACAAGGTTATGTACACGATATGGGGGCTGCAATGCAAGGAGGAGTAGCAGGTCATGCAGGACTTTTCGGTACAGCGTTAGATGTAGCAAAAATGATGCAGCTGTATTTGAATGAAGGAGAATATGGAGAAGAACGCTTTTTCTCTAAAGCGACATTTGAAGCATTTAATGCTTGTGTATATTGTGCAAAAGGAAATAGAAGAGGTATTGGATTTGATAAACCCCAACAACAAGGAAAACCAGGACCTACTTGTGGTTGTGCATCCTTAACAAGCTTTGGACACACTGGATTTACAGGAACAATGACTTGGGCAGATCCTGAAAATGACTTAGTTTATGTTTTCCTTTCTAATCGTACTTATCCTGATTCTAACGTCAATCGCTTGTCAAAAGAGAACGTTCGAGAAAATATACAACAAGTTATTTATGAGTCTATTATGCATTAATTGAATACAAAGTTTGTGTTAAATTAACGGAGTTGCTTAAATCTGAGGACAAAGTTTATATTGAGTATAAATAATTCGAAGTATCTTTAAGCACCAAATAATTCATATATGAAAATCGCAATCGTATGCTACCCAACTTTCGGTGGAAGTGGGGTTGTAGCTACAGAGCTAGGTTTGGAACTAGCAAAAAGAGATCACGAAGTACATTTTATTACCTATAGTCAACCCGTTCGTTTAGCTTTATTAAATCCTAAGATTTACTATCACGAAGTGAATGTACCTGAATATCCTCTATTTCACTATCAGCCATACGAATTGGCTTTGTCTAGTAAATTAGTGGATATCGTGAAACTATTCAATATTGATGTTTTACACGTACATTACGCTATCCCACATGCTTATGCAGGGTATATGGCAAAGCAAATGCTCAAAGAGGAGGGAATCGACTTACCGATGATTACTACGTTACACGGAACTGATATTACCTTAGTTGGAAATCATCCCAATTACAAAAGCGCAGTAACGTTTAGTATCAATAAATCTGACTTTGTTACTTCGGTTTCAGAATCTTTGAAACAATCAACATATGAACTGTTTCAAAGTAAAAAAGAGATTTGTGTTATCCCTAACTTCATAGAAGTAAAAGAGGTTGATTGCTCAGAAACGCCTTGTAAGCGTAGTGCTATGGCAGAAAAAGGGGAGTTCATCATCACGCATATCAGTAATTTTAGAAAGGTAAAACGCATCGGTGATGTGGTGAAAATCTTTTATGGTATTCAACAAGTAGTCCCTGCAAAATTGATGTTGGTAGGGGATGGGCCTGAAAAGGAAAAAGCAGAACGCTTAGCGATGGAATTGGGTATTTACGACAAGATTATTTTCTTTGGAAATAGTAATGAAGTAAATCAAATTCTAGGGTATTCTGATTTGTTTTTACTGCCATCAGAAACGGAAAGTTTTGGATTAGCTGCTTTAGAGGCTATGGCTGTTGGAGTTCCTGTAATTTCTAGTAATACAGGAGGTTTACCAGAAGTAAATGAACACGGAGTATCTGGTTATTTAAGTAATGTAAAGGATGTCGATGATATGGTTAAAAATGCTTTAGCCATCTTAAAAGATGAAGATACTTTATGTCGTTTCAAAGAAGGTGCTCGTCAAACAGCAAAACGCTTCCAAATCAGTGAAATTCTTCCGATGTACGAAGAACTGTATGATCAAGCAGTAGCGCTAAAAGAAAAAATATAATTCAAATAGCTAGATAAAACTCGCTTCTGCAAAGAAGCGAGTTTTTTTTTCTTATCTTGTTATTACTTAACTAAAAGGAGACTAAAAGTAAAGGTGTAATCTGATGAAAGAAACAAAGACCATAGAGACTTGGAGTCGATCTAAAATAATCGGAGAAGAGACTTGGGACATTACCTTGTTTGAACATACAGAAAGAGGGCGTAATGATTTAGTATTACCACATAAGCACGATTTTTATCTTGTCTTTTTTGTGGAACAGGGAACTGGAATTCACGAAATTGATTTTACGCGTTTAGAAGTACAACCTTTTCAGATTCACTTTCTTCGCCCACAGCAAGTACATTATTGGAAATTGTCGGAAGATACGGTTGGGTATCAGTTGATGTTCTCAACAAATACGCTTCATCTGTTAGATCGCCTTAGTGCCTTGCCTTTTTTTCAACTCGATGTTCCTCCAGTATTAAACTTGACTGCTGATGCTTATGAAGCGATACAACAAGAATTAAAAAAACTACATCAAGTATTGACGGAGGAAGATGCTATTGGACAGGAAATAAGTATTCTACAGTTTTTTTTGTTGTTAAAAACGATTCAACGTCAGTATCTTCATACTTATACAGCCTTAGAAGCACAAGTAAAAGACAATAAGGTACAAGAGTTTAAGGTTTTATTAGAAACGCATTTTAAGACACAGAATCAGGTGGCTTTTTATGCAGAAAAACTACATATCACGCCCAACTATCTAAATATACGGGTAAAGAAGATATTAGGGATTTCTGCTAGTCATAGTATTCAACAACGCGTGATTCTAGAAGCTGAGCGTTTACTGATTACGACGGATTTATCGATTAAGGAAATTGCCTATGATTTGGGGTTTCACGATACAGGGTATTTCAATCATTACTTCAAAAAATGGAAACATAAAACCCCAGGTCAATTTCGGGAGAGTTATAATATTTACAATAAAGCATTGTAAAAACACAACAGCTATTTTATAGGGTAACTCTATCTTTGTAGTGTTACTAATTTAAATCTATATAGCTTATGACGAGGCATATAATGCGTTCTTTGTTGCTAATTTGTACCGCTGGATTATCAACGAATTTGATGGCTAGCTGTTCCGATTCAAACACAAATGAAATAACGTATACCATGAATACTACAATAGAAAAAGAATTGTTTCAAGCCGTTGCTGCCAATAACCTAACGAAAGTAAAAGAAATTTTAGCAGCAAATAGTGTAAACCTTGAAGCTAAAAATAGCAAAGGAGAAACACCGTTGATGGTAGCTACCTATAAAAAATACAATCCTATAGCCTTGTATCTTATTGATCAAGGAGCAAATGTCAATACCCAAGACACTAATTTAAATAGCCCTTTTCTCTATGCAGGAGCAGAAGGAAACTTAGAATTAGTTCAAAAATCGTTAGCTCATGGCGCTGATTTCACAATATTTAATCGCTACAACGGAACAGCTTTAATTCCTGCTGCAGAGAAAGGACATCTGGAAGTGGTGAAGTTATTAGTGAATACGCCAAATTTCCCTATTGATCACGTGAATCGCTTAGGCTGGACTGCACTAATGGAAGCCATTGTATTGAGTAATGGCGGAACAGTACATGTGGATATTGTCAAGGCGTTGATTGAGGGTGGAGTGGATGTAAATATTCCGGATCACGATGGGAAAACACCGTTGCATCATGCAAAAGCAAGAAAATTTACGGCAATGGTTCAATTATTAGAAGCAGCAGGAGCTCATTAATAGATAAAAGATGAATAGAAAAGAATTTCTTCACTTAACGACAGCTGGAGCTGGAGGATTATTTCTAGCCGGAACAGCTTGGGCAGAAGAGAAAGATAAGAAGGTAAAGCCTCTGATAGCAGCAAATCCAACCTTTGTGTTGATTAATGCACGCTTAGAGGAAGGTTTTATTTACAATGACCACGGACAAGTAAAAGCAACACAAACAGGATTATACGACTTACATATTCAAGAAGGTAAAATTGCATCGATTGAAGCCGCACAAGGAAAAGCGTATACGCTTCCTGTTTTTGATGCCGCTGGAAAATTGGTACTGCCTGGTTTGAGAGACATGCACATTCACATTGACAAGACGTTTTATGGCGAACCTTGGCATGCAGAGCCATTGCGCGGTAAAACGGTAAAAGATATGATTGATTTAGAGCGTCGTATTTTACCAGAATTATTGATTCACTCAACGGAAAAAGCAGAAAAAGCAATTGAGTTGATGAACAGTAAAGGGACGTACTTTGCCCGTTGCCAGACGAATATTGAACCAACTAGCGGATTGAAGAGTTTAGAAAATCTACAAAAAGCTTTAGCGAATAAAAAAGAGGATATTCAAGCTGAAATTGTCGCTTTTCCACAACATGGAATTCTATATTCAGATTCAGAAGGGTTGCTTCGTGAAGCAGCGCAAATGGGAGTAGATTATATTGGTGGATTGGACCCGACTTCCGTAGATGGAGATATGAAGAAATCACTTGATATTATGTTTCAAATTGCTTTGGATCACAATATAGGAGTCGATATTCATTTGCATGAAGGACGTGCTACGGGGTTACCCGCTATTGAATATATGATTGCTACAGTAAAGGAGAATAAGGCACTCCAAGGAAAGACATTTATTAGCCATGGATTTGCTTTAGGACAACTAGATGCAAAGGAAACAGAAGCGATAAGTATTCAGTTGGCAGAAGCTGGAATCGGAGTTATTTCAACGGTTCCCATTGGTAAATTGAATATGCCTATTCCTACTTTTTACAAGCATCATGTTCCCCTAATGACAGGAACAGATAGTATTATTGATCATTGGTCTCCTTTTGGATCTTGTGATATGTTAGAAAAAGCCAAGTTAACGGCAGAATTATATGGATGGCGAGATGAATTGTCGCTGTCAAGAGCGTTGCGTATTGCAACCAAAGACCAGCTTTTGCCTTTGAATGAAGAAGGGAAGCAAGTATGGCCTTTAGTAGGTGATGAAGCAAGCTTTATTTTGGTTGAAGCATCTTGTTCGGCAGAGGCAGTAGCGCGTACTCCTCAAAGAACAGCTGTTTTTACGAAAGGAAAACTAGTGTATCAAATCTAAAACAAGCGTTTTAGCTCGATAGGAACAACAAACAACAAAAAAGAGCGATGGATACCATTGCTCTTTTTTTATTTTTTTCTTATTTTAAATACACTGATTCTTTTTTAAAGTGAACCGTTAATAGATAATATAATACTGCTCTATATTTGTGTTTATTAGATGCACCGTATTGATCAACTACTTTTTTCAATCCTTCATCTAATTTAGCATCGTCTTTTAATCCTAATTTTTTGATTAGAAAATTAGTGCGAACAGTAGCCATTTCTTTCTCTGATGAACTTGCCACAGTAGAGGAATCTTGATTGTAAATCGAAGGTCCACAACCGATCGTCACTTTTTCTAATAATTCCATGTTAGGTTTTACACCGCATTTGTCTTTTAAGTCTGCCGCGTATTTTTCAATTAGTTCAGCTCTTTTACTCATAATTTTATTTTTTTTTGTTCCCTACAAGTTACTAAAAATAAAAGAGATAGTGTAAAAAAAATTACATATTGCGATAATATTTTTTAAATACTTCATCATTGAGGAAGGTAGGGGTGTTTACCTCGAGAATAGCAGGTTGATCTGACGTATTGAAAAAGGCTTGGGTTTGTGTTAACAAAGCTTCAGTTGTATCCGCTTGAAAATAAGCCCAATCATACATGGCTGCTAGATGTTGAGCGGTATGTTGATGCGTAGTTTCAAAATACGTATTGAATACTTCATTTTCTTGATGTCCTGGAAGCGTTCTAAAAATTCCACCTCCTCCGTTGTTGATTAGGACGATTTTAAAGTCTTTGGGCACGTAAGCATTCCACAAGGCATTGCTGTCATAAAAGAAGCTAATATCTCCTGTTAAGAGTACTGTTGATTTTCCAGATCCGATAGCAGCTCCAAGGGCAGTTGAAGTACAACCATCTATACCACTCGTTCCTCTATTGCAAAATACCTCTATACTCGAATCGACTGGCAATAGTTGTACATAGCGTATAACCGCACTGTTACTCACTTGTATTTGACTGTTTTTAGGCAATTGACTCACGATGTAATCAAGAGCGGTAAAATCAGAGAAAATAGCATCGTGTAGGTGTTGCTTATGTTGAGTGTTACGCGTTACCATAATAGCATTGGCCCAGCTACTATAAGTAGAGGAAATAGGCTGCGTATTTGCTGTCAACTGAGTCAGAAAAGATTGGGCATCTGTATAGATGCGATCTGTCAGGCAGTCATAGGTATCGTAATGACGTAGCGTATCCACATGCCAATGTTGCTTAGGAGCATATTGACGTAAGAATTGCTTGATTTTTTTGCTGACCACCATGCCACCAAACGTCAATAGAATATCAGGTTGTAAGTTTTGCAAGGCTTCATCATCCATCGGAATAACCAAACGATCAATGGCATTAATTACACCAGGTGCTTGAATATTGCTAATGGTCTCTGCTAAAAATAGGGTAGATCCATCTGCAGTTAGTTTTGCAATGACATCGTCCGTTAGCGTATGAGGAGCAAGACTACCCACTAGAATCAGCTTTTTAGTTGCTTTGTTCCATTGGTTTGCATAGTAATCGTAATCAACAGTTGGTAAAGTAGAAAGAATAGGCTCTTCAACGATAGGATTCACGCTTCGTTGCTCCGTTGTTTGATACAGAGGTTCCTCAAAGGGAGCATTGATATGCACAGGCCCTTGTTTACTAATCGCTGTATTAATCGCTGTATTAATCAGCTGATCATTAGTTGAATTAGCGTCCTCTGTTAAATTAGCGCTATATAATATATGGTTTTGATACACGTTTTGTTGACGTATTGTCTGTCCATCTCCAATATCAATTTTATGTAGGGGTCTATCTGCAGATAAAACAATCAAGGGAATTTGACTGTAAAAGGCTTCAGCCACTGCGGGATAATAGTTTAATAAAGCAGAACCGGAAGTACACACTAGAATTGTAGGTATATGCGTTTGTTGTGCAAGTCCCATACCGAAAAAGGCTGCACAGCGTTCATCTGCAATACTATAACAAGTGAAAAAAGGATCATTGGTAAACCCAATAGTCAAGGGTGCATTACGAGATCCTGGCGATATAACAACGTTTGTTAGTTTTTTTGCTTTACAAAGTTCAATAATGCTTTGCGCAAGCGGTATAGTAGGGTAAACCATAGTAATTTCAAAAAGATAAAATTACGAATAAAATTACTATGGCTTCCTTATTCTAGCTTATTTCTTTTTAATCCATTCCTTGATTTCAGCATCATTAGGCAGGATTCTTGGATTGATTACTTGTACTACATGACCTTTTTCATCTAGTAAGTACTTTTGAAAATTCCATTCCACTGTACTGTCAGCAAATCCATTTTGTTTTTTCTCTGTTAAGAATTGATAGATGGGTGCCATATCTTCTCCTTTTACTGATATTTTTTCCATCATAGGAAAAGTCACACCAAAATTCGCTTTACAAAAGGTTGCAATTTCCGCATTAGATCCAGGCTCTTGGTTGCCAAAGTTATTCGCTGGAAACCCAATAATGACAAAATTGTCTCCTCCAAATTCTTCATATAAGCTTTGCAATTGCTCATACTGAGGGGTTAAGCCACATTCAGAAGCCGTGTTGACAATCATTATTTTTTTTCCTTTTAATGAGGCAAAGTCAAAATCATTTCCATACAAATCTTTTACCTTGAATTGGTAAATCGTTTGCTGGTTTTTTGCAGTTTCTTTCATGGTTGATGTTTGTTTTAGGTATTCGTTAGCTTTTACAATTGATGGGCTAAGTGCAAGGAATGCAAAAGCCAAAACATATTTTTTCATTCTATTCAGTTGCTGAGAGATTCACTTGATGGTAAATCTGATTTACGATGTATTAAAATTACAAATAGATTTTGTAAATACTAAGTTTTTAACGTTTTAAAATAGGAAGCGTTTGATGCTCTTCTGCATTTGGTATTTTTATTTGCTTGATGAACGTAGGAAATTTTTATTTTAAACGTAAAACGCTTTTTTCTTTGCTGAAATAAAAAGAGAGACCAACGAAGGAAAAGAATTGAATTGAGTTTGTTCAAAAAATTAAAGGAATTATAAGAAAACGGGACAATTGTTGCTTTATTCAAAATGAGGGAAGTCTATCGTGTTAATTCGCTATTAAACTGCAGAAAACCTCGCAATCTCAAGGGATCCTTTGACGTTAGTAGTATTGAATCAAGGTGAAAGGATTTTAAGATGAGAAAAGCAATCGTGTTTTTGTTTTTGATTTTAGCAGTAACAGCACAAGGAAAACGAAAACCCAGTTTAAAAAAAGCAGATAAGTATTTTGCTCGAACAACTTATGTTCAAGCGAAGGATGAGTATACGCGTTTATTGAGAGGACGCCATACGCCAAACTACATCTATCAACAGTTGGCGTTGTGTTATGACGAGTTAGGACTTTCTGTTCAAGCCGCACAATACTATGCGAAAGCATTGGAACAAGACCCAGCTTTGAATGTAGAGTTTTATTATCGTTTGGCCTATAATTTGACGCAAAATGGACGATATGAAGTAGCAGAAGCAGCGATGCGAAAGTTTGCAAAAGGAGCTCCTGAGGATGCCCGCGCCCATTATTTTTTACAACATGCTAAGGAATACCCCACGGCTGGGGCGAATCCTTCTACTTACTTTGTTGAAGAATCAGGCATTAATGATTCGTTTTATGCCGATCACAGTGTCTCTTGGTCTACAACAGATACCCTTTTATTTGTGTCAAATCGAACGAAATACAAACAAAAGTGGGTTCGTCGATTATTTGAGGTACGAGAAAAGGGAACTTCTTTTCCCAATACGGGTATTTATCAAGCGATGATTAAATCCAAAGATGAACCGGTCTATGAACATAGTTTAGTACGCGGGCGTATCAATCGTCGTTTTATGGACGGACAAGCAGTTATGCACCCATCAAATAAGTTGATTTATTTTACTTCGGAAAGTTATCGTCACCGCAAGTTTAGAAAAAACAAAGCAGTGAAACAACGCCAGGGGATGATGAGCCTATTTTGGGCAGAGCGAAAAGGGAAGAAATGGAGGAAAATTAAGGTGTTGCCTTTTGTACAAGAAGGTTTTACCTATGTTAATCCATTTATTACCCCCAAAGGAGATTACCTTTATTTTGCTTCTAATCAACCGGGTAGTATTGGTGGATTAGATCTTTGGAGAGTGCCCATTGAAGAAGGTGGAAAGACTTTTGGAGAACCAGAACACCTTGGTGATCGCATCAATACCGGATATAACGAGGACTATCCTTTTATTAGCGGAGATAATACCCTTTATTTTACATCAGACCGTTGGGGAGGCTATGGAGGATTGGATATTTACGCCTTAGATTTAAATGACCCACAAGCGAAACCTCAAAATTTAGGTGAGGGAATCAATACCCCGAAGGATGATTTTAATTGGGTATACAATAGTCAGCGCGAATATGGTTTCCTTTCAACGAATCGCATTGGTAGGCAAGATATTTATCGCGTAAAGCCTATTTGTGGCACTCAAGTAAGTGGTGTCGTTCAAGATGGAGAAACAAAAGACGTTTTAGCAGGGGTTCAGCTGACTTTTGTCGATATTTCTCGTCAAGTTCTGGCGGAAGTACAAACGGATGCTCAAGGGCGATTTACCATTGAGGTACCTTGTGATAAAGCGTATGTGATAAAAGTAGAAAAAGAGGAATACTTTTATAAAGAAGAGGAAGGAAAGAGTAAAAAAGAAGAGACAGATTTGAAACCGATTTTCTTGAGAAAACAAGTACAACCTCAAATTCAAGACAATAAAATCGTGTTGAATGACATTCCTTTTGGGTTTGATCAGGCGACAATTACAGCAGTAGGGGCGCACGAATTGGATCGTTTAGTAGCCTTCATGCAAGAGCATCAAACGATGCGTATTCTCATTGTTGCGCATACCGACCAAGTGGGGAAAGAAAAGTACAACAAAAAGCTATCACAGGCTAGAGCTGATGCAACAGCCCAGTATTTATATGACAAAGGCATTGATGCTCAACGAGTAGAAACAAAGGGCATGGGGAGTAGCGAGCCAAAAGTGCCATGTAAAACTTGTACAGACGAAGAAAATCAACAAAATAGACGTTCGGAGTTTATTATTCTCCAGCGATAAAAAATAGAAACGGAATAGCTTGCGCTATTCCGTTTCTATTTTATTCAATACAAAGTTTGCTTTTAACTGTTGCACAACCACTTGCTTATTGGTTGGATTGAAACTGTACGTAACGGTTCCCTCTGGTGATCGAAAAGTATTTTCTCCCACCGCATCTAGTAGCGCATAGCGATTACAACCCGATGGCTTTAAGAATAATTTATTTTTTTCGATGACAAATTCAA
The DNA here is from genome assembly GCF_052691955.1 of Myroides sp. TSA_177.3. Classification (NCBI taxonomy): domain Bacteria; kingdom Pseudomonadati; phylum Bacteroidota; class Flavobacteriia; order Flavobacteriales; family Flavobacteriaceae; genus Myroides; species Myroides sp. TSA_177.3. Next base: position 95,781 of record NZ_JBQZGD010000011.1, read on the forward strand.
TCGTCAAATCCAATTGAGGTTGACGGTATGTTCCTACATAAGGTTGTAATTGTTCATCCGTAACAGGAATCGTTTCAAACTGTGGTAACGTGTATTTTTTATTATAGAGAATGGCCAGCAAGGCATCAAATAATTGATAATGAGAAAAAGCAGCTCCATTAATAGCATAGACAAAGGTTAACTTTTCTGCTTCATTGTAGTAAAGCAAAGAAAAAGACCCGAAAGTACCGCCAGTGTGCCCAATAAAATTCTTCTTCTTATAGAGGTAATACATCATGCCTCTTCCGTATTTTTCCTTATAAGGAACCGGTTTCATGTTCGCTAAACTATTTTTAGAAATTAATTTATGGCTAAACAAGGCTTGATTAAATCGCGCTAAATCGTCAATAGAAGCAATTAAATCATTGACCCCATTGGTGTTTTCAAAACTCATTTCTTTCATGGTTTCCCACTGATCAAAGAGTTGGTAGGATTGCACTTCGTAAGGTACAATATCGCTGGACGTATAGGTGTTTTTTAAATGAATCTTTTGAATGATGTGTTTTTTTACTGCTTCATCATAGCTGAGGTTGCGTTTCTGTTCTACAATACGCGCAAGTAAATAGTATCCTGTATTGGAAAAGAAAAAATTCTTCTTTTTTGCCCCATAATGAGGTGTTCCTTGCTGAATAATGTTGTCCGTGATATCCTCTTGGGTTTGTACTTCTTTCAACCAATAGAAATCGTCATCTTTACAGGTATAATCGTCTAATCCACTCGTGTGGCTGAGTAAATCGCTGATTTTAATTGTAAACAAATTAGGGATATTGAGTGCTGGAAAGTAGGAAGCAACCCGATCATCTAAGTTAAGCTTTCCTTCATCAACCAACTGATAGATTAAAACCGCAGTAAACATCTTCGTAATGGAGCCAATGCGGTATAGATGTGGGGTTTGTTTATCCTCTCCAACTAACTCATGGCCAAAATCTCGGGTGTAAATAACCTTATTGTTCTTATAGATCGCTACTGAACCAATGCCTCTTTGATGAGCAGTAATACGCTGGATGTATTCATCTGCTTTGGTGGTATTGAATTTTTGCGCCCATATAAAAGGAGCGACAAGTAAAAGGATAAAGGTCAGCGACAACTTGTTTTTCATGGAATCAGATACTTGCGGATGATTTCAAATATATTGAATTAATTGTAGACCACCGCATGACAGAACCTAAGAATAGGGGGAGGTAAATAAAAAAAGCAGCCCAAGTATTGAGGCTGCTTAAAAAGTACAAAGTAATGCGTAATTTATCTAAATGTATAAGCAACGCTCAGTGACATCCAATTGTTTTTCCATTTCGCATCAGAATCTTCCATGTTGTTGATATTCGTCATACCCAGATTGTATCTGAGGTTAAGATCGAGATTGTCAGTTAATTTGTATCCACCACCAGCAAAAAGACTGACGTCGAAAAACTTGATGCCCTCAGGCATAAGCATCATACCTGGCTCCTCTTCATTATATGGGTTTTTTCCAAAAAATGTCATCCCTAGATTTGCTCCAAGAAAAGTTTTAAACTTTTGTTTAAACATATAATGCACACTAATTGGTTCGATAAGTGCTGTGTGCAAAACGACATTGGTATTGTATTCTTTTATTCTAGCACCAAGATTGGCATAGCCCAACCCAAATCGAATAGCCCAGTGATCATTAAAATCATACGAATTGTACAACCCAATGAAGAGTCCTGCTTTTTCACTAGCATCTAATCCATTAATATTGGAAAGTGTACCTCCAACTTCAATTCCGAAATCACAATCGTAGCAATACAAATCATTGCCATAAAATTGCGCATTTGCTGTATAGCAAGAAAGGAATAAGAAAAGAAAGGTAAGGTGTAATTTTAATTTCATATTGGTTTATTGGTTTGTTAAGCAAGTTTTATACGTCTCAAGTAACACATGGAGTCGATTGGATTTTTTTTCTGATTTTTGAGCTTCTGCAAAAAGTTCCATGATGTTTTCACATTCAGGAAATAATAGTTCTTTAGCTCCACCTATTTTAGATTCAAAAGATTCATCCAAATAAGGATCTGTATTCACGAGTATATCAGAATTGTGCTTGCTTAAGTAAAAACCTTGTGATAAAGGGTCGAAAATAATCAATATGTACTCTTCCCCTTTTTTCTTTTTGACATCATACATTAGCCCTGCAGCAGAAACAATAATGTTTTCGTTAACATCTGTTATCATAGACCAAACATCTACATTTTGTCTTTTGCGGATTTCACCATTTTTTTTAAAATGAGAGACTTTTCCGCGCTTAAAGGAAATTTTTTTTTGACCGTCATTGATGTAAATATCCATGTAGGCTAAGGTACTAGCATCGAGGCTCTGTTTTTGACCATCAATTCTAACTTTTAGTTTTTTCGCATTTACTTTTAAGGGCATCTCAATTTCGAGATGAACAGCTCTATTGTCGTTTTTATAATAAACAGTGCCTTTGTATGGTTTTGCTGAAATCAATAAAGGAAATAGAAATAGGAAGGTGAGTAAGAAATTCTTCATTGTTAAAAAATTTGGGCAAACATAAACATTTTATTAACATATTCAAATTGATGTTTTAGATTAATAAGTGAAGTTGTCAAAAAAAAGAGGGTTTATTGTATTAATTTAAAGTATTTTCTACTATTTCAATCCCTACTAATTTCTCCATTTTACTGTTGTGGTAATGAAAAGCTTCTAATAGAGATTTGTCTTTATTCTGTGTTTCTCCTAAATATTGTTTGTAGATAGCTTCAACATTAAATTTGCTTTGTTGCAATTGTAGAAATAAAAAAGCCTGATTCATTTTGTTCTGAATCAGGCTTAGCTGTGTATTGATAAAATTGTTTTCTTCATTGGGAGGATGTGCTTTTTGCTGGGTATTTTGCCAATGTTCTGGTTTAAGGAATAAACCTGTAGCAAATTGCTTTCTTTGTTCTTTATAGGTTAACCTACAGGTAATAGGAGCTAAGCCTTGTTTATTTATTCTACTCCTAGAAATAATAAACAGTAGATTTAATTTATGTAGTTTCATAGTTTGTTGGGTTTAGGGTATAAAAAAACTACCTGATGAGGTAGTTTTTATTTTTATATAGATAATTTATTTTAAACTATCTTTTTTATTTTGAATTCCTATTTCAATTTTTTTATAAAATTCTGAAGGCTTAAACTTTAAATCTTTAAGTAAAATAATAGCTCTATCAAAGGCTATAAATGTTACAAGAGATTGTATAATAGGTCTTTCTAAAAGTAATATTGTGTCATAAAAAGATAACTCTTGAAATTTATATATATTAATGAAAATAATAGCAAAGAAATTAAATGTATAGATTAAAAATCTCATATTCTCTTTCGATAAAAGGTACTCAGAAATCTCTTTAATATTGTATGGTTTTAGTTTTTGTGATGTTTTGTATCTAGCGGGACTGTTTTTTTCTATAAATTTTAATATTACTTTATTAAAGGTGATGTAGAATACATAGGATGTTAAAAATGATAGGTATAGTTTTAATTCAAAATTAATAGGAGTTTTTAAAAGTTTTAAAAAGAGTGATGAATTCGCAACTATTATAAGAGGTAAACCAATGTACAAAATCACATTCATCATTATTAAAATTAAAGGAAATGTATTGTTTAAAATTTTCGAAACTAAACTAAAAGGAAAATATAATATTTGAAAGACAAATTGAATAATTTTATTTTTACATATTTTAAGTGTTATTAGTACTATCAAAAAATATACTGGTACTATTAATGCCAATATGGGATAAAATAAAAATATTAATGGGATAATAGTTGTAATTAGAAGTACTGCTATTATTTTTAATAGTAAGAGTGCACTATATTTTAATTCTTGCATTTTTTTGAGTCTAAAAGCTTAGGATATAAAATTGCGTATTAATATTTTATCTGTTAATTTCAGATAGAAAAATTTTGTAGTTTTCTATATTAGAAAACTTATCTAAATTAATTAAATTTAATTGTTTATCTGATTTTTTGAAAGAGTTACTGAAACCAGAATAACCTATTTCATTGTCGAAAATTTCTTCAAATTTAATTCCCCATTTTTTTAAAAAGTTTATTTTTTCAATTAAACTTGACCTTGATAATCCACTTGATGTAATTTGACCATGATAAATTTTATTTCTTATTCTTATTATTTTTCTAATTTCAATCAGATCTTCAGTATAATGGTCTCCATACATTTCTTCAATAGACTTTTGATATATCTGATTAATGCCTATGATAAAATTTTCAAAATACATTTTTGTATTGCTCGCGAGTGTTTCTCTTAGTTGAGGGATATCTTTGTTTGTGAAAACAGGATGCTGATAAATCAAAAAAGTAAATATTCTTCTTATCTGTTTTTCAATTTTTATATGAGAGAGAATAAAAGCATCAATACCTCTAGTGTTGTGCTGAGAGTTAAGTATTAAGTTTACTGTAGAAAATTCATTTTCGAAGTTCATAATTATATGATTAATAGAGTAATTAAAAAGATTCTTCTTTTGATTAAGAAATATCAAAAATAATCAAATGTTAGGGAGAATAAAATATTTGTTAATTAGTATGGTGTAAACTATGTTTTTGAAAACATGCAACCTCCACACAAAATATGCAACCTATTTTGCAACCTTTTAAACCATAAAGAATAAGGGGAGTAAATTACGCTAATAAAGGTAATGTATTGAATAACTGAGGTATAAAAACAAAAAAAGCCACCCTAAAGGTAGCTTTTTATTTAAAAGTGGAGAAGATGGGGCTCGAACCCACGACCTCTTGACTGCCAGTCAAGCACTCTAGCCAACTGAGCTACATCCCCAACCTTGTGCTTTTTATCGAGTTTTACTCTCGATTAAAAGTTGCGCTAACATACTCATTTTTTTCTGATATACATCAGCAATTTCATTATTAATGTATAAATCCATATTGCTAATTGGAATACTATAAGGTAAAGACCAGGCTCTTAATGCTTTGGCAACATTATCTAAGGCCTGAATTCCCTGCATGGCTTGATTCCCTGCGGACCAACACGTAAAACCAATAATCTTATTGGTCAAATACGCCGGTGTATCGCGAGAAGTGAGTTCCAACCAATCTAGCGCGTTTTTCATTACTCCCGTCATACCTCCGTGATATAAAGGAGTTAACCAAATCATGACATCCGCAGCGCGAAAGGCATCAATAAATCGGGTAACATCTTGAGGAGGGGTTTCCATGTGTTTTGCTTGGAATATAGGGATCTGATAATCAGATAAGTGTACTTGTTCTACCTCTAGGTTAGCCTTTATGAATTCGTCAGCATAGAATTGGGCAATACGTCGTGACGTTCTAAAAGATTCTTCATCCAAAGAACCATTAAAAATTAAAGCTTTCATAAAACTATTTTGTGTTTTTTTACGGCTTACAATTTACGATAAATATTTGTCACCTTGTCTTTTTAAAATGCGAAAATGCGTCTGCTTATTCCGAAATCAAGTGCTTGGGAATAAAACCAAACATCAAGAGTAGGGCATTATCTTGATATAAATTAAGGGTTTGTTCGGCTACATCAAAAGAGAAGGTTTCCCCTTCTAGCAGCTGAATAAAATCTTTTTCGACCGTCTTGCGATTGGTAGACATACACGTTCTCTTTTTGACCTCTAAATCGAAAAACTGGATTTTATTTAAGGCATTGCTGATGGCAATTTTACCTGTAAAATAGCTACAACCTGTAAAACCAGAAACGGTATTGCTGTGAAAGTCAAAAGTCAAATAAGGATGATACACGCGATCGCTGTTTCCCTTGAGTTGAATTAATTTCCACGCATGCTTTTCAATGTAATTGAGCAAAGGGTTTTGAGGTTGTACTGAAAAGGTAAACGTTTGTTTGTTCTCATTTACAATCGTTAATACCGCTTGATCCGTTTCTACTCGAAGTCGTTGATTACTTAAGGCTTGTAAAAAGGCCTTTTCAAATTCATTGACATTTTTGGTACAACTATTATCATTGGTTATGATTGCATCTGTTGTAATTTGGGTATAGTTTCTTCTTTCCTTGATCTGTTTGATCGGTAAGGTATAATTATTACATCCTGCAAATCCCTTAATCTCGTATTTAATGGTATTGATTTGCAAAGTGGTTTGTCGCTGAATGGGTAATATATTGGTTGCTTGCGTTAAAATCCAAGTCGTATTGAGGATAGAATCCTGTGGAATTTGAGCTTGTGCCTGAGGGACAAAGGCGAGCAAGACCAATAAGGTTAGGTAGATTTTATTCATAGCAGCGGTGTGTTTTTAGGTTCTTAAAGATAGTGAATTAACTGTTTCGATAGAAGATAAAATAATACTTAACAGCAATCTAACATTTTAGACGAAAGGAAAGCCAGAACGAAGACTTGAAGAACCCTTGGATTTTATCTTTTAATTTATTGATGATAAATTGGGTGAGAAGCATAATTAATTGTAATTTTACTCCCCAAACACAACTCTTTTTTATATGAATCCAAAAGTATTACTTACTTCAAAAGAGATTGATATTATTCTTCATCGTTTGGCCTGTCAGTTGGTGGAAAATCACTTGGATTTTTCCAATACATTACTGATTGGTATTCAACCCCGTGGTAAATATTTAGCGAAGCGAATCAAAGCCATTTTGGAAACAGAATACAATATTACAGATGTTCCTTTAGGATATTTGGATATTACGTTTTTCCGCGATGATTTTAGGAGAAATCAAAAGCCACTTGAAGCAAATCGAACTGAAATTGACTTTCTTGTTGAAGATAAGAAAGTAGTTTTTATTGATGATGTTTTATATACAGGACGTAGCATTCGCGCAGCTTTGACTGCTATTCAATCGTTTGGACGACCTGCAGAAATTGAATTATTGGTGCTAATAGACAGAAGATTTAGTCGTCATTTGCCTATTCAACCAGATTATAGAGGAAGACAGGTAGATGCTTTTGACCAAGAAGCGGTACGCGTGCATTGGTCTGAAGATGGTACAAGCGACTGCATCTATTTGGAAGAATTTGACAATAATTAAACGGAAAATCTAGTTGAAGTAATGAAAGAATTAAGTGTAAATCACCTATTAGGAATAAAATATATTAATAAAGCGGATATTGATTTGATTTTTGAAACAGCAGATCATTTTAAAGAAGTAATCAATAGACCCATCAAAAAAGTACCTTCACTACGAGATATTACTATTGCCAATATCTTTTTTGAAAACAGTACGCGAACAAAATTGTCTTTTGAATTGGCTCAAAAGCGATTATCAGCTGATGTTATCAGTTTTTCCTCTGCCCAATCTTCCGTTAAAAAAGGAGAAACATTGATTGATACCGTAAATAATATTTTAGCAATGAAAGTGGACATGGTAGTTATGCGTCATAGCAATCCAGGAGCCGCTTATTTTTTGTCTAAAAATGTGAAAGCGAGTATTGTAAATGCTGGTGATGGAGCACACGAACACCCAACGCAAGCACTTTTGGATAGCTATTCTATTCGCGAAAGATTAGGCGATGTAGCGGGTAAAAAAGTGGTGATTGTAGGGGATATATTGCATTCACGTGTGGCTTTATCCAATATTTTTGCTTTGCAAATGCAAGGAGCAGAAGTACGCGTTTGTGGACCTAAAACATTAATTCCAAAATATATTGAGAGTCTAGGGGTAAAAGTAGAACCTAATTTGAGAAAAGCGCTAGAGTGGTGTGATGTAGCGAATATGCTACGCGTGCAAAATGAGCGTTTGGATTTTAGCTATTTCCCTAATACAAGAGAATATGCTCAACAATACGGTTTGACGAAGGAAATTTTAGATTCTTTAGATAAAGAAATTGTAGTAATGCACCCAGGGCCAATCAATAGAGGGGTTGAGATTACATCTGATGTTGCTGATTCTCAACAATCTGTTATTTTGGATCAAGTAGAAAATGGAGTAGCCATCCGCATGGCGGTGATTTATCTTTTGGCATCCAAAATTAAATAGCTACTTTAGTACTATAAAACAAAAAGAAAAATGAAAGTTACGGAGAAAGGACACACCAAAGTAATCCAGATTGGAAGCGATACGATAACGGGATTAGTGCAGAAGATAACAGACCAATACAAGGCTTTGTTTCACACGTTTAATCTCGTGCTTGATTTGTCAGGTTCACAAGAAACAATCACGGAAGAAACGCTAGAGGCCATGGAAGAATTAGCAATTGAACACATGGAAAACGCAAATAAATCGTTCGTCATTGTGCTCTCAGAAGTTAATTTTAATGACTTTGATGGAGATCTAATTGTCGTGCCAACCAAACAGGAAGCTTTCGATTTGATTGAAATGGACGAAATTCAACGTGATTTAGAATTATAGAAATAGAAAAGGCTTAAGGTAATTAAGCCTTTTTCTTTTGTATGCTCTGGGCTTTTTTGTAACTTACAAGCACGAATTATAAAATCTTGACCCATTGAAACTTACTATATTAGGTTGTTATGCAGCTACACCAAGAACAATGACAAATCCAACTTCTCAAGTTTTGGAGCTAAATGGACATATGTTTTTGATTGATGCTGGAGAAGGTACTCAAATCCAATTAAGAAAGAAAAAACTTAAGTTTCAACGAATTAACCATATTTTTATTTCACATTTACACGGAGATCATCTGTATGGTTTAATTGGTTTGATTTCAACCTATTCTCTTTTAAATAGACAGAGTGATTTACATGTCTATGGACCGAAAGGAATTAAAGAAATTATTTTATTGCAATTGCGATTGAGTAATTCTTTTACTGGCTATAATTTGTACTTCCATGAATTAGAAAGCAAAGAAAGTGAGGTAGTCTTTGAGGATGATCGCGTGATTGTACGTACCATTCCTTTAGACCACCGCGTGTATACCAATGGTTATTTGTTTGAATCTAAACCAGGTGATCGAAAGTTGAGAATTGGTGCGATTGAAGATTTAGGAATTGATCACTGTTATTATCGAAAGATAAAACAAGGAGGAGATATAATGTTAGAGGATGGAACACTAGTGCGTAATGAGGATATTACCTATGATCCGGAACCTACGGAAAGCTATGCTTTTTGCTCCGATACGTACTATTCGGAAGCGATTGTACCGATTATCAAAGATGTGGATGTTTTATACCATGAAAGTACTTTTTTAGAATCAGAGATCCATTATACGGAACGTACCAAACACTGTACAGCGAAACAAGCAGCGATGATTGCGAAATTAGCAGGTGCTAAAACATTGGTATTAGGGCATTATTCAACCCGATACGATGATATCAGCCTTTTTAAGAAAGAAGCAGCAGAAGTTTTTGAGGGAACGATAGAAAATGCCGATGATGGTGTTATCTTTGATTTCACTAAATAAACCAACACAATGAGCGATTTAAGTAACTATAGAAAATCATACGAAAAACAAGTACTGATTGAAGCGGAAGTCAATCCTAATCCCATGATGCAATTTCGCCAATGGTTTTGCGAAGTAGAAGATTTTGGAGGGGTGGAAGAAGTGAATGCCATGACTGTTTCATCTATTGGCTTGGATGGGTTTCCTAAAGCAAGAGTGGTACTGTTGAAATCATATGATGAAAATGGCTTTGTATTTTTTACCAATTATCAGTCAGAAAAAGGAAAAGCAATTACAGCGAACCCCCATATATGTCTATCTTTTTTTTGGCCTTCGATGGAGCGTCAAGTGATTATCAAAGGAATCGCAAAAAAAGTTAGCGACAATCAATCGGATAATTATTTCGATAGTCGTCCTTTGGGAAGTCGTTTGGGCGCTATTGTTTCCAACCAAAGTGAGGTTATTGAATCTTACGAAGGTTTGGTGCAAACATTAAAAGAATTAGAACAAACATCAACAGAAGATACCGTTCATCGCCCAAAACATTGGGGCGGTTTTTGTGTAGAGCCTGTGAGTATTGAATTCTGGCAAGGAAGACCGAATCGCCTACATGATCGTATTCGCTATACCTTAACAGCGGATCAATTGGATTGGAAAATTGAACGTTTAGCGCCTTAAAAATAGAATAGAAATGAAAATACAGCAAATAATACTTCCTCTTGTTGTGGTTGGTTTTATGATTTGGGCTTTAATGGAACAAGCATCGAATCAGCCTCGATTATGGGTACAAGTCATTGGAGTCGCTTTATTCTTTTTAGCCATGGCTCGTCTCATGCAAAAGACACCGAGTAATGCACCGAAAAAATCATTAATCGTTCGTTCTGATGCTCCTACTGAAGCAGAGGAAGCAATGGAAGACTATTCGATAACTGTAGTAGATAAAAAAAGTAATAGGAAGCACGATGTTAAGTAAAGGAGATTACGTACAAGTATTAGACGAAAATGAAGAGGGGATTATAACCCAAATTCAAGGAGATCAAGTAACTATAGAAACAAAGGATGGATTTGTATTGAATTACAAACCCTCAGAGTTGTTGAAGATAGGAAAAGATCAAGAAGTAGATTTTAAATCTGCCAGTTCTAAAGGTTCAATTCAAGAAGCTTTACAAAGTAAAGTTGAACCTAAAAAACGATCGTTTGTCAAAGAAAAGAAATCGCGTAAGGATGAGTTCGTCTTAGAGGTTGATTTGCATATTGAAAAATTGACCAAGGACTATAGACGCATGGAAAAACACGATATGCTTACGTTGCAATTGGATGCTGCTAGAGGACAACTTGAGTTTGCTATCCGCAATCGAATTCCGCGTATTGTATTCATACATGGAGTAGGAGAGGGAGTACTGAAAGCAGAATTAGAATTTTTGTTTAGCCGATATGCTGAGGTTGTTGCAGAAGACGCAAATTACCAGAAATACGGTGTAGGTGCTACTCAAATTTATATCAAACAAAATCCAAATCGATAAATAGATAAAAAGAAAAAGTCCATGTTAGCATGGACTTTTTCTTTTATAAGGTATGAGGGTAATTGATATCGTGTAAATCTTCTTGGAGCTGTTGCCAATCATCAAAATCACTTTGAAGGGCAAGTACTATAGCTCTCGTTAATGGTACACCTTGATAAAGGGCTACAATAGTTTCTCGCATGAGTGGTGTCATCGCTTCTTCCTCACCATCAAAATGGTAGTCAATAGCCCATTGAATATAGGTTTGGGGATTTCCATCTAAAATGTATAACTGGTCCTCAGAACCATCTTCTTCATATTCAATTTCTCCTGTTTGCCAAATATGCTCATCATTTGTCCAAAGGCAGTAGGTTGTCCCAATAGACGCTACAGGCTCCCCATAGATAAAACCAGTATATACCTCAGGTAATTGATGGGTTAACGCACCTTTGTTGGGTAATTGACTTTCATAGTCGTATAATTCATGTGCAAACCCATTGATAACTGCTCCAGACGCCTTAAAAAGAATAAGCATTTCATCTCCTTCACCATCTCGCATCTGGAAAAATTCTTCTTCAGTATCCCAGTGGGCGTTATAGGAATAATAACGGTATTCCCAGGTTGGACTAAAAATAGCATCTAAAATAGCGAGTGATTTACAGCGTTTTTGTAGTTCTTCGGGTGTAGGGAGATTCTTGCTATGGGTTGTACTGAGTATCATAGGTAAAACGGAATTAGTTGGTTTGTATTAAAATATAGACTTCTTGGTTGTTATAAGGATTGGCTGTTGTTATGGTAAACTGATGCGGCAATTCCTCTTGTTTCAATATTGCATAGAGAAAAGCAAAGTTTACCTTCGGAGGGGTGACTAAAAGAACAAGTTGGTACGCAATACATGTATAGTCGTCGTTAATGTGCGTTTTTCCTTCTAGGATGGTCATTCCTGCTTCCTCTAGTGCCGTTGAAAGTCTATGTACAAGCATTTCCCATACTTCCTCCAAGTAATCAAAACTATTGTGAATGTCTACGATTGCATAAGGAAACTGTATAGCAAGAGCCATTTTTTTGGGATAGGGAATTGCAACATCTTGTTGTATGAGAATAGGCATAGTAAACGTTTAGTCTTTTAAAGATAGCTAAAAGGAAACACTTTCAGCAGAAAGCAAAAAAAAATCCCCAATATTGGGGACTTTATAGCGGTTGTTGCCGTGGTTATTCTTGGGTGAAACTTCCAAAAGGAAGGATTGCTTTTCCAAAAGTTAAGTTGTTGTACTGTGCTTTAGCAAATACCACATTGCGCAACGTAATTTCATGTAATAATTTAGCGGGTGCTCCTTCTGCAGGATTGGTCCATCTTGTGTTAATCACAATTTCTCCTGTTGTAGCGGTCCAGTTTTCAACCAAGCGATTGTTATTTGCTGGTGTATTACCTGGAATATCTCCGTCGTTTTCACAAACTTCTGTCAAGTTAATCCCAGCACGAGCATATTGTCTATAAGCTAGAGGACGCTCAGCAGATAAAGGAATTACTTTTTCACTTGTATCTTGAGGGAAGTCTTCCGCATTCAATTCAACTAACATTGCTTCTTTATCAGCAAGGGTAATCCATTGTGTTTGACAAGGATTAATTGTTTTCAATGTATTGTCGTTGTTCAAAAATTTAAATCCTAAGGTATTAGAATTGTAATTGTTGGTTCCAAATGGCATACGATCATATTTGATATTCGTATCTCCATCGATGAAATTGACATTTAAAATGGTGAAATTATACTGATACGTTAAGTTCACACTGTGATCGTCAGTGAGTACATTGCTATCATTATTCTTGATTGAAACCATGCGCTGTGTACGCAATGTTGCTCCTGGTGAAGCTAGAATTTCTTCTAATACAGAGGGCGTACTAGGCGCTGGAAAAGAACAAATGGAGGCCGTTTCAACTTTGCTGTTGTATTTTCTATACGCTAAACTATTATTGGTTCCGTCTATTTCAACATCTACAGTTTGAATACTTTCATCACGCATGATGTTGTCCATATCCGCAACTAAGATAAAAGCTTCTGTATTTTTTAGTTTGTAAAACACTTTCGCTCCATCACCGATGCTAGAACAGCGATTCACAGTGGTTACAGTAGAAAAGTCAATATCATTATAGGTAAGCTTGCCATCGTTGCAAGAACTTAATCCAAATAAGCCTAGAGCAGCTACCAGGGTATACACCTTCTTCATAAAATAAATATATCGTTATCGAGAATACAAAAATACTTTTTTTATCTTAAGTAGGTACTATGAAGAGCAGATATAGGTTATTTAATTATCTTTGATAACGTTAAAGATAACTTAAAATGTAAGCTATTCGCTATGAATTCATTGACTACCAAAACCAATTACCCTGCTTTATACACCTTAGTAACTGTTTTTTTCTTCTGGGGATTTTTCGCCGCAGGGAATAGTATTTTCATTCCGTTTTGTAAGGCTTTTTTTGATTTAGATCAGTTTCAGTCTCAATTGATTGATTTCTCTTTTTATACCGCATACTATTTTGGAGCACTATTGCTCTTTTTAGTCAGTGCGTGGAAGAAGAAAGATGTGGTGAATAATTGGGGGTATAAGCGCTCAATTGTGTATGGGTTGTTGTTTTCAACAGGAGGCGCAATAGCTATGATTTGGGCTGTTCAAATCAGCGTATACGCAGCGTTGTTGGTGGGGTTGTTTATTGTGGCCTTGGGTTTCTCCCTGCAGCAGATTGCAGCCAATCCGTTTGCGATTTCACTTGGTGATCCCAAAACAGGAACAAGTCGAGTGAGCCTTGGTGGCGGAATTAATTCACTTGGAACCACGATAGGCCCTTTGTTAATGGCTTATGCTTTATATGGGAGTACTAAAACGCTAACAGATGACCAAATTCAACATTTGAGCTTGGATAGTATGACCTTGCTATACGGGGCCGTTGGAGGATTATTTCTCTTGGCTGCTTTATTGTTCTTCTTTTCAAAAAAAATACCAGATAGCAAGAGTAGTGCTGAGATAAAACCCGCTAAAAAAGCGATGGTGTTGTTGGTGAGTATGACTGTTTTATTAGTCGCTGTTTTTATCCCAGTGTTTAATACATATAAAAGTGAAGCGTATTTACGCGTATCGGCGTTGCAAAAGCAACAAGAGACAGTAATTAGTTCATTAAAAGTAGAGCAAAACGAAGAAGTAAGGATTGCGAATGAAGTAAAATTGACGAATCTAAAGCAAGAAATCAAAGAAACCTTAACGCCAATCGAAAACAAGCGTATCTACCTTTTAGGAGGAGCCTTGCTGATTATTGTTGGAAGTATAGCCTTTGCTTATTTTACAAGCCAAAGAAATAAAGAAGGATGGGGAGCGATGCAATACCCTCAATTGCTTTTGGGGATGTTAGCAATCTTTGCTTATGTAGGAGTTGAGGTTGGAATTGGAAGTAATTTAGGCGAATTGCTCAAATTAGAAGAGTTCGGATCGCTACAGGCGGTTGAAATTGCGCCTTATGTCTCGATGTATTGGGGAAGCTTGATGATTGGACGCTGGGCAGGTGCAGTAAGTGTTTTTCAATTGAGTAAAAGAAATGAGTTAATCGCTTTGATAGCGGTGCCTTTTTTAGCGTATTTCGTTATTTTATTCGCTAATTATTTCGCAGGGAATGAAATTGAACATTTGTATTACTATAGTTTATGTGTAGCGATTCAAATTGTCTTTTCTTTTTGGAGTAAAAATAAATCAGCGCGTACGATGATTTTATTTAGCTTGTTTGGTTTATTGGCTATGATTGTAGGACTCTTTTCTAGTGGAATGCTAGCAATTTATGCCTTCTTAGCTGGTGGATTGGCTTGCAGTGTACTTTGGCCTGCTATTTTTAATATCGCTATTATGGGATTAGGAAAATATACAGCACAAGGTTCGTCGTTTTTGATTATGATGATTCTAGGTGGTGGAATATTGCCCCCAATTCAAGGGAAATTAGCCGATATCATTGGTATTCATGAATCTTATATCGTAAATGCAGTGTGTTTTGGTTATTTGTTACTCTTTGGTATCTTGGCGAAAAAAGTACTGCATAAACAAGGGATTGCGATTGATGAGATTGATTAAGAGTTATGGGTTAAGAGTTATGGGTTAAGAGGGTGAGGAGGTGAGATAAAGGGTGAGGCGATGAGATGTAAAATCTCGTAGTGGCAAATGGCAATTTGCCAGTTAACAAGAGAATCGGTGATGAGAGGATGAAAATCTCGTAGTGGCAAATGGCAATTTGCCAAGTAGCAAGATAAATTATGAAAAAAAGACGATAAGATAGTCAGAGGGTGAGGCGATGAGATGTAAAATCTCGTAGTGGCAAATGGCAATTTGCCAAGTAACTGGATAATTTGTTTGATTAAGAGTGGGTCAAAAGAACCAAATCTTGTATACACCCATACCTCATAACCCATACCTCATCCCCCATATTCTTTTAGATTATTGAGAATATTTTGCATTTGCACCAAGTGTCTAAGGTTGTGGAAAACAACAACTTTCAAGGTATCTCCCAGTTTTAATTTGATCCATTTACTTATGGAAATGGATGTTTTAGTTTGGTTTAAATTGATGTTTTTGGCTTGTTCTAAAAGAGCAATCAGACTGTCTTGTTGTTGAATGAAAACGGTTAAAACCTCACGATCTACATGACTTGTACTGGGGTTCATGGATTTAAATGTCTTCATTTTGTTGAGTTTTTCTTTAGGTAACATGCTTTTAGCGAAATAATTACCTAAATATCCGCTCTTGAATACAGGAGAGGGAGTGGTGTATTTGGTGGTGCTTATTCTGATTGTGATTTCAGGGATATAAAAATAACCATATCGATTGAGGTGTTCCATACATTCCAAAACACTCCAACTCGCAGGTTGAGGTCTAGTATAAAGTAGAAAGTCAGGAAGCTCTTGAAAAGCAATAGCTTCTTGTTTGATTTGTTGCGTTAGTTCCAGTAAGTTTGAGAGTAGCTTAGTCGTTTCCATTTTATTTTTTGACAAAATTGACCTTAATTTTCAAGATAAAAATTGATTCAAGTCAAGATTTCTTTAATCGAGATAAGGTTTCTGGTGACATGCCTAAGTAAGACGCAATATACTTGTTTGGAATTTCTTGAAACAAACGCGGACTTCGTTGTAAAACACGTGTATAGCGCTCCAATGGTGATTTAATAAGTAAGTCTTTTTCACGTTCCAATTGTTGTAAAATTAAACCTTCTAAAAGCATATCCCAAAGAATTTGATGCGCTGTATTACTGCGAATAAATTGAAGGTACTGTTCTTTTTTAATGACTTTTATTGTCGTTTTTTTAAGGCTTGGATATGAAATTCGGTCGGTTTATTGGTGATAAAACTATCCAATGCGGCAATAAAATTATGACGATAACCAAATCGAATAATGTGTTCTTGATCCTGCAGGAGGATAGAAATTTTCACACTTCCTGTTTCGATATAGTAAATATTGGTGTCAATAGTATGCGCAAGCGTCAGGTACTCCATTCGTTTTAAGGTGATGGTTTTGTCCCAGCGATTCGCTTGTTCTAAACTGTTGTATAAAGTAGAAATGAGGTCCATAGAGAAAAGGGTTTACGGCAGGAAAAGATACAGTTAAAAGAACTAAATGTAAAAAGATATGTTGAAGGGAACAATAATATGGAAGTGATTTTGACCATTATCTTTTTTGTTTTTATTACATTTGTATTCGAATAAAATAAATGACTTAGAAAGACGTTATTTCGTGTAAATGAAGTGACGTATCTCATTCAACTAATTAAATAATGAAACAAATATATCTGGATAATGCCGCAACTACTTCTGTCCGCCCAGAAGTAATTGAAGAGATGGTGAAAGTATTGAGAAATGATTTTGGTAACCCTTCATCGACATACTCAATCGGACGGCATGCGAAAGCATTAATTGAAGGGGCAAGAAAAACAATTGCCAAACAATTTAATGTAAGTTCTTCAGAGATCATTTTTACTTCTTGTGGAACAGAGGCAAATAACTGGATTTTGCTTTCTGCTGTACGCGATTTAGGAGTGAAACGAATTATTACGACACAATTGGAACACCATGCTGTTTTAAATACAGTAAAGCACTTAGCACAGGTGTATGGAATTGAGGTTGTATTTCTAACTATTAATCCCAACAGTGAAATTGACTATACTCAATTGGAGAATCTTCTGAAAGAAGACACCAAGACATTAGTGAGTTTGATGCATGTAAACAATGAGGTGGGGACAGAATTAGACTTGGAAAAAGTAGCGCATTTATGTGTAGAACATGGGGCTCTTTTTCACTGTGATACGGTACAATCTGTTGGAAAGAAAAGATTAGATTTAAGTGTGTTGCCGATCGATTTTATCGTAGCAAGCGCGCATAAATTTCACGGACCTAAAGGAATTGGGTTTGCTTTTATCCGCAAGAAAAACGTATTGAAACCTGCCATCCACGGTGGAGAACAAGAAAAGGGATTACGTGCGGGAACTGAAGGTGTACACCAAGTGGTAGGAATGGCAAAGGCACTAGAAATGGCTTATGATTTACTAGAAGAGGAAAGTGCTTACATTGCGGATATTAAATCATACTGCCAACAGCGTCTAGTAGAAGTATATCCTCAAGTGAAATTCAACGGAAATAGCACAGGGTTTTACAATATCCTCAATGTGTTGTTGCCGATGACACAAGAAAAAGCTGCGATGATGTTATTCCAATTGGATATGAAAGGAATTGCAGTATCAAGAGGAAGTGCTTGTCAATCGGGAAGCCAAAAGCCTTCACATGTTTTAGCACAGTTCTTAAACGAGGAAGACTTGAAGAAACCGAGCCTAAGATTGTCATTTAGTCATGAAAATACAAAAGAAGAGATTGATCGATTGATTGAACTTCTTCAAGAAATTTAAGAAAAAGAATCTACTAAGTTGAATTAGTAGATTTTTTTGTTTTCCAATTGTTCAAAAAATAAATAAAAAAGAGGTAAAAAAATGTTAATGTAAAAAGCTTTGTTTTACAATAACATTCGCATTAAATTTGCACAAACAACACACTATTTATGAGTTCAAGTAATAGATACGCGCTTCGCGGAGTTTCTGCTGAGAAAGAAGATGTTCACAATGCAATAAAGAACATAGATAAAGGATTGTTTCCTAAAGCATTCTGTAAAATTATTCCCGACCACTTAACTGGGGATGAAGATTATTGTTTGATTATGCATGCCGATGGAGCAGGAACAAAATCATCATTAGCTTATATGTACTGGAAAGAAACAGGAGATATTTCTGTTTGGAAAGGGATTGCTCAAGATGCCTTAATCATGAATATTGATGATTTATTATGTGTGGGTGCAACAGATAATATCTTGTTGTCAAGCACAATTGGACGTAATAAAAACTTAGTTCCAGGTGAAGTAATTTCGGCTATCATTAACGGAACAGAAGAGCTAATCGAAGAGCTAAAATCATTTGGTGTAACGATTCACTCTACTGGAGGAGAAACAGCTGATGTGGGAGATTTAGTTCGCACAATTATTGTGGATTCTACAGTTACAGCAAGAATGAAACGCAGCGATGTTATTGACAACGCTAATATTAAAGCAGGAGACGTTATTGTTGGATTAGAGTCTTTTGGTCAAGCAACGTATGAGAAAGGATACAATGGAGGAATGGGAAGTAATGGACTTACTTCTGCTCGTCATGATGTATTTGATCATTCCTTAGCGGCTAAATATCCAGAAAGTTATGATTCATCTGTTCCAGAGGAATTAGTGTATTCTGGAAAAGTACAATTGACAGACGCAGTAGCAAATTCGCCTATTGATGCTGGAAAACTAGTATTATCTCCAACGAGAACTTATGCGCCAATCATCAAAGCGATTTTAGATCAATATAACGCAGACGATGTACACGGTATGATTCACTGTAGTGGTGGAGCGCAAACAAAAATCTTGCACTTTATCGATCAGTTACATATTATCAAAGATAATTTATTTGAAGTACCACCTTTGTTTCAATTGATACAAGAACAATCAAAGACAGATTGGAAAGAAATGTATCAAGTATTCAATTGCGGACATCGTATGGAATTATACGTAAATCCTGCTGTTGCAGAAGATATTATAGCAATTGCTGAATCATTCAACGTAAGAGCACAAATTGTGGGTAGAGTAGAGGCTTCAGCTGATAAAAAATTAACGATTCAATCAACATACGGGACATTTAATTACTAGAATGGGACGTTTATTAGCTATTGATTTTGGTCAGAAAAGAACGGGTATCGCAGTAACCGATGAATTGCAAATTATTGCATCGGGTTTAACGACTGTCGATACAAAAGAGCTTATGTCTTTTTTAAAAGACTACTTTCAAAAAGAAAAGGTGGAAAAAGTGGTTATAGGTGAACCCAAGCGCTTGAATAATGAGCCTTCGGAAGTTACGCCTATTTTAAATGCATTTATCGATACATTTAAAAAAACATTTCCTACAATGCCAGTGGAACGAATAGATGAGCGTTTTACCTCTAAAATGGCCTTCCAAACCATGATTGATAGTGGGTTGAAGAAAAAACAAAGACAAAACAAAGCATTGATTGATGAGATTGCCGCAACCATAATCTTACAAGATTATATGGGACGGAATACATTTTAATCCATTCTTTTTTAAAATTTTAGCAGTAAAAAACTGTTTTTCCTGTAGATAAAAATTAATTTTGCATATAAATAAATATTCGATATAATGTCAAGTATACAAAAATCTGAGGTTGATGTTGTTTTGGTAGGAGCCGGAATCATGAGTGCTACTCTTGGAATCTTACTAAAAGAATTAAATCCGAACCTAAAAATTGAAATCTTAGAACGTTTAGATCGCGCTGCAGCTGAGAGTTCAGACGCAATGAATAATGCGGGTACAGGACACTCTGCATTTTGTGAATTAAACTATACACCAGAAAAAGCTGATGGTAGCGTTGATGCAACAAAGGCAATTAGCATTGTTGAGCAATTTGAAATATCAAGGCAGTTTTGGTCATACTTGGTAAAAAAGAATGTATTAAAAGATCCTCGTAAGTTTATTAATTCTGTGCCGCATATGAGTTTCGTATGGGGAAAAGACAACGTAAGCTTTTTAGAGAAAAGATATAATGAACTTCAAAAATACCCATTGTTTCACGGGATGGAGTTTTCAAAAGAGGTTGATCAGATCAAAACGTGGGCTCCTTTGTTAATGGAAGAAAGAAAGCTGGACGACGTATATGCAGCAACGTATATGCCAATCGGAACAGATGTAAACTTTGGAGAATTAACAAGAGAGATTTTTGATCACTTGACAACAGAAGATGGCGTAAATGTTCACTTCAATAATCAAGTAACTGATATCAAGCGCAAAGGAGATAAATGGAGCGTTTCTGCAAAAGATGAAAAAACAGGAGAGCACAGAAAAGTAAAAGCGAAATTTGTTTTCGTTGGTGCTGGTGGTGGAGCAATCTTGTTATTACAAAAGGCGGATATTCCTGAAAGTAAAGGCTATGGTGGTTTCCCAGTAGGAGGAGAATGGTTGGTGTGTAACAATCCGAAGATTGTTCAAAAACACATGGCTAAAGTATACGGAAAAGCATCTGTAGGAGCACCTCCGATGTCAGTTCCTCACTTAGATACTCGTTTTATCGATGGAAAACACTCGCTATTGTTTGGCCCTTACGCAGGTTTCTCAACAAAATTCTTGAAAAGAGGATCAAACTTAGATTTATTTAAATCGTTAGAATTAAATAATATCGGCCCAATGCTTGGTGCTGGAATGCGTAACTTAGATTTGACAAAATATTTGATTGGACAAGTTTTACAATCAGATAAATCAAGATATGAATCGCTGAGAGAATACTTCCCAGCTGCACAAGACGAGGATTGGAAAGTGGAACATGCAGGTCAACGTGTACAAGTAATCAAAAGAGATAAAGACGGAAAGGGAATTCTACAATTCGGAACAGAAGTTGTGAATTCAGCAGATGGTTCAATTGCTGCTTTATTAGGAGCTTCTCCAGGAGCTTCAACAGCAACAGCAATTATGTTGAAATTATTGGCTAATTGCTTCCCTACAGAATTTAATTCACCAGAATGGAATACTAAATTCAAAGAGATGATTCCTTCTTACGGTCTTAAATTAAATGAACACCCTGAAATGGTTGCAGAAATTAGAGAGAATTGTTCGAAAGTTTTGAGAATTTTCCCTAACAACTAGTAAACCATCAAAATCGATATATAAAGCACCTTTACTTGTTAAAGGTGCTTTTTTTTTTGGGAGGTAAAAAGAATGATACAATGCGCCGTAAAGACAAATGGTAATTTACCACTACGAGATTTTACATCTTAACGCCTCACCTTCTCAACCCATAACTCAATCCATAATCTCACACCAATCACACCAATCACACCACCTCACCACCTCACCTTCTCACCCCATAACCCATAACCTCTAACTCATAACTCAACCCATAACCTCTAACCCATAACCTCTAACCCATAACCTCTAACCCATAACCTCTAACCCATAACCTCTAACCCATAACCTCTAACCCATAACCTCTAACCCATAACCTCTAACCCATAACCCATAACCTCTAACTCATAACTCAACCCATAACCTCACACCCTCTCACCACCTCACCTTAGTCCATCACTTTTATTTATCGTTTTTAAAAACACCATAGATTTAATTTATTCAATTATAACCTAATGGTATAGTAAATAGGTCTACAAAGGTTTGATAATTAGTATATTTGAAATACAAATTAACGAAATAAAGTACAAGACTATGGAAAACAAAAAACTGACAACCGCTTCGGGAAGACCTTATGTAGAACATGAAAATTCGATGACAGCAGGAGAAAGAGGACCTGTATTGTTGCAAGATTATATTTTGCATGAGAAAATGGCTCATTTCAACAGAGAGAGAATTCCAGAGCGCGTAGTACATGCGAAAGGTTCTGGAGCCTATGGAACATTTACTGTAACGAATGACATTACTCCGTACACCAAAGCAAAATTATTTAGTGAAGTAGGGAAGCAGACAAAAGTATTTTTGCGTTTCTCAACCGTAGGAGGCGAGAAAGGATCTGCAGATTCAGAACGTGACCCACGAGGATTTGCCTTGCGATTTTATACAGAAGATGGAAATTGGGATTTAGTAGGAAATAATACTCCAGTATTCTTTATTAAAGATGCGAAGAAGTTTAGTGACTTTATTCACACGCAAAAACGCCACCCACAAACCAACTTGAAATCAGCAACTATGATGTGGGATTTCTGGTCATTAAACCCAGAAAGTTTACACCAAGTATTAATCTTGATGTCGGATCGTGGTACACCTTTTGGCTATAGACATATGAATGGATATGGAAGCCATACATTCTCTATGATTAATGCGGAGAATGAACGTGTGTATGTAAAATTCCACTTCAAAACAGCACAGGGAATTAAGAACTTAACCGGACTAGAAGCCGATCAAATGCGTACAACCGATATGGATTACGCACAACGTGACTTATTCGAACACATTGAAAAAGGAGATTTTCCAAAATGGAATCTGAAAATTCAAGTCATGACAGAAGCAGAAAGTCGCGTAGCAAAAGTAAATCCATTTGACGTAACGAAAGTTTGGCCGCATAAAGATTATCCTTTAATTGATGTTGGAGTACTTGAGTTGAATGAAAACCCGCAGAATTACTTCCAAGATGTTGAACAAGCTGCTTTTGCACCTACTCATATCGTGGATGGAATTGGTTTCTCTCCTGACCGTATGTTACAAGGACGTATTTTATCTTACCCTGATGCCCAACGTTACCGCTTAGGGGCAAATTATGAGCAAATTCCAGTAAACCGCTGTCCTTTTGCTACAAATAACTACCAAAGAGATGGTGCAATGCGCATTGATGGAAATGGAGGAAGTGAACCAAACTATTACCCAAATAGTTTTGATTCTATCGTTGTCGATCAAAGTTACAAAGAACCTGCATTAGATTTAGGAGAACAAGTAGTAGCGGATCACTATGATCGAAATGGAGTAGGAGAGGACGATCACTTTACACAACCAGGTAACTTATATCGCATCATGACAGAGGAAGCAAAAACCAATACAGTACATAATATTGTAGGAGCAATGAGTGGAATCGATGGACCAAAACGCGAAGAAATTATCTTCCGTCAATTGTGCCACTGGTTTAGAGCCGATGCTGATTTAGGTATGCGAATTGCCAAAGGATTACAAGTAGACGTAAGTAAGTTTATGCAATAATGCACGAATTATCACGATAATCAAAAAAGCCTCACACGTGAGGCTTTTTTTGTATCATATGATAGAGCGGTTTATTCTTCTCCTTGTATTTTTTTCAATGCGCGATTCAGTGTTCGCGTGGTAATCCCCAAATAAGAAGCCATATCCTCTTTGGAGATCGCTACTTGATTCTTCTCTTGTAGATGCAAAAGTTTTTCCAAAGCATGTTCAACGGTGTACAATTGTTGAAAAGAAGCTCTTTCACTCGTGTGATATACACGTAAAGCTTCTACAGATAATAATACATTGTTAAACGTAATATCCGTTTTCAGTAAGTGGTCAAAAATAGACAACGGAATCACATACGCTTCTACGTAAGAAATCGCTTCAACGGAGCACAAACAAGGCATTTTGCCCAGATATTCAATTTCCCCCATGATTTCCCCACGACTCAAAAACTCCGGAATATACTCCTTCCCATTCTCTTCCGTAATATAACATTTCGTTATTCCCTCGCGGATCACAATAATCTTGGTGATCTGTTCTCCTTGGGTGAGTATCGTATCTTTAGGACTGTATTGTATTAATTGTATTTTATCTGCTATAATGTCTTTGTGTGCAATCGATTCAATATAGGATAAAAAATCAAGATTTATTCTTAACATATTTTTATCATTAGGAGGACAAATGTCCTATAATAGATTCAAATTAATATGGAATTTTGTTTTGTTCAAATGTAAAGAATTTAATCTTAGCGATGTGTTGTGTTAAGATAGATTTAAACATATAGAACGCAAAACAAGCTAGCAAAAATACAAGTTATTTAAAAACAGAAGAAGTGTGTGTAAGTGATAAAAAATCTTCTGTTTTTAACATATAAAATATTCGTGTTGATGTGTACCTTGGTATACTCATAACTTTGTGTTGATTTTCAAATCCTAATTTGAAAAGTAAAAAGTGTGGTTAGATTATAAAAAGAAGTCCTTTTTTCAGGGACTTCTTTTTTTTTGCTCTTTGTGAGGTTTGTTGCAAGAGGTTTTTTTGCTTTTTTGCGAGAGGT
>NZ_JBQZGD010000012.1:0-103024 GCF_052691955.1 Myroides sp. TSA_177.3
TAAAATTATCATATTCTCAGTTAGCAAATCTAAAGGACATACTGAGTGGTTACTGGGGGGTGAATACAACGCTTGTTACGTTCCGATTTCACCGCCTCACCTTCTCATCGCCTCACCCAAAATAAAGGTATGCAGTAGCTTTGTTGTAGGTTTCTTAGACTTTTCTTGGACATTCCTTGGACTATACTTGGAGAATACTAGGAAAACACCCCCTTTTGTCGAAGGAATGTCGAAGGAAACTCCAAGGAATGTCCAAGAAGGGTTGAAGGAAAGCTGAAGAAACCTTATTCAATTCCCTAGCCTTAAATCAATAAATCTTACAAAAAACAAATCGCACAAAAAACAAATCGCACAAAAAACAAACCTCACAAAGTACAAACCTCACTAACCTCACAAAAAAACAAGTCAATTTTCTTATCTTTGAATCATGCGAATCCTTCCTTTTCTTTTTCCTCGTTATACTTGGCAGAAATCCAAGAAAGACAAAGTAGTTTATCTCACTTTTGACGATGGACCTATACCAGAAGTAACGGAATGGGTATTGGATGTATTACAGCAACAGCAGATACAAGCGACTTTTTTTTGTATTGGGGATAATATTAGAAAACATCCTGCTATCTTTCAACGCATCCTAGCAGAACAGCATCGCATTGGCAACCATACCTTTCATCATGTAAAAGGATGGCAAACAACGATTGAAGATTACATAGCGAATACAGAACAGTGTCAACAAGAGATTGTCAAACACCATAAAGAAGGCACTTCTTTATTTCGTCCACCGTATGGAAAAATAACGAAGAAACAAGCCAATTATTTATTGAACCAAGGATATGAGATTATCATGTGGTCAATCATCACCAAAGATTACGAAGCAGGTTTAAGTCCGCAACAATGTCTAAAGCGCACAATTAAACGGATTACACCTGGCAGTATAATCGTTTTTCACGATAGTTTAAAAGCGGAAAAAAACATGAAGTATGCGCTTCCTTTACTTCTTGAGTATTTAAAGAAAGAAGGCTACTCCTTTGCAACTTTATAGGGTTTGCGTTACGCTGAGTAAGGCTTCTGTTTCCATTACTCCGCTTTGTCTCCAAATCATGGCTCCTTTTTTGTACAACAACATCGTAGGAACTTTCTTAATACGCAACGCTTCGATTAACTCATTATTTTTAGCTACATCAATTTTAACGATACGCAATTGATCTCCCATAGCAGCTGCAACTTCATAGATTACAGTGTCCATAGCAGTACATGCTTCATTCCATTGGGCATAAAAATATACTAATACAGGTACTTCTGCTGTTACTAAATCTCCGAATTTTGACATAAATCTCTCAGTTACTGATTTTACTTATTCTTTAACAACTTATTCTTACAAAAATATTACATTTTATCAAAATAAACTATTTTTTCTTGCGCAATTCGAGAACTGTTATCTCTGGCCAAATCCCAGTTCGTCCTTGGTAGGCATGATAACCAAATCCGCGATTCACATAGATCATTTTCCCCATCTTTTCATACAAGCCTGCCCATTGTTTATATACGTATTGAATCGGGCTCCATTTAATAAAACCGGGGATTTCAATTCCAAACTGACTACCATGAGTATGTCCTGCTAAAGTCAACTGGAAGTTTTTAGGATGATCCAATACTTTCGCTTCCCAATGAGAAGGGTCATGCGACAACAACACTTTAAAATCCTCCGCTGTTACGCCAACCGTTGATTGATCTAAGTCACCATATTTCATGAAATGAGCGCGTTCTCCCCAGTTCTCCACTCCAACAATAACAAGGCTATCTTCTCCTTTTTGCAAGCGCACATGTTCATTTCGCAATAACTTCATCCCAATAGCAGGGCTCAAATTACAAATGGCTTTAAAGTTGCGTTCGCGTTCTTCATCCGTTTCCCATTGGATGTATTCTCCATAATCGTGATTACCTAAAATAGAATAATTACCAAAGGGATGTTGTTCAAGCTTTTGAAACACATCCAACCAAGGCGTCATTTCACCCGCTAAACTATTGACTAAATCCCCAGTAAACAACAAGACATCTGACTGCTGTTGATTGACTAAATCAATAGCATATTCTAATTTTTCTCGATTGTCAAAACTACCAGAATGAATATCGGAAAGTTGCGTGATGGTGAATCCATCAAAAGCCTCTGGCAGATCTTCAAAAGTCAAGATGTGTTTATGCACCTGAAACTTGTAGCGTCCGATTGTAATTCCGTGTAATACAGAAATAAAAGGAATTGCAGCAATTCCAAACGCAAGTTGGGTAATGAATTTTCTTCTTTCTGGAAGGAATCTATCTTTTCGCGTTATTTTCTCTCTTTTAAAGTAGTGTATGATACCGCGAAATACGCGTACAAAATCCTCTAAAAGCAACAATATTGTGATTAATACTTTCGGTAAGTAAACTAAAATAACCAACGCAGCGGCCAACATCGATTGGTGATTTTGTCCAGATGAACGATCAAAACGAGAAAATCCATAGGCAATATAAGCCACAATCAAGGCAGAGCAGATAAAATATAGTATTCGAAAAAATTTATGGCGTGTCAACTGTTTTACCGCTTGAAAGGTATAAAATTCAACAAGCAATAAAACAGGGAGTAAGAATGCTAAATTCAACATAGTAAAAGGCTATAAGTAACAAAGTTAGTTTTTTGTATAACGTATCAAAATATCTTTAACAAAGATTAATAACCTTCAAGCAAAAACTGCGATTTTTCTCCTTTTTACAAACAAAAAAAGACAAATACAAGAAATCTTGCATTTGCCTTTCATCCTATACTAAACACGGAGAATTTTTATCTTCCAATTTAGTTTATCTTATTTTTTATGATCTAGGTTCACCCTTTACAGGTACGCCTTCAAATTTTGCTTTGAAACGTTTAGTTACATCGCTTTTTCTCACCATTTCTATTTCTACTTTATAATCCGTAGCAGATGTTTTTGCAATTTTAATTTCGCCATAATCGATATCTGTATCCAAAGCGTTTGTGCCTTTATTCAGAATCGTAAAAGTTCTACTTACCTCATCAGCTCCAGGTCTTCCTGGCCTTTGACTTGCGTTGAGAACATAACGCCCTTCTTTCAAAACATCTTCCTCTGCTTGAGCTGCAGCAACGGTAAATTGCACCTTCCATTGGTCGCTAGATAAATATAAATAATACGCTACTGTATGTCCTACTTCATCCCCAACGAAATTCATGTTCGTCATTATCTTTAATTCTTCATCAACAGGAGCTTCCGATTCTTTTTTCGTACGTGCTTCTTCCTGCACAAGAAGTTGAGCATCCGTTGCTGAGATTCCTGCAACATAGATGATATAATCTGTATCTGGTTTTGGAACTTTAGGTTTCAACGTAGTAGGTCCATCTACCTTTACAATAGAAAAACCTTCTTCCAACACCTCTTCTGCGGTCATGGTTCTTCCTTCCATTGCGCTTTTCTCAACAATCATATAACGCATTTTCACTGCACCTGTTGGAGTTACTGTAAAAATTACACGTTCATGTGTTGAATCAACATCTGTAATCGTAATAGCAATATCAATCGCTTTTTTTGTTTTAAACGCTGTTCCTTTCTCATCAAATGTAACAGCATCTTCTTTATTTAAGGCCACAGCATATAAAACGTATTCTTTATCTGCTTCTAATTCTTTTACAACTTGTTCTGCTTTAGCATCAGCCACTAATGTTCCTTTTTCCATTACTTGCTTTGCTGTAACAGCAAGATCTTTTTCTTGAACTAAATAGTAAATTTTCTCTGCACCCGTAGCTTCAAACTTAAAAGTAACAGATTCCTCCTCTACCGTAACAACCTCTACTTTCAACGTCGCTTTCTCTACAGTCTCTCCCGGCTCTTCCGGCCCTTCTGGTTTTGGATCTACTTTTATAAGGTAATTATGGTCATCACTAGAACAACCTACAGTGGTGATTAACCCCGAAGCTACCAGCGCTAAAACCCCTAATTTAAGGTGAAATTTTTTCATAATATTATTTTTTTTAACAATAAACAATACGCAATTGTATCAATAAAAAAGCAATAAAGCTAACTTTAAAAACAAATAATGACCTAATTAATAAAATTATACAAAAGAGGAGGCCTACAACAGCAACTCTTTACTTTAAAAACCATTCCATCCTATTAGAACGATCTGTGTTCCCTTTACACTTATTCACACGTAGAAAAAACAAAATCACTATCTTTGAAATTAATTCAGTATTAAATAAAACCATCATTCAATGGCTCAACAAAAACGTCTTTTTTTATTAGACGCCTATGCTTTAATTTTTAGAGGATATTATGCGCTTATTAAAAACCCAAGAATCAATTCTAAAGGATTAGATACCTCTGCTATTTTAGGATTTATGAATTCCCTTTTGGATGTCATCAAAAGAGAGAATCCGGATCATTTAGCTGTTGCTTTTGACAATGGGGGGAGTAAAGATCGCTTGGCTATCTTTCCAGAATACAAAGCCAATCGCGATGTAACTCCTGAGGCAATTAAAATTGCAGTTCCTTACATCAAAGAGATTTTAAAGGCGATGCATATTCCTATTATTGAAGTTTCAGGTTTTGAGGCAGATGATTTAATTGGAACTATTTCTAAACAAGCTGAAAAAGAAGACTTTATGGTGTATATGGTTACACCAGATAAAGATTACGCACAGCTTGTTTCGGACAATATTGTCATGTACAGACCTGCGCGAATGGGCAACGGTATTGAAATTTGGGATGTTGAACGCGTAAAAGAGAAATTCGAAGTAGATCATCCTGAACAGGTTATTGACTTTTTGGGGATGATGGGAGATGCTGTAGATAATATTCCGGGGTTACCTGGAGTTGGTGAAAAAACGGCAAAAAAATTCATCAAAGAATACGGATCAATGGAAAACCTTTTAGCTCACACCCATGAACTAAAAGGAAAAATGAAAGAAAACATCGAAGCCAATAAAGAGAAAGGATTACTTTCTAAAAAACTAGCGACGATTATCTTGGATTGTCCGGTAACGTTTAATGCGGATAATTATATTTTAGAACAACCGGATGTTGAAAAAACAGATGCGCTATTCATTGAACTGGAATTCAGAAGAATGAAAGAGCAATTCGACAAGATTTTCTCTTCAACACCGCAACCAGCGACTGCGACTACAACTGCGACATCCTCTGGCACTCAAGAAGAGCAATTTTCTTTGTTTGACACGGGAGAAGGAAGTAGCACGCAATCCCCTTACCAAACCTTAGAGACGACACAACATGTCTATCAGTTGGTTCAATCCCCCATGGCTATTCGCTTGTTAGCACAACAATTAATGCAACAACAAAGTGTTTGTTTCGATACAGAAACAACGGGCTTAGATCCTTTAACTGCGGAATTGGTAGGACTTGCATTTTCTTATGATAAAGGAACAGCATACTATGTCCCTTTATCTGAAAACAGAGCGGAAGTATTAGCGACATTAGAGCACTTCAAGCCTTTCTTTGAATCCGAAAGCATTGAAAAAATTGGACAAAACTTAAAATACGATATCAAAGTTTTAAAACAATACGACATTCAGGTGAATCATCCCTTGTTTGACACGATGATTGCGCATTATTTGATTAATCCAGATATGCGTCATAACATGGATGTATTGGCTGAAACTTACTTGAACTATACCCCTCAACCGATTGAAACCTTAATTGGAAAAAAAGGAAAAAACCAAAAATCGATGCGTGAGGTAGAGGTTGAATTAACCAAAGAATACGCAGGAGAAGATGCAGATATTACGTTTCAATTGAAACAAGTATTCTTACCCCAATTGGAAGCCACTCAAACGGCACAATTATTCAGAGAGATTGAAATACCTTTAGTTTCCGTACTAGCGGACATGGAAAATGAAGGAATTCGCTTAGACGTTGATTTCTTACATTCATTATCGACTACATTAGACAGCGATATTAAACAATTAGAGCAGTCTATTTACGAAACAGCAGGAGAAACCTTCAACTTAGCATCACCTAAACAATTAGGAGATATTCTATTTGAAAAATTACAAATTGGAGGATCTAAACCAAAGAAAACAAAGACAGGACAATATGCAACTGGAGAAGAAATCTTAAGTGATTTGGCGCCTAAACACGCTATTGTACAAGATATTTTGAACTGGCGTCAATTGATTAAGCTTCAAAACACCTATGTAGATGCATTACCGAAGCAAATCAATCCGGTAACGAATCGCGTGCATACAGAATATATGCAAGCCGTAGCAGCCACTGGCCGTTTGAGTTCAAACAACCCCAATTTACAAAATATTCCGATTCGTACAGAACGCGGGCGCTTGGTTCGTAAAGCATTTGTTGCGCGCGATGAAAATTACGTCTTATTAGCGGCGGATTACTCTCAAATTGAGTTGCGTATTATTGCTGCATTGAGTGAAGAACCTAATATGATTGAGTCGTTCAAAAACGGAGAAGATATTCACCGCTCAACAGCAGCGCGTGTATTCAATGTTCCATTAGAAGAAGTAACCAAAGAGCAAAGAAGTCATGCTAAAACGGTCAACTTTGGAATCATCTATGGTGTTTCTGCCTTTGGATTGAGCAATCAAACCAATTTATCTCGTGCAGAAAGCAAAGAATTGATTGATACGTATTATGA
Organism: Myroides sp. TSA_177.3; assembly: GCF_052691955.1. NCBI lineage: Bacteria > Pseudomonadati > Bacteroidota > Flavobacteriia > Flavobacteriales > Flavobacteriaceae > Myroides > Myroides sp. TSA_177.3. The sequence continues at coordinate 6,655 of NZ_JBQZGD010000012.1, forward strand.
AACTTATCCTAAACTAAAAGACTATATCGCACAACAAATTGAGTTTGCACGCGAATATGGTTATGTACAAACGATTTTAGGCAGAAGAAGATATTTAAAAGATATCCATTCACAAAATGCTGTCGTGCGCAGTGCGGCAGAGCGAAATGCGGTTAATGCTCCTATTCAAGGAAGTGCTGCAGATATTATTAAAATTGCGATGATTCGCATTCACAAGCGATTAGTCAGTGAACAATGGAAATCGAAGATGCTATTACAAGTACACGATGAGTTGGTTTTTGATGCACATAAGGAAGAATTGGATGCGTTAAAAACCATGGTAAAAGAAGAAATGGAAAGTGCTTTCAGCTTAGCAGTACCTTTGGTTGTTGACCTAGGAGTTGGAGAAAATTGGCTTCAGGCACATTAATAATTATATACCTGTATTGCAAAACTACCTGAACATCAAGGATAGAACGAAAAAAAGTTTGTTTTTTGATATTCTATACTTGTTTATGTTCGTATTGCATTTACACTTGACTTTATCCATAGTATGTGGTCCTATTTTACAACTTAGTTGTAATCTCAATAAAACAAAAGGTTATTCCGCTGGAATAACCTTTTGTTATGGCTTGCGTTAAAATCGAAATAGTTCCAAATTAAAAACTATTTTTGTACTTCATTTTAAATCAAGGCCATGAAGAAATTATTGGGCAAATTGATGTTAGGCATCACAGGTTGGAAACTCGTTGTTCACGACGAATCTTTCAAACAAGAAAAAAAAGTTATTTTGATCTGTGTGCCCCATACCACCAATTGGGATTTTTACTACAGTCTCGCTTGTTTCTGGATTTTAGGTATGCCTTTTAAAATTTTCATCAAAGATTATTATACCAAATCGTGGTTTGGTTTTTTCTTCAAAGCGATTGGTTGCATTGGAGTAGACCGCACCAAGAGTCAGAATTTAGTAGAATATGCGGTTCAAGTTATTGAAGAGGCCGATGAGATTGCTTTGATTAATACCCCTGAAGGTACCCGTTCCTTTTCGCCCAAATGGAAACAAGGTTTTTATCATATCGCAAGACAAACGAATATACCGATTGCTTTATGTTATGCCGATTACAAAAAGAAGCAATGCGGCATTCTAAAATTAGTGCGTGTCGAGGACAAATCCTTTGAAGCCTTATTGGATGAGATTGCACCATATTATAGTCCAGCGATGGCAAAGTATCCGGAGAATTACAATCCTAAGTTGTATTAATTTGCTGTACGTAGTATCTTTAGCTAAAAACATGAGAATTGTATTCGGACTCTTTTTTAGTCTTTTACTACTAGCGAGTTGTAAAAGTAGCCTTGCGCCTTCTACGTTAAAACAAAATGCTTTAGCCTTTGAACTTTGTGAGCTCTATGGATCCGATCAAGGTCTTCGAACAAAAGCCCTTGCCCCTACAAATAACCAGATACTACCAAAAATTGATTCTATCAATTTCACTAAGCTTGTTGCCTTTGTGCAAGAAAATGGGATGCCAAATGAAAATTTATTGGGCAAGGACAACTATGCTATTGAATGTGTAAAAATGGCTGGTTTTTCTATTTTACTACACAATCCAGAAAAATTAGTTCATGATACGGAATACTATCATTTGTTCTTTCAAGAGGTACAAGCTGGACGGATGTCTGGTGAAGCTTTTGCTTTGATTATAGACAAATATTATTGGTCACGTCAGCAGAATTTAGCCTATGGGAGTTCATTTGGACAACCTTGTTTGCGTGATAAAGAGGATGTTAATCAACGCAGGAAGTTACTCGGTATAAAAGAATTAGAAGACACTGAGTTTAAGGAATGTACTAATTAATCCCTATAACTTCCTTTTCAATTGTTCATTTTTCGCTTTTTTTGACAAGTTATACGTGTATAAAAGGAAGGAGTTTTTGATTCAAACAAATTACAACTCAGCTTGTTAAAAGCAAATAAAAGCAAAAAACAGTGGTATGGATTTGTATAATAAAAGAAATTATGTAATTTTGCACTCCCTTTATTGGGAATGGAATGTTTAATTAAATACAAAATTATTGTGGAAAGTTTAAGCTACAAGACTGTATCGGCAAACAAAGCAACTGTTCAAAAAGAATGGTTAGTTGTAGATGCTGAAGGCCAAAATTTGGGTCGTCTTGCTTCTAAAGTGGCAACACTTTTAAGAGGTAAACACAAGACAAATTACACGCCGCACGTAGACTGTGGAGACAACGTAATCGTAATCAACGCAGAAAAAATCAACCTAACAGGTAACAAATTAGATGACAAGACTTACATCCGTCACACAGGTTACCCAGGAGGACAAAGATCTTTAACTGCTAAAGTAATGCAACAAAAAAATCCTGCATTATTAGTAGAGAAAGCAATCAAAGGGATGTTGCCTAAGAACAAATTAGGAGCACAATTATTCCGTAATTTAAATGTTAATGTAGGCGCTGAGCACAAACATGGAGCTCAACAACCTAAAGCCGTTAATTTAAACGAAGTTAAGTAATGGGAGTTATTCACAAAATCGGTAGAAGAAAGACCGCTGTTGCTCGTGTTTATGTTTCAGAAGGAACAGGAAACATTACAGTAAACAAAAAAGATTTTAAAATTTATTTCCCTACAGGTACATTACAGTACAAAGTATTACAGCCTCTTACACTTACTGAGAACGCTGAGAACTTTGACATCAAAGTAAATGTATATGGTGGAGGAACTACAGGACAAGCTGAGGCAGTGCGTATGGCAATTGCTAGAGCTATGTGCGAAATTGATGTAGAGAACAGAGCAGTTCTTAAACCAGAAGGATTATTGACTCGTGACCCACGTATGGTTGAGCGTAAGAAATTCGGTCAGAAGAAAGCTCGTAAGAGATTCCAATTCTCTAAACGTTAATATTTATTTATTATTAAAAAATCTAGGTTTTTGTTGCGCACTTGCATTTTTTGTAAGAAGTAGTTTAGCATCTAAATGGTTGAGACCGAGTAAATCGCTACTTGATCATTGCTAAAGTAACAGAACGTAAACTATTAGAAAATGGCAAACAAAGTAGAAGTAAAAGAATTACTAGAAGCAGGTGTTCATTTTGGACACATGACTAGAAAATGGGATCCAAACATGGCTCCTTATATCTATATGGAGCGTAATGGTATTCACATTATCAATCTATATAAAACTGCAGCTAAAATTGAAGAAGCGAATGAAGCTTTGAAAAAAATCGCTGCATCAGGAAGAAAAATCCTTTTCGTTGCTACAAAAAAGCAAGCGAAAGACATCGTAGCTGAAAAAGCAGCTGCAGCTAACATGCCTTACATCACTGAAAGATGGCCAGGTGGTATGTTAACAAACTTCGTTACTATCCGTAAAGCTGTTAAGAAAATGGCTTCTATTGATAGAATGAAAAAAGACGGTACATTTATGACGCTTTCTAAGAAAGAGCGTTTACAAGTTGAGCGTCTTCGTGCAAAATTAGAGAAAAACTTAGGTTCTATTGCTGATATGACTCGTCTACCAGCTGCTCTATTTGTTGTAGATATCAAAGCTGAACACATTGCGATTAAAGAAGCACAAAAATTAAACATTCCGATCTTCGCTATGGTGGATACGAACTCTGACCCACGTCAAGTTGACTACGTTATTCCAGCAAACGATGATGCTTCTAAATCAATCGATAAAATTTTATCTTTAGTTACTGCTGCTATTATCGAAGGTAATGCAGAAAGAAAATCTGAAAAAGAAGAAGCTCCAGCTGTAAAAGCGGATGCTGAAGCTAAAGCATAATTTTTTAACAATATCATAAAGTCGTTATGCTGATAGATGTTTACCTTTGTATTCAACTGTCAATAACGACTTTTTTAATTTATTAACTCTTTAAAAGATTACTAAAATGGCAAATATTACTGCTGCAGACGTAAATAAGCTAAGACAACAAACAGGTGCCGGAATGATGGACTGTAAAAAAGCGTTAGTTGAGGCTGAGGGAGATTTCGATAAAGCAATCGAAGTTTTACGTAAAAAAGGACAAAAAGTTGCTGCTAACCGTTCTGATCGTGATTCATCAGAAGGTGCTGCTGTAGCTCTTGTTAACGCTGACAAAACTAGAGGTGTTGTTCTTACATTAAACTGTGAGACTGACTTCGTAGGTAAAAACGAAGGTTTCCAAGCATTAGCAAAAGAATTAGCTGAAAAAGCAATCAACTTCAATACAAAAGAAGAATTCTTAGCTTCTCCATACAATGACACAATGACTATTGCTGACAAATGTATCGAGCAAACAGGAGTTATCGGTGAGAAAATCGAAATCGGTTCTTTCGAAGTATTAGAAGGAGCTTTCATCGGTTCTTACGTTCACGGTAACAAAATTGCTGCTATCACAGCTTTATCTTCAGCTGTTGCTAAAGCAGAAGAAATCGCTAAAGACGTTTCTATGCAAGTAGCTTCAATGGGTGCTGAGACTTTATCTTACAAAGATTTTGATCCAGAATTCATCACTAAAGAAACAGAAGCTCGTATCGCAGTTATCGTTAAAGAAAACGAAGAGTTAGTACGTTTAGGTAAAACACTTAAAAATGTACCTCAATATATTTCTTACGCTCAACTTACTGAAGAAGTATTGAAACAAGCGGAAGAAGATGCTAAAGCTGAATTAAAAGCTGAAGGTAAACCTGAAAACATCTGGGATAGAATTTTACCTGGAAAAGTTGCTCGTTTCATCAGTGACAATACAACTTTAGACCAAGAGAAAGCATTATTAGACCAAAACTTCATCAAAGATGAATCTAAAAAGGTTTCTGATTATGTAAAATCTTTTGGAGTTGAAATCACAGGATTCAAAAGAGCTTCATTAGGATAATATATTTCCTTGAAAAATTAAAATATCAAACCTCAAGCATTTTGTTTGAGGTTTTTTTATTTATTTTCGTATTTTTAAAACAAAAAAATATGAAACTCATCAAGAATAGCTTATTATTACAAATCGTATTAGCCATTGCCTTAGGGACGTATTTAGGAGATCTCCTTCCCTTGGGTATGAGTAGAATTTTTAGCACCTTCAATGCACTCTTTGGTAATTTTTTAAACTTTATCATTCCTTTAATCATTGTAGGGTTAATTATTCCTGCCATTGGTAATATTGGCAAAGAAGCAGGTAAGCTATTAATAATCACAACGGGATTAGCTTATGGTTCTACCCTATTAGCGGGTTTTAGCTCATACGCGGTTTCCATTAGTATCTTTCCTCAATTTCTTCTTTCCCAATCTACGGACCTAGCTGTTGAGCCTGAACAAGTACTCATTCCGTACTTTTCTATTGAGATCCCGCCCCTATTTGATGTGATGAGCGCCTTAATCCTCGCTTTCATCGTTGGGATATGCATCTCTAAAGGCCCTTTTACGCATTTAAAAGGCGTTTTTAACGAGTTTCAATCCATTATCATGACAGTAATAGAGAAAGTGATTATTCCTTTCTTACCCCTCTTTATTTTTGGTGTATTTCTAAATATGACCTATAGTGGTCAAGTTTTCGTCATTCTTGAAACGTTCTTGAAAATTATCGGCGTTATTTTCGCCCTTCACATTGTATTTTTAATCTTTCAATATTGTCTTGCTGGACTTGTGGTCAAAAGAAATCCGTTTCTTTTAATGAAGAATATGCTACCGGCTTATTTTACAGCTTTGGGCACACAATCATCGGCAGCAACGATTCCCGTAACACTAGAGTCAACGCTAAAAAATGACGTAAATCCTAAAATAGCGGGGTTTGTCATTCCATTATGCGCAACCATTCACTTAGCTGGAAGTACGCTAAAAATTGTTGCTTGTGCTATTGCCTTAATGCTCATTCAAAACGTTCCTATTGATCCATTCGCAATGATTGGTTTTATTCTCATGCTAGGCGTTACCATGATTGCCGCACCAGGTGTACCAGGTGGAGCTATTATGGCTGCACTAGGAGTATTACAATCTGTTTTGGGATTTGACGCTGAACAACAAACATTAATGATCGCTTTATACGTAGCTATGGATAGTTTCGGTACGGCATGTAACGTAATGGGAGATGGTGCGATTGCGCTGATTGTGGATAAGATCGGAACAAAAGATTTCGTATCAACTGAATAATACATAAAAAGCCCCATCATGGGGCTTTTTATGTATTACCAGTCAACTTACTCAAGCATAACTAAGATTAAACAATACAAAAAGATCATTATTGTATGATGTACTTTCCTACTCACTTATTTACATCTACCTTGAGCAACATCTCTTTCAAAATGTTCTCCTCCTATAAATTCGATATATTGTCTATCTATACCAAAACTTTCTAGGATACTTTGCACAGCTGTATTTTCATTCCAAGCCCCTTTTTTATTTAAAACAAATAAAGCAAAAGTCATGTCTTTGTTGGCAGGGTCTTCTCCGTGATTAATCATCAATAATTTAATTGTATTCTCATCAATTTTTCGAACATATAAATCTGCTTCATATGAAATAGGTTGTCCATTATTTGGAATATAATTTAACTTACCAAAAATTCGATTCTCTTCTTGTGTTGTACACATATACATTACGTTAATCTTATCATACAGATTCGTATTAACATTTTTAATTTCTTCTACATAATAAAAGCCTCCTTTTTTATTCATACCCATTTTAAACTTATGCATATAATTTTCTATAGAATAAGTTTCGGTATTAAACAATTCCTCCATTTTTTCTGTCGTAAAAGGATACTTGAGCCTATTGTCTATGATGTAATGACTTATGATCTCAGTTGCCTCCCATTCATGATTCAAAAGTGTTCTCAACTCTTTGCTATCCTTACTCATGACATCATCCGACTTACAACCAGAAAACACAAACAACACACACAAAACCAATACAATCCAACATTTTTTCATATAAAAAACTAATATTACGTTATCGCTATAAAACTTTTATTTTTTTTATGCCATTCTTACTTCTTTCGTAAAAGAGTTTGAATCTGAGTCACAGTTATTAAAAAAGTTGGAAAATCAAAAATAAAAAGTCAAAAAACAGTCTAACACTTTATTATTTTTTATTTATCCGATTGCAAAAGTAGTATTTTTTTACCAAAATTAACTAAATAAAATATTTTCACGAAAATATTCGCATCATCAATCCTCTAGCCCATTCTTTTTTAAAAAGTGTTTATAATAATACGTATTAACCTCCCACATAACAGTTAAATAACCCAATATCCCTCCTAACATCCAAATTATCAAATCATATACCAGTTGCATCCTAAGAACAATAGTAAACTCGTCAAAAAGCAAGGATAATAGCATGGTGAATATCCCAACAAGCAATCCAAAAATACTACCTTCCAAAAAGCCATATCTCAGTCGTCCCATTTCTATTTTCTTTTTCCAATTCTCAATGAATTTAGCTTCTGATTTTTTCATATTCCTTAATTTGCAAAACAAGATACAACATTTGAACTTAACTAAACAGAACTTGCTTCCCATCAAATAATCCTTATATTTGCTTCCAACTTTAGGGGTGTCTACATCGTGTAGGCTGAGATTTTACCCTTTGAACCTGATCTAGTTCATACTAGCGTAGGGAAAAGTAAGATGACTTCATTCGGTACATCCTGTACTGGCGTGTGGCCATTCCTAAAGTTATATCAACAAAATAAAAGGAATGGAACTACACATCAACAATCAGAAATTTCACTTTGAACAGCTGCAAATCAGCATTCAGACTATGCTTGATTTACACGGCACAACGCAACAAAAAGGCATTGCTGTTGCAGTGAATGCTACGGTTATTGCCAAAGCGGACTGGAGTACTTATCTCTTATCCGAGGCAGATGATATTTTAATTATCACAGCAACCCAAGGCGGTTGATTCCATTTTAACACGACGATTATAAACAATAAATCAGATTATATGGAACAACACGAAAAGATTTCACAAACTCCTTTTCCCAATTCAAAAAAGGTGTATGTAGCGGGAACACTATTTCCCATTCGCGTAGCGATGCGTGAAATTACCTTAAGTGATACGAAACTCAGTCAAGGCGCACTAGAGAAAAATCCGCCAGTCACTGTCTATGATACCTCTGGGGCTTATACCGATGAGCAGTTTGATATCAATATCAAAAAAGGGTTACCCCGTTTAAGAGAATCTTGGATTTTAGATCGACAAGATGTTGAAATTCTAGATACACTTACATCTGCTTATGGGCAACAACGAGCAGAAGATCCTAAGTTAGCTCATTTGCGTTTTGAATTTATACATAAACCCAAAGTAGCTAAATCAGGACAAAATGTAACCCAGTTACACTATGCAAAGCAAGGAATTATTACTCCCGAAATGGAGTATGTAGCTATTCGTGAAAACCAACGCTTAGAGCAACTAGATGCTGTTTCTCCTGCATTGAAGCAACAGCACCAAGGGAATAGTTTTGGAGCTAATACGCCCAAAAACTATATTACACCTGAATTTGTACGCGATGAAATTGCGGCAGGGCGTGCGATTATTCCCAATAACATCAACCATCCCGAAAGTGAGCCTATGATTATTGGGCGCAACTTTCTTGTAAAAATCAATGCGAATATCGGAAATAGCGCCGTTACCTCAACCATTGAAGAAGAAGTAGAAAAAGCGGTTTGGGCTTGTCGCTGGGGCGCAGATACAATTATGGATTTATCTACGGGAAAAAACATACATGAAACGAGGGAATGGATTATTCGCAATTCACCTGTACCCATTGGAACCGTCCCCATTTATCAAGCTTTAGAAAAAGTAAAAGGAATAGCCGAAGATTTGACTTGGGAGATTTTCAGGGATACGCTCATTGAGCAAGCCGAACAAGGGGTTTCGTATTTTACCATTCACGCAGGTGTACTCTTGCGATACATTCACTTAACGGCCCAACGCGTTACGGGTATTGTTTCACGAGGAGGGTCCATCATGGCTAAATGGTGCTTATTCCATCACCAAGAAAACTTTTTATACACGCATTTTGAAGAAATATGCGAGATTATGAAACGTTATGATATCGCTTTTTCTTTAGGCGATGGACTCAGACCTGGTTCTATTGCTGATGCCAATGATGCGGCACAATTTGCGGAATTAGAAACCTTAGGTGAGTTAACTAAAATCGCTTGGAAGCACGATGTACAGGTCATGATTGAAGGACCAGGACATGTACCGATGCACCTCATCAAAGAAAATATGGAAAAGCAACTACGCGATTGTGGAGAAGCTCCTTTTTACACCTTAGGCCCTTTAACAACGGATATTGCCCCTGGTTATGATCACATCACCTCTGCTATTGGTGCTGCTATGATCGGGTGGTATGGAACAGCCATGTTGTGTTATGTAACGCCAAAGGAACACTTAGGCTTACCCAATAAAAAAGACGTCAAAGACGGTGTGATTACTTATAAGTTAGCTGCTCATGCAGCAGATTTAGCCAAAGGACATCCAGGCGCACAATACAGAGACAATGCCTTGAGCAAAGCTCGTTTTGAATTCCGTTGGGAAGATCAATTCAACCTGTCTTTGGATCCGGATACCGCTCGAGAGTTTCACGATGAAACCTTACCTGCTGATGCTGCTAAAGTGGCTCACTTCTGTTCGATGTGTGGCCCTAAATTCTGTTCGATGAAAATTTCACAAGAAATTCGAGATTCGGCAGAACAAGGCATGAAAGAAATGTCGGAAGAGTTCATCAAATCTGGAAAAGAAATCTATCTATAGTATGGTGGTCATTACGCCTCCATATCATCATCCAAAAGAAATAAGCCTCGCCAATACCATGTTGGAAAGAGGCTTACCTCTTTTGCATATTAGAAAGCCTGATTTCACTTTTGAACAGCTTCAAGAATGGATTGAAAACATCAGTTATCAACATCATGACAAGCTAGTTATTCACATCCCAAGCCCTGTTATCAACAATTATCCTAAAGTTTTTAAACAATATGTCCAACTTATCAACAGTCTAAAGGCACAATATGCCCACTTATCAACAGATAATTGTTCATTTGTTAATAACTATGCACAGAAACTGCCCTATTTGTCAACAAGTGTTCATAACTCTACCGAATGCGAGAAGTTATCAACAAGGCATCAACGCGTTTTTCTCAGTCCTGTTTTCGACAGCATTTCTAAAATAGCGTATCAACCGACCCTCCATTGGCCCTCTTTTTTAGCTGATTGGAAATACCCTTGGATTCAAACGGTTGCTTTAGGAGGAATCACCCCTGATTATCTGGCAACCGTTCGCAATATGGGATTTGATGATTTTGCAGTTCTCGGTGCCATATGGCAAGCAGCAGAACCCCTTAAAATTTTTGATTTATGTTACAAACAAGACCAATTGCTCTTTCGATAGCAGGGTTTGATCCTTCGGGAGGAGCTGGATTACTAGCCGATATCAAAACATTTGAAAACCATCAGGTGTATGGTTTGGGCATTCTCACGGCCAATACGATTCAAACGGAAGATGCATTTGTAGCTATTCGCTGGGAAAAACGAGCCTATATACTTCAACAACTCGAGGTTATCTTACAACGTTATCAACCACAAGTCGTAAAAATAGGCATTGTAGAATCCGGAGAGGAGCTTTTACATTACCTCCAGGTAATCAAACAGCATATTCCCCAAGCGTATATTATTTGGGATCCCGTTTTGCGCTCAAGTACTCATTTTGATTTTACAACAGGTATTGGAGGTCAAACGCTTGAAGCTATACTGCTTCATCTGGATTTAATCACCCCTAACTACTTTGAACTAGACCAGCTGATTCCAATAGGAACAACTCCATTAGAAAAGGCACAATCGCTCTCTGCTACTTGTGCTGTTTTACTCAAAGGGGGACATCATCCAGAAACTAAAGCTGTCGATTACCTCTTAACTGCTGATGAACAATATTCGTTTTATCCTCAACAGGTGTATCCCTCAACCAAACACGGTACGGGCTGTATTTTATCTTCTGCTATTGCGAGTCAGCTCGCTTTAGGGGATTCGCTCTATGAAGCGGTACAAAAATCAAAACAATACGTCGAAAAAATTTTGGCGTCCAATTCAACTTTATTAGCTTATCATGTTTAATCCCATTCAATATATCAGTCAGGGCGATACCCCGCAAGAACAATTGTACCACATCGAATCCGTTTTAGATGCGGGACAACGATGGATTCAATTCCGATTTAAAGACACGCTTACCTCTATTCGATGGAAAACCGCAGAGCAAGTGAAACTCCTTTGTGATAGCTATCAAGCAACCTTACTCATTAACGATGATCCCGATTTGGCCCTAGCCCTTGATGCCAATGGTGTTCATTTAGGTCTTCAAGATCGATCTATTGCCGAAGCACGAGCCTTACTTCCCCATAAAATAATAGGCGGAACAGCCAATACCCTTGCTGATGTAAAACAACGCCTAGGTGAGTCTTGTGATTATATCGGATTAGGTCCTTTGCGCTATACACCGACGAAAAAGAAACTGAGTCCCTTATTGGGATTTGAAGGTTACCAACAACTATTGACGGCACTAACCCCAGAAGAAAAACAAATACCAATTGTAGCCATTGGAGGTATAACCCTAACCGATGTACCCGTATTACAAAAACTAGGATTATCGGGTATTGCTGTATCGAGTTTACTCCATCAAGCGCAATCCCCTCAACAACTTATACAACAACTAAATACTTACTTCTTATGACCCCATTTCAACTAGGAGATAAAACCTTCCACTCTCGATTATTTTTAGGCACTGGCAAGTACGGATCTAACGCTGTCATGGAAGCAGCTACTTTAGCCAGTGAAACTGAATTCATCACGGTTGCTTTAAAACGATTGGATTTAAAACAGGAAAACAATGCTTTATTGACCCATTTGAATCATCCGCATTTGCACTTACTTCCCAATACTTCAGGAGCTAGAAATGCAAAAGAAGCTATTTTGGCGGCTCAACTAGCCCGCGAAGCTTTAGAAACAAATTGGGTAAAAGTCGAGATACATCCTGATCCAAAATACTTATTACCTGATCCTATTGAAACCTTACTAGCAACAGAAGAACTAGCCAAACAAGGTTTTTATGTGTTGCCTTATATTCACGCAGATCCTGTGCTCTGCAAACGATTAGAAGAGGTTGGAACAACGGCTGTCATGCCTTTAGGTTCTCCTATTGGCACCAATAAAGGATTGAAAACTTTGGATTTCTTGGAAATTATCATAGAAAATAGTCGCGTGCCCGTTATTGTGGATGCAGGAATTGGCGCACCTTCTGATGCCGCTAAAGCCATGGAACTTGGTGCAGATGCTGTATTAGTCAATACTGCTATTGCCGTTGCAGGTGATCCAGTTGTTATGGCTAAAGCCTTTCAGCAAGCAGTTCAAGCAGGAAGAATGGCGTACGAAGCTCAATTGGGCGCGATTCAAAATCACGCCCATGCCTCTAGTCCTTTAACCTCATTTTTATACCAATAACCATGACGTTTTACGATGTTTACACCCAGTATTCCTGGGATGAAATTCGCCAACAGCTCAACGCTACAACACCAGAACAAGTGGTTCAAAGCCTCAGTAAATCAAAGCGAAATCTAACTGATTTCCTTCACCTGATTTCGCCTGCAGCTCGTCCTTTTCTGGAGCCAATGGCTCAACTCAGCCAACAGCTGACACATAAGCGTTTTGGCAAGACCATTCAGCTCTATACTCCCATGTATTTGAGCAATGAGTGTCACAATATTTGTACGTATTGTGGATTTAGTATTGATAACAACATCCGCAGGAAAACCTTAACCTCTATCGAAATAGAACAAGAAATTAACTTGCTCAAAGGTCAAGGATATGATCATATTTTATTGGTTACGGGTGAAGCCAATCACACTGTTAACCTTCGCTATTTTGAACAAGCCATCAAACAGATTCGCACTTCCTTTTCTACCCTTTCGATTGAAGTACAACCGCTAGAGCAAAACGAATATGAAGTCTTAGCTCAACTCGGGGTATATGCCGTATTAGTCTATCAAGAAACGTATCATGAAGCAGTCTATAAACAGTATCATCCCAAAGGTAAAAAATCCAATTTCCGCTATCGCTTGGAAACACCTGACCGCATTGGACAAGCAGGCATCCACAAAATAGGATTAGGTGTATTATTAGGGCTAGAAGATTGGCGTGTGGATAGTTTTTTTACTGCTTTACACCTCGATTACCTTCAAAAAACCTATTGGAAAACCAAGTATTCTATTTCCTTTCCTCGATTGCGACCCGCGGAAGGCAATGTAGAACCTAATTTTATCATGGAGGATATTGATTTACTTCAACTGATGTTTGCCTATCGCATCTGGAATGAAGATATTGAGCTCTCTATCTCTACGCGCGAAAGTGAATGGTTTCGCGATCACGTGATTGGATTGGGAGTTACTTCTATGAGTGCGGGATCCAAAACAAATCCAGGGGGATACAGTGTTGATCAAGGTTCACTCGCGCAATTTGAAACGTGCGACCAGCGATCAACAGCCGACATTTATCAACTGATTCAATCCAAAGGTTATGAACCGATCTGGACCGATTGGAATCAGAGCTATGCAAATTTCTCATTCTAATCCTATGCTAGAAGTTCACGATTTTTTACGTTACAGCCGTCCAATGAATTTAACTGAAGTTGGAACTGCAGGTCAATTAAAAATTAAAAATGCACGCGTATTAGTTCTAGGCGCTGGTGGATTAGGCTCTCCTATTCTCACCTATTTGGCAGCCTCTGGAATAGGGTATTTGGGAGTAGTTGATTTTGATCGTGTGGAAATACACAATTTACATCGGCAAATTCTATTTACAGCACATGATATTGGACAATATAAAGTAGATGTTGCGGCCAAACGCATTGCTCAGCTCAATCCTCATATTCACTTTCACATGCATAGAGAAAAGGTAACCGCTGACAATGTTGAGGCTCTTTTTACTGCCTATGATTATATCGTAGATGGAACGGACAATTTCACTACGCGTTATTTGGTTAATGATGCTTGTGTTTCATTAAACAAACCTTTGATTTATGGCACCATATTGGGGTTTCAAGGACAATTAGCCGTCTTCCAACACCGGAATTCTAAAAATTTACGGAATATATTTCCTGAGGCTCCTGACCCGAAAGACATTCCCAATTGCAGCTTACACGGTGTATTGGGTACTTTTCCAGGCATTATCGGGACAATGATGGCCCAAGAGACACTCAAGGTTATTTTAGATGCAAATCCCTTACACAATCAATTGGTATTAATTGACACCTTAAATTGGAAAATCCAAACGTTAGCTTTTTAACGTTTGGATTTTCTTTATTTTTTATCGTATAAATAGGTCATATAAGTTTCACGGGGAATTTCAACTGCGCCTAATAATTCGAGATGCGGATTATACACCTGACAGTCTAATAATTGGTAGTTTTCTTCTCTGAGTTTTTGAATCAACTGATGAAAAGCAACTTTACTAGCATTAGATACCAAAGAGAACATGCTTTCTCCGCAGAAAATCCCATGTCCTACATCCACACCATACAACCCGCCTACTAAGCGTCCTTCTTGCCATACTTCAACGGATTTCGCATAGCCTAACTGATGTAACTCGCAATAAGCGGCCAACATTTCATCCGTAATCCAAGTTCCATTTTGTCCTTGTCTTTTTACTTGTTGGCACTGTGTAATCACAGCTTCGAAATGCGTATTGAACGTCACTTGAAATAGTGCTCTGTTCAAGATATTGCGCATGCTTTTTGAAGGTTTAAATGTGGCTAACTCAACAACCATTCTTGGGTTAGGCGCCCACCAAGTGATTGGTTCACCATCTTCAAACCACGGAAATACACCATGTTGATAGGCCAAGAGTAACCAATCTGCAGTAAGTGCACCACCAATGGCTAAAATTCCGGATTCATGTGCTGTTTCAACTGGAGGAAACCCTAAGTAATTGGGATCTAAAATAGCTATCATAGAGAAAAAAAATCCCCAATCAATTGATTAGGGATTCGTATTAATTAAAATGGTAAATCATCATGATCCTCCTCCGTGAATGACGGTGCTGGAGGGAATTGTGGAGTTTGAGGCGCTTGCGGTGCTTGTTGTGCAAACTGATTTGGTGTTCCTTGATTACCTTGGTAATTTTGGTTGAACCCTCCTGCTTGTTGTACAGGCTGCCCCATATTAGGTTGTTGTGCATATTGGTTTTGCATTGGCTGTCCCATTCCTTGTGCAGGCATGTTTCTTTCAATTCTCCAACCTTGAATTGTATTGAAATATCTTACTTCACCTTGTGGAGATGTCCACTCTCTTCCTCTTAAATTAATCGATACTTTTACTGGTTCTCCTACTTGAAAAGTATCAAGTAAGTTCACTCTATCTTGTGTAAACTCAATTAAAATATCTTGTGGATATTGTTCTTCAGTAGTAACCACAACTTCTCTTTTTCTGAAGCTTGAGCTAATATCTTGTGGCTGCCCAATCACCTTAATTCTTCCTATTACTTCCATTATATCTTTTTTTTCCTGATTGTTACTTTGCTAAAATCATATTCCAAGCCAAAGGTACATTATTTTCCTCTAAATACTTTTTAGCTTGCTTAAATTTCTTTTCAACATCACCTGATGCTACGATTTCTTTAGCCTCTGGATTTGCTACTAAAAATGCTTGAATTTCTTCTGTTGTCGGTAAATGCTCTACGTTTCCTAAGATTCCTAAATCGTTTCCTGAAAAAACCAAACTATCAATTGCCTCTTGAGGAATAATATCTACTCCTAATCCTAGTGTTGTCAATGGTTTTTCTACTTCAAACATTCCCATATTAGAGCGGCTATACCAGTTGCCTCCCATACGAGAAACTAAATCAATTTTATGTTGATCGATTCCTCCTTTTTCATTGAGGATTGCTTCGTCAATGTGCATTTTTACTACTTCGCAGATTACTAAATTACCTGCTCCGCCTTCTGTTCCTAAGCCAATCACTTCTTGTACAATGCACTCGAATTGAACAGGGCTTTCTTTTACGCGGAATGGACGAACCTCTTCCGATTCAATCATGGTAAAACCAGCTTTTACAAACTCATTTACTCCATCTTTATACTCTGTACTTGATAAAGACGTTTGTTGAACCATATCATAATTCACCACGTTAATGACCACCTGCATCGTTGCCTGTACATTGAATAACGTATGTTTACACGTATTATCACGCACGCGTCTTGAAGGAGAGAATACTAAAATTGGTGGATTAGCACTAAATAGATTAAAAAAGCTAAAAGGGGATAAATTTGGATTTCCATCAGCATCAACTGTACTAGCTAAAGCAATCGGTCTTGGTCCTACAGACCCTTGTAAAAAACCTTGCAATTCTACAGTTGAAATGTCTTTTGGGTTTATTGTTTTCATTTTATTTCTTCTTTTTAGGTAGATGAGTAAAGGTAATAAAAGCAGATTGAATCACAAAAAAACACGAGCGACAAACACCTTCTTGCAGCGCTATTTTTTCTTTTTCTTTTTCTGGTCTTTATGAAACTCAGCCTCCTCTCAATGAATACGCAAGATTCGCTTCATAATTAATCCAATCCTGCTATATGGAAAAGGAGAATTCTGCGTTTGATTAACTAGAAATGCATGAATTATATCGCATTTTTTTTAGTTACCTTTAAACATCTAAATGCATCATCATCTTGAAAATACAAAGAGAAATTATTCGCTGGACACTTATTGCAACTGCATTTGTTGTTTTGTTGCTTATACTTTGGAATACGTATTCTTTTTTTCAGACGTATAAAGAAGAAGAACGCATCAAAATGGAAATTTGGTCCACGGCATCTAATACATTAAATGAAGCGAATCCTCATGATACAAATCTTGAGCTTCCTTTGTTAATTCTGACCAACAATACTACGATTCCCATTATTCAAACCAATGACCGAGACAGCATATTAGCCATGGTCAATGTACCACTCAAGGTTCAAGAGAGTGAAGCAGAAGCACTGATTTTCTTGCGCAAGCTCAAGAATGAAAATACACCTATTGAAGTAGAGGTGGGCAAACAAAAACAGTACTTGTATTATGGGAATTCCTCTTTATTATTAAAACTGAAATACTATCCTTTAGCCTTAATTTTAATTTTCGTCTTTTTTACTGTTTTGATTATCATTTTCTATCGCAGTAATAAGATTGCCGCTCAGAATCGTTTATGGACAGGTATGGCCAAGGAAACAGCCCATCAAATAGGTACGCCTTTATCCTCGTTGTTGGGGTGGATTGAATTAATGAAGTTAGAAGAGATGAATCCGATGATTATTGAGGAAATAGAAAAAGATGTCAAGCGTCTGCAAACCATTGCGGATCGATTTTCCAAAATTGGTTCCAAACCACAATTAACGCCAGTAGATATCATTGCGGAAACGTATAAGACATATGCGTATTTTCAACAGCGATCTTCTAAACAGATTTCCTTTCATTTTTCAGCACCAGAACGAGAAATTAAAGTTTTACTCAATCCAGAATTACACAGCTGGACCATTGAGAATTTGATTAAAAATGCCATTGATGCGACTAAAGGGAAAGGGCAAATCGAACTTGTTATTTCAGCGACGAATCAGTTTGTTCATCTCTTTCTTACCGATACAGGAGGAGGAATTCCAAAAAATAAATTTGAAAAAATATTTGAGCCTGGGTATACTTCCAAAAAACGCGGTTGGGGGCTTGGGCTTTCACTTTCGCGTAGAATTGTCGAGGAATACCAAAATGGAAAAATTAGAGTTCACCATTCTGAACTAGGTAAAGGAACTACATTTGTTATTACGTATAAGATGGTGTAACTACCTAAATAAACTAGGATTAGATCAAACAAAAAAAGCAGGAGTGAAATTCACTTCTGCTTTTTTTCTATAGCTCATCAATTTGAGCTTATAAGTATTGTTGTACTTTTTTTACTACTTCTTCAAACTCTGCAGGGCTCAAGCTTTCTTTTTTACTAAAACGAATATCATCCATGGTTTGTAAAGGAATCAAGTGCACGTGAACGTGTGGCACTTCTAATCCTACAACAGACATTCCAATTCTTTTGCAAGGAACAGCTTGTTCTAAGGCTTTGGCTATTTTTCTTGAGAATTTCATCAATTCTACATAATGCTCTTCTTCCATGTCAAAGATTTTATTAATCTCTTGCTTTGGAATACACAACGTATGTCCTTTCGCATTGGGATTAATATCTAAAAAGGCTAAAAACTGATCGTTTTCAGCGATTTTATAGGCTGGAAGTTCTCCATTGATTATTTTAGTGAAAATAGAACTCATACATCCGATGTTTTAAAAATTAATCTCTTGAAATTTCAAGAATCTCAAAATTCATTTGTCCATTAGGAACTTTTATCTCTGCGATTTCACCCACAGATTTTCCTAATAATCCTTTTCCAATAGGAGAAGTTACAGAAATCTTCCCTGCTTTCAAATCAGCTTCACTTTCTGCTACTAGCGTATAGGTTAAAACCATACCATTGGATTGATTTTTAATTTTAACCGTTGAAAGTACCAATGCTTTTGATTCATCTAATTGTGATTCATCAATAATTCTAGCCGTTGATACTACCTCTTCCATTTTCGCAATTTTAAGTTCCAGTAACCCCTGTGCTTCTTTTGCAGCATCATACTCCGCATTCTCCGATAAATCCCCCTTGTCTCTTGCATCAGCAATTGCTTGTGATGCTTTTGGACGCTCTACACTTTTTAACTGCTCTAATTCATCCTTTAGCTTTTTCAGCCCCTCAGCAGTGTAATACGAAATTTTACTCATAATTAACTGGTTTATATAAATAGAAAAAATCCCATGAAACGGGATTTTCTGGTGCGTAAAATATTTTTTATATTTATTTAAATAAATTATCTAATTCTGTATAGTCTACTTGTCAAAGTTAATTAATTAAATTTGTTTTACAAATATTTTATGCGATGAAAAAAATTTTATTCTTAGTTCTTGTCCTATTATTCAGCTTTAGTTGCTCAAAAGATAGTGTGCGATATAGCAATCCGTATTTACCCAATAATCCGGTTTCTATCTTCATTGATTTAAACTTACCTGCGTATGACAAACTGAAGTTTCCCAATAATTCTGTTATTATAGAAAACCAAGGCGTAATGGGCGTAATTATTTTCAATGCGGGTCCTTATTATTTAGCGTATGACATTGCCTGTCCCAATCATCCTGTTGACCGCAATTGTTCTAGAATGAAAATGGAAAAACCAGGCGATATCTATCTTAGTTGTACATGCGAGCAACATACTACTCCACTTCAGTATAGTTTACTAACTGGAACTTCTATGACACCCGGAGCACAATATCAATTAAAACCTTATGCGGTAACACAGAAAGGAACTACTTTAAATATTAATTATTAAAGTTATACTATAAAAAAGGGATGATTAAAAAAAATCATCCCTTTTTACATTTTTTATTCTATTTATACTCGAATAACTAGAAATTCAAAGTTTATTCAGCTCTTTGAAATTCAACAGATCCTTCTGGTCTTTTAGGAGTCCATTTAATTGGTTCATTTGGATCCCACGGTTGAACAACAATTGGCCCATCTGGATTCCATGGTTCTATTACAATCGGTTCATCTGGTTCATAGGGTACTGGCAAGACATTTGACACTCTATAACCAATGTATCTACGCTGTAAATCGGATATTATCGAATTAATAACGGTCATTGTAGCCACCCCTGTGGTTCTATAGACAATTTGAATCTGATCTGGAGCATTGCGATCCCCTTTTATTGTTCTCCAAACCTGTATTTCGTATGGATATTTTTTTGCCCCTGTTATTGGCCCGGGAATTTGTCTGTCGCCATCATTTGTTGAGGCAAATGTAGGTGCACTAAAAGCCATGACTAAACCGAGTGCTACTAGAAATTTTCTCATAATTAATAATTTAATTGGTTGATGTAATTTAGCAAATTATAGTTATGTTTTTAGTTCATTTTAACTCATTAACATAATACATAGTGAAAATATACCTCTTGTTAAATAAAAATTAAATAATTATTCACCTTAGTTGCTCCACTTACAAACAGCCCTTATAAATCACCAATAAAACAAAAAAGGATGACCCTTACTAAAGATCATCCTTTTTTTCATTTTACCAATGTAGTTACATGATTAGGTGTTTGCTTTCTACATATGTTTTTTAATAGGTTCATTTGGATCCCACGGTTGTACAACAATCGGCCCTGGATTCCATGGTTCTACTACAATCGGCCCTGGATTCCATGGTTCTATTACAACAGGTGGCTCCCATGGGATAGGCACGGAATTATATACCTGATAAGTAGGAGCAGGATACATTCTCATTAAATCTGCTGTTCTTGCATTAATAACTGCTAGCGTAGCACTCCCCCCTTCTGAATGTATAAACTGAAGTTGACTTGGTTGCCCATTATGTCCTTTGATTTCTCTCCATACCTCAAGTCGATAAGGATATTTTTTTTCTCCCGTTGATGGACCTGGAATTTGTCGATCGCCATCATTTGTAGTAGCGAATGTTGGTACACTAAAGGCTATTAATAAACCTAGTGTTACTACTAATTTTCTCATAATTAAAATAATTTATTGGTTACAGGAAATTTAACAAAAATTAACCGACAAATCATTTAATTTAAACTAATTAACAAGGTATACAGCAATCCTACACCTAATGTTAAAACCAATACTTACTCTATTAACGTAATAAATTAAAGCGATAACAAAAAAAAGGATGATCTAGGACCATCCTTTTTGTATATTAAAACTTCAGCGTTAAACCTGCTAAAATATTAAAGGTTGCTTGAGGATAATACCCTGCACCATCAATGGCCTGAGTACCATCGAAATCCGACCAATAATATCCATTCGATACGTATTTTACATCAAAAATATTATTTGCTAAAACGGATACTCCAATACTTCTAAACCATTTCTTTACAGGAAACTCATAGTTCAAACTCAAGTCATTGACAAAATAAGAATCGAGTTTCGAGTTTTTTGCCTCTATATTAGACATATACTGTTCCCCAACAAATTTCGTTAGTAAGGAAACACTCATTCCCTCCAATGGGGTATAAGTTATCGCATTCGAAGCGATGAAATCTGGAGAGAAAGCAATAGACTTTGTTCCAAAATATTGCATTTCTCCTTCCCATAGGTAAGACAAGTTTTTATTTTTATTGGTGCTTACCGTCACACTTGGGTTCCAGTACCATTTTTCCAATAGTCTAACCTGAGCGTCAATTTCAATTCCTAAACGGTAACTATCTTTGATATTTTCACGTACTGATGCTCCCACATCATTCAATTGCCCTGTTAAGACCAATTGATCCTTATATTTCATATAGAAGGCATTTACATTCAGGCGCGCGCGTTCTGTTTGCATTCTCCATCCCAATTCAAAATCATCTAATTTTTCTGCCTTTGGCATTTGATTAAGCTGACGTTCTTTGTAATCCGTACGATTGGGTTCTTTATTGGCTCTTGCATAAGAGAAATAGAACTGGTTTTCCTCATTGGCCTGGAAAGTAATTCCCGCTTTTGGATTCAAGAAATTAAATTTCACATTCACTAGTCCTGTCTCTTCTCCATTGGCTTCATACGTTACTCTACGGTATTGCATATCCCCATATAGACTCCATTGTTCTGCCAATTGCCAAGTTGCTTTTGCAAAGAAATTTACATCAGTCTTCACAGCATGATCGCGATAATACTCTTGTTTGTAATCAAAATTCACCGGTTGTTTCGCCCATAAGATAGTACCAAAGTGATCGCCTTCATACTTATTCGCCCCACCACCAACAACAACGGTAACTGCGTCTGCTTTATAGTTAACGTTAAATACCATTCCATAGAAGTGATTATCCAATGCTTTGCGACGAATCAAATCTGTTCGATTCACTTCTTCCCCATTGACAAAAACAGCATCTAAACCATATTCTTTGACTTTTTGGTTCTTTTTGTAATTCTCATAATACCCATATCCTTTCGTATAGTGCAACGATACATTCGAGCTCCACAAATCGGACCATCGTTCACTCCAATGTAATTGGTAGTGATCTTGTTTATAATTATCCGTTTCGTTGTTGTAGAACTGTGTATTTCCTTCATCGTCTTTATATTTTCCTGATGGATTATAACGACGCCCATGTTCATCTATTTCCTCTTGTGATACGCCATTCCATGCTTGATAGGTCTTTTGTTTTCCACCAAAGACTAATGCTTTGATCAACGATGTATTACCAACGTATACCCCTTGCAAGAAGTACGATCTTAAATCCGAAGAGGCGCGATCAATATACCCATCCGAATGGATATCCGACAAACGACCCGCGATTTCAAATTTATCGTTTATTAATCCAGTGCTGAACTTCACCGTTGACTTGCGGGTATTATAGCTTCCAAATGAATTGGCTATTTCTCCGCTGGCTTCTTGCGAATAGTCATCCGTTTTTAAATTTAAACTAGCACCAAAAGCAGCGGAACCATTGGTTGATGTTCCAACGCCTCGCTGTAGTTGCAAGTTTTGCACCGAAGAACCAAAATCGGGCATATTCACCCAAAATGATCCTTGTGATTCACCATCGTTATACGGAATTCCATTTAAAGTTACATTCACACGTGTGGCATCAGAACCACGCACACGGAAACTCGAATAACCGATTCCATTTCCGGCATCAGTTGTTGTGACTACAGAAGTCATCTGTCCCATTAGCACAGGAATATCCTGTCCTAAATTGCGTTTAGCCAATGCGGCTTTGGACAAATTTTCATAGGCAATGGGCGATTTTCCATCCACGCGAACAGCCGATAAAACGATTTCATTCAAGGCTGTCTTTTGGATTGAATCTTGTACTGTTTGATGTTGTGCGAACCCAGGTATGGCTGCACTTAAACATAAACCAAGAATAAATAATGAATTTACGGTTACTTTTTTCATTCGTAAAAATACTTTCACAAATAAAAGGGGCAATTATTGTTTGATTAATAATTACACGTTCCCATGCAAGACATTCCTTGCACTATATTCCCTTGGCAGCATTACCTGCCCAGGTTCTACGGGTATGATCTCAGCCTGTTTGGCACCCCTTTGAGATTTGAACTGCAAATATAGTCAGTATTATTAAGAATAAAACAAACGATTGATCCAATCTTTTCTGTTTTTTCCTTGTTGCCATGAACCAGTAAAATGGTGAATTGCATGTGTATCAGAGCAAATACTATATTCACCTGTATCACAGTTCTTCGGGCTAAAAAAGGATTGAGGATAGACTACGGCTTTACAAACTTCAAGGTGTTGTTCTTGATTCGTTAATTTCAACCCATGTAACAAAAAATCCTTGGTGATTGTAATCGTATTAGGTGTAGTATAGTATTTTTTATACAAGTGCTTGCGATAAAAGGACTTGTTTTGATAAAAAGCCAATATCCTTTTTAATATAATATGTTGCTTTACACTTCCAATAACTGCAGTACTTAACAAACAATCTGATTCAAAACCGCAAAAGAATTGATGCGATAAAAAAGAATCAAAACTTTTGATAATTTCAACGTCCGTATCTAGATATATCCCTCCATGTTCATTTAATACATGTATTCGACAAACATCAGAAACGAAAGCATACTTTTTTTCTTGATAAGCTTCTTGGGCAAATCGATACTTCGCGATATCAAAATTATCTTCGGTCCAAATGATTACTTCATAGTCGGGTAAATACTTTGCAATAGAAGCTAAACATTGCATCATTTTTAAAGGGTAGACTCCTTTTCCAAACCAACACAAATGAATCTTTTTAGGAATCATAGTATAACATAAATAGTTTATCAATGATAAAACAACTACATTACACAAGAGTCACCTTTACATTATCTGTATGTTATATAATTCGCTTTCTCAATTCTTTTTTCATGGATAATTTCTTCTTGTTTTCCTGATTTTTGCGAATGACACTTTTGGGAACTTTCGTTTCTTTTCGAATCTTTTGTTGTGTGAGCGCCACCTTAAGTAAAGCGATTAACTTTTGAATGACCAATTCTTTATTCTTAATCTGGCTTCTTGTTTCTTCGGCACTCAAGATAAACAATCCCTCTTTTGAAATATAATTGCTCAGTTTCTTTGATAATCTACTTTTTTCTTCTTCATTAAAGACAGTTGAATCTGCTAGATTCCAAAACAAAACTACTTTAGAAGAAACTTTATTGACATGTTGTCCTCCTGCTCCACCACTGCGCACTGCTTTAAAATTTAATTCTCTAATTAATTCTTGTCTATCCATGAGTCACTTCTTCTTTTTTTAAAATTTTATACCAAGCAATATACGCTTGGATAACCAATATAGTAAAAATTATAAACTGGATAGCTAAAATTCCCAATCCTCGATAAGCATATAACGGAACAGAAATGATATTTCCAATCAACCACATGGTCCAATTTTCGATCTTCTTCAAAGCCATATAGTACATTCCTAAAAAGAACACACCCGAAGTCAAAATATCGATATAATTCTCTGGAGCTATTGGCGTATCCGTCAGGCGGTATACTGCATATACAATTACAATCGTAAGTACAAAAACTGCTACTCCTATTCTCTTTTCTTTGGCATTCGTTCGACTAATTTGTACGACTTGTTCCCCTGCCTTCATTCTAGACCAATTATACCAACCATAAATGCTCATACAAGAATAGTATCCATTGAGTATCATATCGCCCAAATAACCGGCTAAATAAAGCAAATAGACTGTAATTACCGTTGCTATTAAACCTGTAGGGTAGACGAGAATATTTTCTTTGCCAGCATACCACACACTGAGGATACCAAAAACAAAAACGATACTTTCTAATCCAATATTGAGCCAGCTTGTTTCGCGATAGGCTCCAAAGAAAAACTCAATCATACATTTAGCTTATAAAAAAAGCCATACGAATCGTATGGCTTTACTGTATCTTTTACTTCGATTAATTGTTTCTACTCATTAAGATTCTCAGGATATACCAGAACAATAGCATTAATGACGCAAACAAACTCAACGCTGCAGGCACATATTGATCTGCTGCATATTCATTTTTAATTTGCCAAGTTGAATATAAGATTGAACCCGATGCCAAAGCTACCATGGCTAAAGAAAACCATAAGCCTAGATCAAAACCAAACAACATTCCCGCAACAATAGTTCCTAAAGCTAAGAAAAATCCAATCGTTAGAATAGAACGCATGAATGAAAAGTTTGCATTCGATCCAAATACAACACCTGTTAATCCTAAAAATAAAGCTAGTGTCAATACACCTGCTTGAACGATCAACGATGAATCTCCAGTCATGCTTAATGCAACAACTAAAATAGGAACGAACAAAAAGGCTTCTGCCAACACATACAACATAAACCCAGCATATTGTTGTGGTTTATTTGCAGTTTTATAAGTCAAGTTTTGAGCAAACCAAGTAATTCCCATAAAGGCACCTAAGATGATTAACCAAGAGAATTTACCCATACCCAATAATTGAAACATCCCATTTACTACGAAAGGTGTATTCAATAAAATGGTTTCAAATACAATAAATGCAAGTACACCTAAAGCTAAATTACCATAGGTTCTTCTGTAAAACTGTGCTTTAACCGTATCCGATTCATGTGCAACAGCATAAATAGGTTGATTATCTTCCATATCTAAAATTTTCGAGCAATTTACGAAAATTGACTCAATTTTCATTTACTATTTTAATAACTAACAACAAATACGTAATCTTCTATGCGAAAAGTTTGATAGTGCATATTAATTTTAAAATCACCTTGACTAATCTTCGCTTGTTTCTGTTTAACATCGACATCCATATCTTGAGCGAAACTCAGACTGCGCGAATTGCACATTTTAAACAACGCCTCTTTCACAGACCAAATCTCCGTTAAATACTCTTTTTTATCTTCTAAAGAAACTGGTGCCAAGGCTAATTCTTTTTCATTACAAAATTTACCACTCAAACGGATAATTTTATCGCGAATCAATTCGACGTCAACTCCAATATTTTTTTCACTAATAGCGACTATCGCATAATCAAATGAATGAGAAATCGAAATATGTTTCCTTGTACATAAACTTGGTTTACCATTTGTATCATAGCACAAGTCCACATCAGCAATATTTAATTGACGTAAAACTTGACGAACAGCTAAAAAAGCCTTTTGATGATTCTCGGACTTCATCTTAGTCAAACGTTCTTGGCTGATGGCACTTAATTGAAGTGATGCTCTTAATTCCTCTAAGGATTCGGTAATATGCCAAACATAAAGTGTTCCCGAATCTACTATAATTTCTTTTACTACTGCCATAACTAAAAAAGTCAGTATAACTATACTGACTAAGTGAATTACAAAAATACAATTTGTTTGAAACAAATAGGAAAATGGCAGCAAACAAATTTTATATAACATGCATATGATACTTAAAAAACGACGTAAAAATAAAAGCCCTCGTTATGAAACGAGGGCTTTGTATATTAAGTCGTACTAAGTACAAGCTTTCAATGTATTAAGGACGAATCAAGATTGAGTTGTTCTCATCTGCTTCCCCATAATAAGCTGAACCGATCCAGATTAATTTATCAATTGTCAATCCGTTTTCTAATTCTAAAGCAGGTTTCAATATAACTTCATCTGTTTCTAAATTAGCAGCAAACGTAACTGCACCAGTATCGGTTAAAACTTCGTCAATACTTTTTTGACCATTTTGAGAAACAATCTTACCGATATAAGCGGCGCGCATACCAGGCATAGGTTCAAAGTTCAAACGTTTTGATCTACCATCTTGGATCAACGTAACGTTTCTCATTGTTTCTAACTTATTATATACAGCCCATTGATCATCAAATCTAAATGCTTTTTCTTCTGCTGTTGCTTTGCGAAAAACAACTTTTTGATTTGTCATGAAACCAACAGTTTCAACATCACCATTTGCTAAGTAATCACTAAACATAAATTCAATATCACTACGATTATTATATAATGATTCTTTACCATCAATATCTAAATAAAATCCTTGAGTAAAATCATGAACTTTATTATGTAATGGAAAACTCAACGCAAAAGTACGCAACATAGTGAAATTGAATTCTGATTTTTGAGCATTTAAATCCCCAAGATCAAAATCAGATTTAATATTCACTGAAAAATCATCTTCAAAGTCGAACCATAAATTAAATTCTCCCAACATAACACCTCCATCAGGTCTAAATGTTGCAATCCAACCGTTATCACTTTCAGTTGTCAAATGATTTTTTAGTTTAGCTTTTGCTTCTCTAAGTCTAATGATTGGATCCTGATCATAAATATCATTGTCATTATTTTGACAAGAAGTTAGCGTACCACTTGCAGCAATTAAAACAACAAGTGAACCTCCAACTATTTTTAAATATCTTTTTATATTCTTCATAATTCAATCTTTATTTTAACTGCAATTCTGCATCTGCATGCAACTGACAGTGTCTAACTACCTCTTCCGTTACAAAACTTGTCTTATAAGTCTTTTTTTCAAAAGTAATTGTATTAGTCAATCCTCCGTTTAACATTGGAGAGCTTGCAGCATTTAAATTTGCAACACGTACTAACTCTTCGAAATCAATTTTGAACTTACTCCAAAAATATTCCTTAACTAATTCGTATTTATACAAGATCTTTTGTACTCCTCCTGGTTTATAAATATCCACAGTTAAACCATATCTATCGCGTTCTGCTTGAGTCATGTTCTCATAGCTACGTACTTGATCTAACATTTTAGTAACATCTTCAGGTTTAGTAGTTAAATAATATGAAGCCACTTCTGCGAAATCTTCAATAATATTTGAACGTGAATATCCTGTAACAAATCCTAAGACATTACCGTATGCATTAATATTCCAATCTTCACCATTCTGTTGTAATTTTTTATTTGGTCTTCTTGGATCTAATGTAGTTTCCAACTGATACCAGCTTGGTGTATAATCTCCTAAGTTCATTTTACCAAAATTAGGTTGATTAAACTCCTCTTTTTGGTTAATGATATGGATATACTCGTGTTGAATAGTATGGATAAACTCTTTTGCAGATTCAACATTTGTACGTAAGTAATCTACTTCATACAATGTAATTTGTACTCCACCAGAAGCAAGTCCAAGTGTACGTGTTCCATTTTCGTTGAACGCATATCCTCCAGCTGCTAATAAACTCATAGGTCTTAAGTCTTTCACAAACTCTTTTCCAGCAACCGAGTCATACGTTTTTAACCAAACGTGATTAACCATTTCGAAAGCTGGAATTACATTTTCTTTACGTGGTGGGTTAAGGTTTCTTGTATTATCTGTAGTTGACCCATAGATATTACGGTCCCATTTATAATGAACACGCATATTATATGGCTCTGTAAATGTCTTATACAAATATGCGTCCACTTCGCTTTCAGACGTTTGAGGTCCTTCTGGCAAATAACTTTGGTTATCTAACTTATCATCGTTATTACAACTAAATAGTACAAAACCAAAAGCAAATAAACTTAAAATTCTTACATATGTATTTTTCATAATTATCTAGGATTTGGTGTTAAACCTGCTCCAAGAGCTGATTGAGGTAATTGAACTGCCTTACGTGGGTCATTCTTAGTTAGAACATCTTTCGTACCTTCTACTATGAAACTATGTTCAACTTCTAAATTAAAACGTTTGATGTCGTACCATCTATTTCCTAAATGCATAAATTCAAGACGTCTCATTTCAGAAACATACTTCATCAACTTACGTTGTGTTTCATCTATATTATAGAATGGTTGATAAGCACTTGCATCTCCAGCATTAGCAAGTAGTGTATTTAATCTTACTGTACCTTCATTTCCACCACCTCTTGTTCTGAATTTAGCAAAATACCCCATCATTAATGCCGCTTTATCGAATTCACCTTTCATGATAGTTGCTTCAATACGATACAAATATGCTTCATCAGTTGTTAATAACGGAACGTTCACATAAGGTTGACCAATACCTGCTGATTGATTAGAGTAAACGAAATACTCATAGAATCTAGTATAGAAGTTCACATCCTGACTTGCTTGTAATACAACATATGAATACTGTTTTCCAAATGGATTAAATCTTGCACTACCAACAGTAGCTTGATAAATTGGTTCAGTATAACCAAATCTAATTCTTGGATACAAACGATCTAATGTACTTCTCGTACCAGCAGCCAACAAGTTCGCAGCAGCATCACCACTTCCAAAAAACTGTGCTTGTTGATCCCAAGTCATTTTACTTAATTCATCATAATCTCTTAATGAAGTTGGATTATCTCCTAAGAAATTAGTGTATTCTAATACTTTATCCCAGTCACCTTTAAAAGCGAAAAAACGAGCTGCTAAAGCATAACCAGCTTCTCTTGTAAAGTGAAACGATGGCACTTTAAAGAAATTACTTCCTGGTGCTAATTTTACTCCTTCTTCGATGTCGGCTTCTAACTTAGCATAAAACTCAGCTAAAGTACCACGAGAGTATTCTTTAATTAAATCTTCTTCTACTTCATTTACATAAGGAATACCTAATTTTGAATCCGCAGTATTTGGATCATATGCCTCACAGAAAGTCATAGCTAACATCCAATGTGCATAAGCACGAGCTAATAAAGCTTCTCCTCTGATTCCATCGCGATTTTCTTTACTAGTCGTAATTCCTTCAATAGCTTGTAATGCTTGGTTAGCTTGTGCAATCGCATTATAAGCACTTTCCCAGTACTCTGCAGGAGAGTCTATTCCCTCCTGTTTTTCATCTTTCCATGAATAGTATGCTGTATTATCCACGTAAGTATTTTGGGTACGCTTAGAATCTCCAAAGTTATCAGTCATTGCCTCTAATGCGTAGAAATTATTTGCACTTGGATAAGCAAACACTAGTAATTCTTTGATTTTCTCAGCACTGTCTAACCTCGTTCTTTCATCTGGGTTTTCCTCCAGGAAACTAGAACAACCTACTAGAGCAATCCCCGCAACGATACCTGTTATATATTTTAAATATCTCATGTTTCTTAAATTAAATTGATAAGTTCAATGTTAACGTATACTGTCTAGTCACAGGCATAGCAACTCCACCCGTTCTAAAGAACTCAGGATCTTGTCCATTTAACTTCTTATCAGAGTACAACAAGAATGGGTTTGTAACTGACATTTTCAATCCAAATGATGATACACCAATTTGTTTCTTGAATAACTCAGGGAATTCATATCCTAAAGTAATATTCTTGATACGGATGAAATCACCTTTAGCAATACGTTGATCTGAATAGTTATAAGCATTGTAAGCTCTATCTAAACTACGTCCATATTTTGCAATCATATCTGCAGAAGCAATAATAGGCACATTTGTTGTGTTCTCATCACCAGCAATCACCCAACGGTTGTTCATTGCTTTTGTGAAGATTTGCGTATCATTATACTCTGAAGTGAAACTTGGATCTAAACGAACCACGTTACCCCAAGCAGCTACAGTCATTACATCTAACGACCAGTTTTCGTACTGGAATGTATTGTTGAAACCAATCGTTTTATTTGGTTCAACAGATCCTTCATATTTTAAGTATCCAACTACATTTTGTGTATCTTGGAAGTTAGCTCCTCCAACGTTATCCGTTTCACCATCAGCCATAACGAAAGTTGGTAAACCTTCTCCATTTAGACCTGTAAATTGGTAAGAATATAATGAGTTACGAGCATTTCCAACTACGTTACCTCCAATATTACTGATTAAGTCAAAAGCACTAGGCTCATATGCTAATTTTGTAATTTCTTGGTTATAGTAAGAGAAGTTTAAGTTAGAAGTCCATTTGAATGATTCACTAACAACATTTCTTGTTGTCAAACTTAACTCAACCCCTTTTGTTGTCATATCCGCGTTGTTCCCCCATTTAGAAACTTCTCCTCCAATACCTGAAGTTCTGATACGATCCACTAAGTCGAATGCTTTACGTTGATAAACATCAGCTACTAAGTAAATTCTTCCACCTAAGAATCCCATATCAACACCAAGGTTAGCTTCATATTGCTTTTCCCAAGTTAAATCAGCATTTTTAAGGTTAACGATGTTCATTCCTACTTCACGTGATTCTGGATCAAAACGAGATACAGTCAATGCATTTTTAAACACAGCTGATGAATTCGATGCAGGTCCTGCAGTTGCAGTTAAACCGTACGAACCTCTTAAGCTCAAATCAGAAAACACTTTTTGGTCTAACATCCATTTTTCTTGAATAATATTCCATTTTCCTGAAGCTGTCCAAGTAGGCAACCACATTGCACCTGATTCACCTTGTTGGTTTGAAGCATCATAACGACCTGTTAATGAAGCTGTATATCTTCCATCATATGTATAGTTTACTCTTCCGAAGAAACCAGCATTACGATCTTTATCAAATCCTCTGCTATATAATGCATCTCCTTCTGCAAATAACTTACGGTATAATTTGTAGTTTGGATTCCCTAAGTATCCTTTATCAAACATCACACCATATGTATCATTTGAATTGTAATCACGGTCGATTACTCTAATCTCAGCTCCTGCGAAAGCGTTGATTTCATGTTGTCCAGTTTTTCCAAAGATATTATCATAAGAGAAAGAGTTTCTCCAGTTGATTGCAGACATTTTATTTTGGAATCTGTACCAAATACCACCATCTTTCAATACCACTTCTTTCTCAGCATCTAAGTTAGCTGGATCTTGGTATAAATAGATATTTTGTTGTTTTACAATCATTGTTTCGTCAGCTCTAAATGCGCGAACAACGTTTGAAGATTCTTTAATATCGTGGTCACGATCTGAAATCACATAACGTAATGATGCTGAAGAGTTGAATTTCAATCCATCCATTAACTTATATTCGAAATCAGCTTGTAATTTAATATCTTTTACATCTAAATTTAATGAGTTATTATTCAACTCATCTAACACGTTAAATGGTGCCCAGTTTTGTCTGTAATACTCATAATTACCTTCATTATCATAAGGACGTAACGCTCTTGAAGTATTTAACGCGTAGTTAAACGGGTTAATATCAAAGTCACGAGAAACAGAACCTCCAACAGGATCCGCTTGACGGTCGAAACTTCCTGGAGCATCTTGCTTTCTACTAGAGAAAATAGTTGACAATCCTAAATTCATTCTGTCATTGAAATAGAACGTAGTCTTCAAGTTAGCTGTAATACGCTGTACTTGATCTGCTACAGTCCATCCTGGATCTTTCATATATCCAACTGACGCATAGTAAGTTGCATTTTCACTACCTCCACTGAAACTCAATGAGTGATTTTGCATAATTGACGGTCTAAATAAATGTTTAAACCAATCTGTATTTGCATATTCGTATTGACGTAAGAAGTCATATTTCCCCTCATCAGTATTGAATTGGTTATAACCACCTTTACCATCCATACCACCTTTTGGATCGTATGCCCAAATTTCTTTAAACCATAAATTATAGATACCACCATATCTACCTTGAGAAATTGTAGGATCAGTTAACAATCCTTTTTCCTCCATTTCTAATAGGATACCCATTGAAGCTTGAGAGTTCAAAATATCGTATGTCCCATAAGTTGGCACTTCACGAACTGTGTTCTCCATATTATAGCTCACCGTTAAAGGCGTATTTTTTCTACCTGATTTAGTAGTAATTACAACCACCCCATTCATCGCGCGAGCACCATAAATAGAAGTAGCAGCAGCATCTTTCAAAATCTCAATACTCAACACGTCATTCGCGTTTAACCCTGCAACAGCAGAACTTAACATAGTTGAAGCGTTACCTGAAGCTAAATCCTCGAAAGAAACGTTGATAATTTCTTCTTGAACCATACCATCAATAACCCATAACGGTTTTGTATCACCAAAAATAGAAGAAGAACCACGAACTGTGATTTTCGGTGCAGCACCAAATGTACCAGTAACGTTTTGTACTGTTACCCCAGCTGCTTTCCCTTCGATCATTCTACTCACGTCAGGAACACCATCTACTTTTAATTCTTTTTCAGAAATTCTACTAACTGCCCCTGTAAACGTTCTTTTGTTCACAGACTCGTAACCTGTTGTAACGATGTTAATCTCGTCTAACGTACTATCTTCTTTTAAGACTACGTTTATAACGCTGGCTTTTCCGACTTTTTTCTCCACAGAATTCATCATAACAAATGAAAACACTAAAACAGCATTATCATCTTTTACGTTAATGGAGAAATTACCATCTAAGTCAGTACCAACACCTTCTTGGGTACCTTTAATCAACACACTCGCTCCTGGAAGAGGATACCCATCCCCATCAGAAACGCGTCCTGTAACCTTTCTGCTTTGCGCAAACCCCTCATTTACCATTAGCAAGGCTGCTATAACAAAGAAGAAATGAAGTACAATTTTCCTCATGTTTTATTAATTTTAAATTGTTTAACAAACAAATAACAAAAAATCGACATTTGCTAATTTTATGTTATTTTTTTACAATACGAAAAAGTTAAAAAATGTATCGCATTGTTTTACAAACAATTACAAAGACACCCCTTAAAGTCTAATTCTATGCGGGAAGATACAGTATAATATAACGAAAAACAAAATCTTAAAAGAATATACAAACCATAAAAACAGATGTTAACAAAAGCAAAATAATCAAACAATAGCAACAAAACAACCTATCAAAGTTAACAATACACCCCCAATTATTGCATCATCTTAATTTCTGCTAAATAAAACTTTAACTAAATTAAAAACAAGATGAAAAACATCTTTAAAATCTACTTTAATAAAGCGCATAAAAAAAGGAGATTGGTTAGTTCCAATCTCCTTTTTTCTTTGATTAAATTATAATCGTTTATTTTCCTTGATTTTTCAACAAATCTCTGATCTCTGCCAATAAGTCCTCTTGCGTTGGTGCTGGTGGTCCTGCTGGCTCTGGTGCAACTGCAGCCTCTTCTTTCTTTCTCAATTGGTTAATTCCTTTTACCATTAAGAATACACAGAATGCCAATAACGTAAAGTTGATTACCTCTGTAATGAAACTACCGTATGCAAAGATAACGTTACCATCTACTCCTCTTGCTGCAGCTAAAGGTGCGCCATCTGGAGCATCTCCTTTTAAAACTACATACATATTGGTAAAGTCTGGTGTACCAATGATTGCAGACACTAAGGGCATAATAACATCATTTACGATACTTGTAACGATTTTACCAAATGCTCCCCCAATGATAACCCCTACTGCTAGGTCCATTACATTGCCTTTTACAGCAAATTCTTTAAATTCTTTTAAAAATCCCATAGTTAAATTTTTATTGATTGCTTTTAACAAAAATACTTATTTTATTCTAAAAAAAAACTTTTTTTCACTCTTCAAAAAAAATTCTTTTAACTCTTTGAGATACACTTGTTATAATCTCGTACGGAATTGTGTGAATAGCCTCCGCTATAATCGTGGTCGGTAAATCTTCTCCAAAAATAATTACCTCATCGCCTTCCCTACAATTAATCGCTGTTACATCAACCATTAACATGTCCATACAAATCGATCCTGTTATCGGTGCTTTTTGATTTTGTATTAAAACATAACCACCATTGCTTCCCCATACCCGGTGAATACCATCTGCATACCCAATCGGAACCGTTGCAATCTTCGTTGGGTGCTCTGCTCTAAAACGACGACCATAACCAACACTCTCAGCGGTATCAATTTCTTTCACTTGCATGATGCGGGTTTTTAACGTTCCTACATTGCGCAATTGTTTCATTTCATCGACATCATTTCCGATTCCGTACAATCCAATACCCAAACGCACCATATCCATTTGATAAGATGCATAGTTGAAAATACCCGAAGTATTCAAAATATGTAAAATCGGTTGAATCTGTAATTGCTCCTTAATATAGGTACTACTTTTTTCAAACAGATTCATTTGTCCTAAAGTGAAATCCTGATAGATATCCATATCACTAGACGACAGATGTGAAAAAATAGATTTCACCTCCACGCTATTGGTGTGTTTTAAAATCGCAACTAGTTCATCCAACTCTTGTGCAACAAATCCGTGACGATGCATCCCCGTTTCTACCTTAATATGTATAGGATATTGATATGCATTTTTTTCACGTACAATTTGAAGAAAAGCTTGTAGTTCTCTAATCGAATAAATCTCTGGTTCCAAATCATACGCAAGCATAGCGGAAAAAGCGCTAATCTCTGGATTCATTACAATGATATTCGTTTTGATTCCCGCTTTGCGCAGTGCGATTCCCTCATCCGCAAAAGCCACTCCTAAATAACTGACTTTTTCATGCTCCAATAACTTTGCAATTTCTACGCTTCCATGGCCATAACCAAACGCCTTCACCATAACCATGGTTTTTGTTTCTGGTTTTAATTTAGAGCGATAAAAATTTAAATTATGTCGAATAGCCGTAAGGTTGATCTCCAATACCGTTTCATGTGTTTTTTCCTCTAATAAACTAACAATTTTATCAAAGCGAAAACCACGGGCTCCTTTCACTAAGATTGTTTCGTCGACAAATTCATCCATGGATACTTTTTGCAGAAATTCATCCGTAGAAGCAAAGAAACGCATCGCAGTAGAATCTTTGCTATATTGACCAATTTCTTCCCCAATGCAAATCACTTTTCCAATTTGGTAACTCTTCAATAAGTGATTGACTTGTTGATATAATTCTTTAGGTTCTAATCCACTGTGAAAAACATCCGAAAGAATAACCGTTTTATTCGCATTACTTCGATGCTTTTCCAAGAAATCTAAAGCAATACTCAACGATTGAAAATCGGAGCTATAGGCATCATCAATAATCGAACAATTATTGATTCCTTTTTTTACTTGCAAGCGCAATTCAACCGCATACAACTTTTTAATGCGTGCTTGTATCGTCTCAATCGGATACTTCATCACCAGCATCGTCAAGATACAAGTCATACAATTTCGAACGGCAAATTCATCTGTAAATGGAAGTTCTACAGTGAAAGTTTCTACCTTATTATATAGTACAATTAACTTATCCCCTTTCAACTGACCGTATAAGTCTGAATTTGAATCCGTTAAACTCCAAGTAATAAACGTAGTTTTTGGAGGTAATACAGCGATAATTCGACTGTCTTTTTCCCCCAGTATTGTAGGTGTATGAACAAACAGTTCCATCTTTTCTCGGATCTTCTGTTCTTCGTTTTCAAATCCGTCGTGATGTTCACTTGTAATCGAGGTAATAATTCCCAAAGTTGGTTGCACAATGGGTTGCAAATGCTTCATCTCATCAATCGTAGATATCCCGACTTCAAACAAACCGATGGTGTGTTGTTCGGCCATTCCGAATACCGATAGAGGAACTCCCGTTTGTGAGTTGTAACTCTTCGGACTTTTGATAATAGAATATTCATTGCTCAATAGGAAATTCAGCCATTCTTTGACTACCGTTTTTCCTCTACTTCCCGTTATTCCCACTACGGGAATATCAAATTTTTGACGATGCCAAGTAGCTGCTTGTTGCAGCGCGTGTAACGTATCTTGTACCACAAAATACGTTACTCCTGGCTGCTGTATTATTTTTGATTGATCAGATACCACAAAGTAGGTAACTCCCAATCGAATAAGTTCCTCAATATAGGCATGCCCATCGTGATTTGGTCCAACTAATGCGAAAAACAAGGTTGTACTATCATTCAAAAGCGTTCTGCTATCAACAGAAACACGATGAATTTCGAAGTGCTCAACTTCCTTATCTCCAACTACCTCAGCATGTAGATAAGCACAGAAATCTGCAGTAACAATATTCATTAATTAGTCTTTATTCATTTGGACACAAAGGTAAATAGAGTGGATGTTTTGACCGCTATAAATTGCATTTAATATACGCCCATCCCTCTTCTTGTTTTTCAATAATAGCAATCAATCCCGAAGGTACATAAGCCACGTGTTCTATAATATCATCTTTCTCTATTTGACGTACGCGAATCGTGTTTTCACATGCAAAAAATTGAACGCCTTTTTGAATGGCTTGTTTCAAAGCATCACCAACCATCGTTTTCGTTTTTCTCACCATTCCAATAGCGGGACCATGTACCACCACATGGATTTCTACATCATTTCCCCAATGGTTAATCACATTCGTTACATAGGTCATTAAAGCGTTTTGTTCATTGATATTTTCCGTATTCATTTGAAAAACAACTCTATGTTTCTTTCCTGTATTCATAATTCTACTAGTTTAATTTTTGTTTTTTGTTGATTAAATATAAAGCTACTAAATCCTTTTTCATTATCCGATATTTTCTTTTGTTTTTTATAGCTATTATACCTACTTCTCCTTCAATTTAAACTGAATGTATCAAAAGTTACTGTACACCAATAAAATAATGCAGAAATTTGCCCTATACAAAATTAAATAGACGTGTTATGATGCATTGGATTTACGAACCTTGGCCTTGGTATATTGGTGGACTTTTTATTGCCACCACTTTAGTACTCCTCCTTTTTATGGGGAAAACATTTGGCTTTTCTTCCAATTTACGAACGATGTGTTCTATGATGGGAGCTGGAAAAACGTGTGATTTTTTCTGCTTCAATTGGAAAGCCCAAACGTGGAATTTACTCTTCTTAGTAGGAACTATACTCGGTGGTTTTATCGCTTATCATTTCTTAAGTGTAGACGCTGCAGCCGTTCCTTTAGGAGAAAATACCATTCAGAAATTGAACGAATTGGGATTTGAAAGCGCAGGTAAAACCTATGTCCCAACAGAATTATATGGCGACGATGCCTTTTCCTCTATTAAAACCATCCTTTTACTATTAGTTGCTGGTTTTTTTGTTGGTTTTGGATCGAGATATGCAGGTGGATGTACTTCTGGACATGCCATTTCGGGCTTGAGTAACTTCCAATTACCTTCATTAATCGCTGTTATTGGATTCTTTATCGGAGGACTCATTATGGTTCATCTTATTTTTCCTTTCTTATTTTAAATGCATCAAAAATGAAAAAAATAGCTTACTTATTTGTAGGAATGATATTTGGTATTGGTATGTTCAAATCAGGAGCCGCTTCTTGGTTTAGAATTTACGAAATGTTCCAATTTGACAGCTTCCACATGTATGGAATTATGGGTACTGCCCTTACGTTAGCCGTAATTGCAACCCTAATCATAAAGAAGAAAAAAATGAAGGATTTTTCTGGAAATCCTATTCTTTTTCACCCCAAAGAAAAGAGTATTCCTCGTTATTTAATTGGCGGAACATTCTTCGGGTTAGGTTGGGCGCTTGGAGGTGCATGTCCTGGCCCTATGTTTGCCTTATTAGGCGCAGGTTTTTACCCCATTATCATTGCTATTATTGGGGCTTTAGCAGGAACTTGGTTTTATGGATTGGTCAAAAAATGGCTTCCGCATTAAAAATTAGATACAGATGTTCTCCTATTTTTGATACCTAAACCATTTATACTATCTTTAAATCCAAACAACGAGAGGAGTTATTATGGGACATATTATTAGAGAGAAATACCGCAATCTTTTTGAAGAAAAATTGTTAGATGAAATCATTGAAGTATCAACAATTAAAGATTTTACAGAAGGAGAACGCCTGATGGAAATTGGGGAATACATTAAAAAAATCCCTTTATTATTATCAGGTGCGATCAAAATTATACGCGAAGATCAAAAAGAAGGAGAGATTGTACTGTACTATATTGAAGAAGGAGATACCTGTGCGATGACTTTAACTTGCTGTTTAGGAGAAACAAAGAGTCAAGTGCGCTCCATTGCAGAAAAAGACGGAAGCGTCATCTTAGTCCCTGTAAGTAAAATGGACGATTGGCTCGTTCGTTATAAAAGCTGGCGCAACTTTGTATTGACTAGTTACAACAACAGAATGAATGAATTGTTAGTTGCCGTTGACAGTCTAGCTTTCATGAATATGGAAGAGCGCTTATGTAAACTACTCCAAGACAAAGGCAAGATTTACAACAGCACGTTTATTCACAACACCCATCAAGAACTCGCAGATGAATTAAACACTTCTAGAGTTGTGATCTCTCGTATTTTAAAGACGTTAGAAAACCAAGGAATCATTCGCTTAAATAGAAAATACATCGAATTACTCCAAAAAACCTAAACTATGGATACAGCATTTGTCGGTTACGCATTAGCCCTTTTAGTTGGTATTTCACTTGGCTTAATCGGCAGTGGAGGATCTATCTTAACGGTGCCTATTTTGGTGTATATTTTAAAAATAGAACCTTTTTTAGCAACCGCCTATTCGCTATTCATTGTTGGGTCAACAGCTTTAGTTGGTGGCGTACAGAATGCCATTAATCGCAAGGTAAACTACAAGTTAGTCTTGCTCTTTGGTATCCCCTCCCTATTGGCCGTTTATGTGATGCGGGCGTATGTATTGCCTTTAGTACCTGATACGATCGCTATTGGATCATTGAATCTATCCAAGAATGTAATACTCATGGTGCTCTTTGCCCTCGTGATGTTTGCTTCTGCTATGAAAATGATTCGCCCCAAAGCCATAACCCAAACGCAATCCCAGCCTCAGCAAATTCAATTAATTCTACAAGGAGTGCTCATTGGAGTAGTTGCAGGAACCGTAGGTGCTGGTGGAGGATTTCTAATTATTCCGGCCTTGATTTTATTTGCTCATGTAAGCATGAAAGAAGCGGTGGGTACCTCCTTATTTATCATTGCAATTCAATCGTTATTCGGTTTTTTAGGCGATGTTAACAATCCACTATTGGATTGGAACTTGTTACTGACATTCAGCGCAATTTCCATCGTTGGAATATTTCTGGGGATATTTCTAACGCGTTATATCCCAGATCATAACTTGAAAAAAGGATTTGGCTATTTTGTATTACTGATGGCCTTATACATTTTTAGCAAAGAAGTGTTTTTCTAGTTTGTAACTTAGGTTACAGCACAATTCAAAACATCTTCTTACTTTTACTATATCAATTAAAAATAAACACGACTTATGAAGATAGAACAAATTTATACCGGATGTCTAGCACAAGGTGCTTACTATATAGAGAGTAATGGCGAAGTTGCTATTATTGACCCCCTACGTGAAGTACAACAATACGTAGACAAAGCAACAAAGGATCAAGCGACAATCAAATACATATTTGAAACGCATTTTCATGCTGATTTCGTGAGTGGACACGTTACTTTAGCTGAAAAAACAGGAGCTCCAATTGTCTATGGACCTAATGCTAATCCAACATTCAAGGCACATATTGCTACAGATGGCGAAGTATTTAAATTGGGAAATATTACGATTACAGCGCTACATACACCAGGGCATACCATGGAAAGTACCACCTATCTATTAAAAGATGAAAACGGGAAAGATCATGCTATTTTCACAGGGGATACGCTTTTCTTAGGTGATGTAGGTCGTCCTGATTTAGCACAAAAGGCTGCTAGCTTAACACAAGAACAATTAGCCGCTACGTTATACCACAGTTTACGCGATAAAATCATGCCTTTAGCGGATGATGTTATTGTTTATCCAGCGCATGGAGCAGGATCTGCTTGTGGAAAAAACTTGAGCAAAGAAACGGTAGGAACACTAGGAGACCAAAAACAAACCAACTATGCTTTACGTGCAGATATGACGGAAGCAGAGTTTGTCAAAGAGGTAACGGATGGCCTATTACCCCCTCCTGCTTATTTCCCATTAAACGTAAAATTAAACAAAGAAGGATACGACGACGTGGAGAATATCATCAGCAACAATCAAGCTTTACAACCCAACGATTTTGAGGTATTAGCAGATGAATCTGGTGCTTTATTACTCGATGTTCGATCAGCTGCTGATTTTGCACAAGGACATATCCCGGGATCTATTTTTATTGGATTAGATGGTCAGTTTGCCCCATGGGTAGGAGCGCTAATCACTGATATTAAACAACCTATTTTAATCATTGCTCCTGAAGGGCGTGAACAAGAATGTATCATTCGCTTATCACGTGTGGGCTATGACAATTCGTTAGGTTATTTAGCTGGTGGTTTTAACGCATGGAAAAATGCAGGTAAAGAATATGACACCATTCAACAAGTAACGGCGGATGAGTTAGAATCAGCGATGAAAGCAGGAGATATCTCTATTTTTGATGTAAGAAAACCAGGAGAATACGATGCAGCTCATATTGATTACAAAAACCTCAACCATACCCCGTTAGATTTCTTAAACGATCATTTAGCGACATTCCCTACAACTGGTCATTTTTACATTCACTGTGCGGGAGGATACCGCTCCCTAATTGCGGCTTCTATCTTGAAAGCAAGAGGATACCACAATATGATTGATGTAATTGGCGGATTTGGCGCGATTAAAAATACAGGTATTGCGTTAGCAGACAACAGCTGTACCTCTACTTGTTCTTCCAATTTAAAATAAAAACGATGACAAAATTTGAAACGTTAATTCAATCGGATCAATTTGTACTGGTTGACTTTTTTGCTACTTGGTGTGGTCCTTGTAAAATGCAGGACCCCGTATTAGAAGACGTAAAAGCCCAACTACAAGATGAGATTACAATTATCAAAATTGACGTAGATAAAAATCAAGCGCTAACGGCGCAATACAGTACCCAATACAACATGAGAGGAGTGCCAACGTTACTATTATTTCGAGCAGGTAAACTCTTATGGAAACAATCAGGCTATACGGATAAACAAACCTTGTTGCATTATTTTAACGAGTATAAAAACAAGTACTAATCCGTTTATCCTTGTTTTTCTGAATAAAATCATTGAGCACTTAGCTAACGCTAAGTGCTTTTTTTATATCTAGTTCATCTACCTAAAAACCTAAATATTTGTTAAAGAGTAACAAAAAAATTAAAACAACTACTAATCTTTAACGATTGGTATGACAGATATCAAGCCAACTAATATTTACAACCCAAATTATTATAAAACAATTTAAATGAAAAGAATTTTTTACACGCTTGTACTAGCTAGTGCAATTGGGTTTACCAATTTCTCTGTAGCCCAACAAAAGAGTAAAGCCGCTTTTGTAAAACAAGTGGAGGACATTAAAGAATACAAACTGAGCAATGGTCTTCAGGTTTTATTACTTCCCGATGCTTCCCAAAACAATTTAGTTGTAAACATTGTTTACAAAGTAGGTTCCAAACACGAAGGATATGGTGAAAAAGGGATGGCTCACTTATTAGAGCACATGCTTTTCAAAAGCACTAAAAACCTAGGAGACATCAAGAAAATGCTTTCGGATAAAGGAGGAGCTGCCAATGGTACAACGTACTACGACAGAACAAATTATTATGAAGTATTCCCTTCTACAGAAGAGAACTTATCTTGGGCTTTAGAAATGGAAGCGGATCGTATGATCAATGCTACCCTTTTACAAGAAGATTTAGATAAAGAATTTTCAGTTGTGCGCAATGAGTTTGAGATTGGAGAAAACGATCCAACAAGCGTATTAATGGAACGCACAGTTAATACGGCCTATTTATGGCATAACTACGGTCTAAGTACAATTGGATCAAAAGAAGATATTGAACGCGTAAAAACACCTCAACTACGAAGATTTTACGAGAAATACTACCAACCAGACAATGCTGTTTTAGTCGTAGCAGGTAAATTTGACGAAGCAAAAGCAATTGGATTTATTGAACAATACTTCTCTGTTATTCCTAAGCCTACTCGTGTATTAGATGAAATCTTAACGGTAGAACCCGCTCAAGACGGAGAAAAATACATTGAAGTAAAACGCAATGGAGATAGCAAGCACATCCAGATGGCTTATCACACTGCCTCTTATGCAGATAAAGATTTTGCTGCCTTAGAAGCCTTAGAGCATATTTTAAACAACGATCCATCGGGGTATTTACACCAAGCCTTAGTGGAAACGCAAAAAGTATCTTCGCTTTGGGCCTTTAGTCCAACAGTAAGAGATGCAAGTTTTATGCTATTCAACTTCGATGTACCGAATGATAAAGACCAAGTAAAAACGCTAGCTGAAATTAAAGCAGAAATAGCAAAGATTGGCGATATCAACTATACACAAGAAGATCTTGATCGTGCGAAAACAAGCCTTTTAAAGGATATTGAATCACTACAAAATAATACCATTGGTACAGCAATTAACTTAACGGAGATTATTGGTTCAGGAGATTATCGTCTAGGGTATTTACACCGTGATAATGTTGAAAACTTAACGTTAGAAGACATTAAGCGCGTAGCGAAAAAATACTTTAAAGACAACAACCGTACAGTAGGTTTATTTATCCCAACCAAAGACGAAGTAAGAGTAAAACCAACTGAATTCTTAAATACGGATATCAATGCCTTAGTAAAAGATTACGAGGGGAAAGAAAAATCGCACGACATTAGAGAATTTGCTCCTACCATCGCTAATTTAGAGCAGAATTATACTTCTGGTCAATTGAGCAACGGAATGAAATACGGTATTATTGACAAGGATTTGAAAGGAGAAAAAGTAAATATCTCTATTTCAGTTCCAGTTGGAAATCAAAAAGATTTACACAACAAACAATACATCGGGTCACTTGCTGCATCTATGTTGACTGCAGGAACAAAAACCTTATCGAAACAAGAAATTAAAGATAAGTTAGACTTATTGAAATCAAATGTTTCTATTCATTTTTCTGGACAAAACATTATGATTTCTGTTTCGTCTTACCGCAATACAATCAAAGAAACAATGGATATCTTAAATGATGTATTGAAGAATCCGGTATTCCCAGAAAGTGAATTGACGAAAATAAAATTAGAATACACGACGTACTTAGAAGGAAACTTAAATGATCCTCAGACTGTTGCTTTCAATAAATTGTCAAAAATGACATCAAATGAAGCGAAGGGAAGTATTTTCTATTCGTCTTCTACACAAGAAGATATTGATGGTTTCAAAGCGGTTACTATTCCAGAGATTAAAGATTTCTACAGTAAATTCTTTGGTTCTAATAATGGAGTTGCTACTGTAATCGGTATCCAAGATCAAGCGGAAGCTAAAGGATTATTAGAATCTGTTTTAGGCAAATGGAACAACCAAGCAAAATTTGAAAGAGCTTACCCTACGTTCTTTGCTACAAAACAAGGGAAAGAAATTATCCAAACACCAGACAAAGAAAATGCGGCTGCAGTAGGTAGTTTAAACTTCCAAATGAACAGAACAAACCCTGATTATGCAGCATTAACGTTTGCTAATGAAGTAATGGGTGGAGGATTCATGACAGCTCGTATTCCACAGCGTCTACGCGAAAAAGAAGGAATTAGCTACGGTGCTGGTACTTCTTTGTCTATTCCTTATGATGTGAAAAACGACAATTCAAGCTGGATGATTTATGCGTTCTTAAATCCGACTAAACGCGCGGAAGTAGAAACAGCAATCAACGATGAGTTTGCTAAATTAGTTGCCAATGGAATTACAGAGGACGAATTAAAAGCAAACAAAACAAGCTGGAAAAACTCAAGACAAACGAATTTAGGTAGTGACAATTACTTGCTGACTTTATCGAATATGCGTTTGA
The DNA here is from genome assembly GCF_052691955.1 of Myroides sp. TSA_177.3. Classification (NCBI taxonomy): domain Bacteria; kingdom Pseudomonadati; phylum Bacteroidota; class Flavobacteriia; order Flavobacteriales; family Flavobacteriaceae; genus Myroides; species Myroides sp. TSA_177.3. Next base: position 51,229 of record NZ_JBQZGD010000012.1, read on the forward strand.
TGTATGACACACCATTCAGCGATTTCGACAAGTTAAATGCTGAAATTGACAAGTTAACCGTAAAACAAGTGAATGCTGCAATTAAAAAATACTTGCAACCTTCAAAATTCACAACCATTTACGTGGGTGATTTTACTAAAAAATAAATCCATAAAAAAAACCTCTTGAAATTCAAGAGGTTTTTTTATCCTTTTTATTCTTGCTTTTTTTAGCAGCTAAAATCTACGCTAGACATTCCGGCTAAATAGAGGATGTGTTTGGCTCCTTTTGAAAGGTACACTTCCATTTGCTTTTGTTCATAATGTTCAGAAGTATCAAAAATAAAATCCAAATTCCCATCCCCATCTAAATCACCAACAAACAACAATTGAACGAAGGTGTCATTGAAACTTGGAATATCAAGTACCAATTGTTCTCTACTTCCGTCAACACTTACATACAACTTGTAGTTGTCAAACTTTTTATAGGTCTTTTCCACCTCTAAATCATCCGTATAGATATACGAGTCCACTTGTTTACCTTCGGCTCTTAAAACGTACGTTTTGCCCTTAAAAACATAGGTTTGAAGTTCATCCGGCCAAAGTGGTGTTTTCAGTATCGCTAATGACTCCTTTTTCCCTTTCAAAATAGCTTTGGTGTCACTGAAAAAGAATAGTGGTTCTAGTTCTTCATCTAGTGGAAAAACACCGATTGCATCTGATTCTGTACATTCATTTTTCATTTCAAGTATTTCATACTTGATGCGTTGAACTTTAAATTGTCCCCCCTCCACTAACAGAGCCAACCAAGAATCATTCATCTGTTTCACTTCTTCTTCGTGGAAATCCTTGTCGTAGTACATGGGCAATAAAAGGTCGATTACCTTTTTCTCCTCTTTCTCTACTATGGTTTTTGTCACAGGAGCTTCCGCTTCTTCTACCTTGATCTGTTCTACTGCTTCCGTTGGTTTTTCAACTGGTTTTTGTTCGGTGTCTTTACACGCCCATAAAGCGAATAGAGACAACATTACGATTGCTTTTTTCATAGCTTTTTATCGATGGTTCACTTATTTTATACAAAAAAAGACTATCCCAAAATGAGATAGTCTTTATGTCGAACGAATAATCGTTTTAGTCGTTTAATTTTAATACAGCCATAAAAGCCTCTTGCGGAATTTCAACGTTACCTACTTGACGCATACGTTTCTTTCCTGCTTTTTGTTTTTCTAGTAATTTACGTTTACGAGAAATATCCCCTCCATAACATTTTGCTGTAACGTCTTTACGCAACGCTTTTACTGTTTCACGTGCAATAACTTTTACACCAATTGCCGCCTGGATCGGAATATCAAACTGTTGACGTGGGATTAATTCTTTTAATTTCTCACACATTTTCTTTCCAATGTGATATGCATTATCTGCGTGCATTAAAGCAGAAAGTGCATCCACTACGTTTGCATTCAACATCACGTCTACTTTTACTAAGTTTGACGTACGCATTCCAATTGGCGAATAGTCAAAAGAAGCATATCCTTTCGAAACTGTTTTCAAACGGTCATAGAAATCAAATACAATCTCCGCCAATGGCATATCAAACATCAACTCTACACGGTCTTCTGTTAAATACGTTTGGTTGGTGATGATTCCGCGTTTCTCAATACACAAACTCATTACTGGACCAACAAAGTCCGCTTTTGTAATGATCGTTGCTTTGATATAAGGCTCTTCTACTCGTTCTAATTTTGATGGTTCTGGTAAATCCGAAGGGTTATTTACAACGATTGGTGTTTCTGGGTTCTTCTTCGTATACGCTAAATACGATACGTTGGGAACCGTTGTAATCACCGTCATATTGAACTCACGCTCTAAACGCTCTTGGATAATCTCCATGTGCAGCATTCCTAAGAATCCACAACGGAAACCAAATCCTAAAGCAGCAGAACTCTCAGCCGCAAAAACCAAAGAAGCATCGTTCAATTGCAATTTCTCCATTGAGTTACGCAATTCTTCGTAATCCTCTGTATCTACTGGATAAATCCCCGCGAATACCATTGGTTTTACGTTTTCGAATCCCTCAATCATATTTTGTGTTGGCACCTTCGCATCCGTCAGTGTATCCCCAACTTTTACTTCTTTAGCTTCTTTAATACCCGAAATTAAATACCCTACGTCTCCACTTGAGATTTCTTGTTTCGGTACTTGATTTAATTTCAACGTACCAATTTCATCCGCAAAGTATTCTTTACCTGTAGCCATAAATTTAATTTTCTGACCCTTTGTAATTTTTCCATTAATTACACGGAAGATTACTTCAATCCCTCTAAATGGATTGTATACTGAATCGAAAATTAAGGCTTGTAAAGGTTCTTCTACATTTCCTTTTGGCGCAGGAACTCTTTCGATAATTGCTGCTAATATTTCTTCAACTCCCAATCCTGTTTTACCAGAAGCAGGAATAATTTCTTCGTAATCACAACCTAATAGGTTTACAATATCGTCGCTTACTTCTTCAGGGTTTGCACTTGGTAAGTCAATTTTATTTAATACTGGAATAATCGTTAAATCATTCTCTAAAGCTAAATAAAGATTTGAAATCGTTTGTGCCTGAATACTTTGAGCCGCATCAACAATTAATAACGCACCTTCACAAGCCGCAATAGATCTAGAAACTTCGTAAGAGAAATCTACGTGTCCTGGTGTGTCAATTAAGTTCAATATATATTTTTCGCCTTTGTATACGTACTCCATTTGGATAGCATGAGATTTAATTGTAATCCCTCTTTCACGCTCCAAATCCATACTGTCCAAAAGCTGATTTTGTTGCTCACGTGCAGTTACCGTTTGTGTAGCATCTAACAAACGATCTGCTAACGTACTCTTACCATGGTCAATGTGAGCAATAATACAAAAGTTTCTAATGTTCTTCATCTTGGTTATATCCATTATTATAAGATCAATAAAGCAAAAAAGTCAGAAGAAATAGGACTTCTTAACCCCCTGATCTAAGTTGTAAGGCTTTCGTTTTATTTCAATTACAAACAATACACCTATATTTTGCAAATATACTTTAAAGTTTGAATTTTTTGACGTGATATTCACTTTTAATCACGAGAAATTATACGTTTTTTTTGACGTTTGTCCTATTCAAGCAACGAATCCCCTTATTGGCTTCTAAAATTCTCTTCGATCTTGCAACAATAATCCCGCTCGTTCATTCGTTTACTTTAAAGTTTTTACGTAATTTAGAGTACAAAAATTTACGCTAACATGAAAAAATATTTCCCTGCCCTTTTATTCGTCTTTTCTTCTTTTGTAAGCTGTAGTCAAAAGAGTGATCTTGTACAAGATTTCGCAATACTTCCGCCTTATTTAAAAGAAGTTTCAGGCATGTCTTATGATGCGCAATCTCATTCTTTTTGGGTACTTCAAGACAGTGGAAACAAAAGCGAATTATATCAGATTGATTCCTTAGGTCATGTAATGCATACCCTGAAAGTGAAAAATCAAAAAAACAACGATTGGGAAGAATTAGCTTCTGATCCGGCAGGTAATTTATACATAGGTGATTTTGGCAATAACAAAAACACCCGTAAAAACTTACAGATCATCAAAATCAACAAAGATCAACTTCATAACGAGGAAACAGAGGCAGCTTACGTCATCACCTTTGACTATCCAGAGCAAAAAGAATTTCCGCCTAAAACAACGGAACTTTTCTACGATGCAGAAGCTTTCTTTTTCTACGATGATCACTTTTATCTCTTTACTAAAAATCGAAGTAAAGCATTTGACGGTACTTCCTTGGTTTATAAAATTCCCAATGTAGCAGGACATCATCAAGCGGAATACGTACAGACCTTTAGAGGTTGTAATGTGTATAAACATTGTGCTATTACAGGAGCTGCAATTAGCCCTGATCAAAAGACATTTGTGTTATTATCACATACCAAACTTTGGGTGATTGACAACTTCAATCCCAATGCTATTTTAGATGGTAAAATTGAAGAACACAAATTACACCATGATACACAAAAAGAAGCTGTCACCTTTGGAGATGACAGCACGTTATATATTTCAGATGAAGTAAAAAAGAAATCGGGTGGTAAGATTTACAAGTTAGACTTGAATCAATTAAAACCCAAATCCTAGGCCAAAGACAAATCGGCCTCCATCTTTACTGTAAAAATACGAGCAATGTAGTGTTGCTTGTTCAATTGCATTTACCCATAATCCTGCTCCGTATGCATTGTGCCATTTGGAAGAACTTTCTTCTGGTGTCCACACGCGTCCATAATCGAAACCAGCATATAGACCATAAGACATTGGAATAAATCCAGCCGTGAACTGTCCTGCATTAAAGCGCAAATCAGTCGTTTGTACAAACGATGTTTTTCCAGTAAAACGCTCGGGTCTAAATCCTCTTAAATTCGTGTTTCCACCAATCGTAGCTCCGTGGTAGAAGTCATAATTGGAATTCAATCGCGTTTGATACGTAAAATTCGTCGCCAAGATTAAACGCTCACTGCGCTCTAAATAATGAGCAAAACTTACTTTTGCATCTAAGAACGGGAAGTTTTGCTTGCTGTCCTCTAAATTAGTTCTCCAACCCAAGGTTGTATGGAAAGCAAATCCTTTGGTTGGATTCGCAACGTTGTTGTACTGTTGGAAATCATAGGTTGCCTGAATGGTTCCGTATTGTTGGAAGTCAAAAACCTTTTGATCCACTAAATCCGGACTACTCGTAATAAAACGATTGGCTTTTTCTTGCACCTTCATCGCTTTATACTCTACATTGAACTCAAACGAATCTCCATTTTTTCCTTGAAACTTATATCCTGGTGCTATTGCATAACTTTGGATTCTCACTCGCTTATATTCATCCCCCATTTCTTTGTCAAAATAATGCGTTTCGTTTCCTATACCATAGTAATTCACAGCAAAATTAGGACTCGTAGCTTTTGCGTTTAAAGTGAATCCCCAGTTGTTTGTTGCATTCGGGAAATGCCCAGCATATTCTGCTTCTACTCCTTTGGTATTAAACGAATAGAACCCTTTAATTGTGTGCTTAGCCGCATAAGGATCTTGAACGAAATTGGAACGTTTAGACGAATATAAAAAGCCTAACTTCACCCCATCTTCCGGGTTATACCCAACATTAGGCAACAACATATTCACCGTTAAAGGCAGTTTCTCGTAATTGAAATTATTTAAATCATAGCGGTTTGTAAAATAGTGTTTCGTTTTTTCACCTACCTGCGTTAATTCATTTTGTTTATCTGCGTAATCGTAAACAACTACTTTCTTACTATTTTCAATTTGGAAGGTATCTTTGTTTTTCCCTCCAATTAAACGCAGTTTAATTTTTGCTTTTTCACTTCCTTGCACCAGGAAAGTATCTTCGTCATTCAATCCGTAAATCCAAATTTCTTTCGTTTCCTTCGGATCATACGTTTTTTCAAATACCGTTTCTTGCCCTGATTTTTTATCTCTTAGTTGAACCAAATGAACCGTCCCATCTTGGTTGCGATTCACAATAAACGTATCTTTTTTATCTGTCCCTGATAACATCACATACTTGCGCAATTCGCGGTAATACTTTGGCACAAAATCCGCTATTTTTTTCTTGCGTTCTTTCAACACATATTTGATGTGTTCCACATCTTCTCCTTGCACTTCTTTAGGCAATTTCGCAAAGATTGCTTCAATACTTTCATCATCTAAATCCTGGACAATTGATGTCGCTTGAGTAACCCAATCTGCTTCTGTTGTAGATTTCAACAAGTATTGATCCAACGGAAATGCCGTATGGTTAATCCAACGGGGATGCGCAAAATCTGTTGTATAATTTTGCATGTGGCGCAACATCGGCAACTTTTTAATCAACGATAACAACGCCCCGTCGATTTTAGCAAATGCTTGATCTCGATCTCTTGGTACAGGACGGTAAATCACCTTATCCCCTTCTTTGAATTCGGACCATCTCCACTGATCTCCATGTCGATCCCAATCGCCAATCAACATATCAAAAATTCGAGCACGCAAATACATGGATTCATCTATCGCATATTTCTCATCTTTTCTCAAATTGGCAATCACATCCGTTGTACTGATAATCTTCGCTGCATTTCCAAAACTCTCTTCTTCATGCCCTTCACTTGGACGCTCTTCAATCATATACAATTCATCCCCGTATTTCCCATTAAATGCACCAAGCGCTTGTTGCTTAGGAATGTAATAGAGTTCTGGATTGGTGTGATAAATACCCACTTTAGAGGATAAATCACCAATAATAAAAGGCGTATAAGGATGTGCTGTGGTATAAAAATCATAGATAAAACCTTCTGCCCATGTATCATCAAACGAATCCATCACATAATTATCTCGAAATACGGCTGTCTGCAAAAAGCGAGACACACTTTTTCGCACACCACGCATGACATACTGTGTGCCGTTTTTATCTTCTAAGCGCAGGGATAACGACTGATTTCCTCCCCCTGAGATTAATGGTTTTAAACCGCCTTTAAGGGAATCTAAATTTCCAATTGGCGCAAGAATCGGTTGCCCATAAGTTGAGCGATAGTGATCTCCCCATAGAAAACGATAAAAACCACTTTTGTGTGTCCATTTTTCTGGATAAACACTGGTTACTTTTGCCTCCATTGTCGGTGCGCCAAAAGAAGGAATTACTTCTTGGTCTGGTTGAAAAATTTGCTGTTCCCAAATCGGTTTGTGCTGTCCATTTTCGAAAGCATAAAAACGTACAACTGCACTTTTATCCACGCCTATTTCCAAAGCAACATAGCCTAATTGTCCTGCAGAAAAACTACCTTTCTCAATCGCTCTAGCTGGAGATAAATCGCCTAAAGCCCCACTAACAATTTGCTTCACCCCTTCTTTTTCATGGTATTGCATATTGCGTTCATGCCCTGAAACGAGTACAACATTGTTATACATTTGCGCCATTGTTTGCAGGCGTTTGTTCAAGGCATTGTACTTTTTACTTTGTAAATCTTGGGTATTAATTCCCGAAACAGCACGCGTATAATTAATCAATGAACCTAAAACAGGCAAAGGAATCTTCTTCTCAAAAGGATACAAATGATCTTGTAAAGAAAAATATCCTCCGTGATTTCCTGTACTATACACCGGATGATGCAGCGCCAAAACCACAATTCTATTTTGGTTTTTATTGATTTCTCCTCTTAATTCATCAAAGAAATCTTCCCTTGTTTTAATATCACAGTCCTCATTCATATTGGGTTGTTGATCCCAATTTTCCAAATACCATTGACTATCCACCACAATCAATACGGTTTCATCGTTGATTTTCAATCGCTCGAATCCACACACCTTACGCGGTAACAGTGCTTTTTTATCTTCTAAATTAGCCGTCAAATACTTAGAGATATCTTTGATTCCCTCATATCCTTTTTTCCATTCTGCTTCCCCATTGATAAAAACGGTTTCCCCACTAAATTGCTTCGCCCAATCAACGGCAGTACGCAAGTGCGTATCTTCTTCGTTTTTGAGCTGTTTTTTTTGTATATTATCTCCTAACAAAACCAGAGTCGATTTTTTATCGGCCTGTTTAAATACTTGAGTCAACTGTCCTAAATGGGCTTGTTCTTCTTGCGATTTCGCAGCTAACAAACCTCCTACAAAATAATAGGTATGCACAATTTTATCGTTGTTCTTGCGTTCTATCTCTGCAATTGGAGTCTTACTACTTCGCTGTTGAGGGCTTAAAGTTGCACACGAATACGAGAAGATCAAAAGAAGAAAATAAGCCACAGGCTTAATTTTTACACGCTTATCGGGATTTTGACTAAATAATTTCATATTTTTAGACATCAAAAGAGGGTTGCTATGACTATTTTACAAAAAGTTGAAGAATATATCTTTCAACTATACAAAGATACATTATCACGACAATATACCTACCATAATTTCCAACATACTACACGCGTAGTGAATGGTTTAGAGGAAATATTGAAAAATGTAGCTGTGAGTGAAAGAGACGCCTTAAATTTAAGGTATGCTGCTTGGTTTCACGATATTGGCTATACGCAATCTTGTACAGAACACGAAATAAATGGGGCATTAATTGCTGAAACTTTTTTACAAGAACAAGGAATTGGAGCCGAAGATATTCAAAGTATCAAAGCCTTAATTCTAGCTACCAAATTAGAACACACCCCAGCCAATCTTTTAGAATGTATCATTAAAGATGCGGATTTCTCTCATCTAGCTGATAGTGATTACATTGAAATCAGTGATTTATTACTACAAGAAATGGCGTGTACTTGTAACCTAACCTGTTCTCAGGAGGAATGGAATCAACAGAATTTAAACTTTTTATTATATAAGCATCGTTTTTATACCGACTATGCGCGTCAATACTGGCAACCTAAAAAACAACAGAATATTTTTAGTATCGCAGAACGTATCGAGAAGGACAAAAAGAAAAAGAAGAAAACAGAAAAGAAAGAACATTTTAGATCTATTGATACGCTATTTCGCACCACTTTGCGCAATCACACTCAGTTGAGTGCCATTGCCGATCGCAAGGCGAATATTTTACTTTCGGTCAATGCCATCATCATTTCGATTTGCTTGTCTACTTTAATTCCAAAGTTAGATAGCCCTTCTAATGCGCATTTAATTGGCCCTACATTTACCTTGGTTTTCTTTAGTGTAGCCACTATTATTTTTGCTATTATGTCCACAAGACCCAAAGTAACTACGGGTACTTTTTCACAAGAAGAGCTTGATAATCACACTGTAAACTTGCTGTTCTTCGGTTCTTTTCACAAAATGCCTTTAGATCAGTATTACAAAACCTTGAGAGACCTCATCCGCAAAGAAGAAAATATTTACGAAGCGTTGACGACTGATTTATATTACCTCGGTAAAGTACTGAATAGAAAATACACTTTATTGCGCATTACCTATACCATCTTCACCGTAGGTATATTGGCTTCTGTAATTGCTTTCGTACTTGCTTTTAAAGGTATTGGTTTCTAAGGAAATTAACCATGAGTTGCTGATAATCCAAGGCCTCGAGATTGTAATCGAGATTCACTAAAACACGAAGACCAATAAGACCCGCAACTCCTTGTAAGTCTTCCACTTCAAAAGCTTGAATCTCCGATTGCAAGAGTCCTACTTGTTGTAAATACTTGATATAGGCCATGTACTCATCGCGATCTGCATGAGAGGCAAATACAATAGCAATACTCTTCGGTTGCACGATGCGTTCCTCTGAGTTTTGAATAACGGCTTTATCTAGTCGCTTTTTGATAATCTCATAGCGTGTATTATAGGATCCATCAATATCAAAGCGTTTTTCATCCATGCGGAACTGAATACTCAAGGAAGCGTCATACACCAAAATAAGGGACGTTGCATCCATTGGGATTTCGTCTTGAATATTGTTGCGATAGTGAATACACATTTGTTCTGCCATCACCTGTAACTGCCACAATCTCAGATTTTGTAAATAGGTAATATCAAACGCACGATCGGGACAAATCGAATCGCCAATGTAAATATTGTGCTCTACCCCATCTGTTTTAAATCGCTCATAATAATGCGGATACACAACTTGAGCCTCCTTTTGTCGTTTATCTAAAATATCAGAATAGCATTTATTAATACGCCCTATTTGCTTGTCAAATACTTTTCGATAGCGGTAATACACATCCAATTCATAATCAACATAGCCGAAATACGCATTCAATCGCTCTGTATTGAAAAGGTAGCTCTCCTTTTGTAACAAAGGGTGTATTTCTTCTCGAATATACGTTTGAATACGCTGTTCAAGTCCAGAATAAAAGTGATTCTTCACTTGTTTATTATAGGCCTTTAGCTTCAAACGGTGTTTTTCTAATAAAATATTTTCTACTTCTTTGGCGTAATCATCCAATAAGTAAATCAATTGATCCAGCTGTGAACGCAAATCTTTTTGAATCGCCTCATTTCTCAATTGACTAGATCCTTTGATATCAATCTCCCCGTATAACGGAAATACATCCGGAAATACAATCGGAGTTAAGATATAGTTTCGATCTGCTACACTATCAATATAGTTTTTCTGTGCCTCCTCTAAGAATTTCCAGTATACACTTGGGTGAATCGTAGTATACTCCCGTTGAATAATCGCCTCAATGTGATTCAAGGCATCTGCCCTTACGCGTTCCATGGTTTCGGAGATGATTGGCATCAACTCATTTAATTTTTGTGCATTGACACTGTGTAAATCGCGTGGATTACTAGATACAATTTCCAATACCCCCTCAATACCTGTCGAGGTAATAATTGGGCTAAACAAACAGCTTCGAACCCCTTTTTGTAACAGGTTCAAACACATTTCACGGTGTTCATCGTTGTGTATTTCTTCTGCCACATCAGAAATACTAAAATATTGTTTTTGCACCATCAAACGGCGGTATGCTTGTGCGGAGATTACAATTTGACTTTGATCTTCATTGAGCAAATAGCTATGTACAATCATGACATTTTTAAGCTCCATTTGCGTGGTTTTATCCCCTTGAAGCACCGTTAATCCAACTTTCAGATCAGGTAATTTAAAAATAGAGCTAAACAACTGATTGACAAAATCGCCCAAGGGTTTGCGTTGCAACTCCGTTTTCAAGAAACTTTCTTTCAATAGAGAAAGGGCATTTTCAAAAGTCACATCAACCAAACTCAATAATCCGAATCCTTTGAGGTTCCAGCTTTTTTGAGGAAAATAACGCTGCCATAGTTCAAAGTCGTCGTAATTGTCCTGCAACAATTCAATATCTTTCTGTGTTAGCATTACCGCATTTTCTCTTGGCACTAATTCGACAAAATCTGCATTATACAACACGCGATAATATCGAATAATCCCACGTTTATCCGGTAATTCAATGAATAGCGGTTGTGTCAAATCAAAAGTCGCCTTGAAGTAGTAGTTCATGATGATACAACAACAAGCGATATAGTATTCATTTTGACTGAAGTTTCTAATTTCTCCGTTGTACTTCCCGCCTGCATCTTCGATAATCTGTCTGAATCGCCTCGTGTGATTAAACATAATATTTTGAAAGGGCATGGATACCGCTTTAATTTCATTATCTGATAAAGCGGAAGGAAAAATAACATCGAACAGCTCCTTTACTAATGCCTCCGTCCCATTCGAAGGAGATGCTTCAATGGCTTCAATATCGATGTGCAATTGCTTATTCGCTCGCGACAATAAATCTTCATAATAGGCTTTTTTATAAGGATTTCCATCTTCTTTTGCGATAAAGTTGATCAATTCTTCTTTGATCTTATCAAAAGAAAATTCAATATGGAAAGGGGTCAATTCAAAAGCTTTTAATCTCATGTCGTTTTTTGCTATAAAGGTTTAAAGATACGGAATCCTTGAGTTTTAATTCGTTTCTGATTATAATTATCTTCGGTAAAAAGTTCTAAAAGACGAAAAAATAAAATATTGTACTTTTGCAGGAAATATCGAAAACGATTATGATTAAAATTGGCAATATAGAACTACCTGATCATCCGCTTCTTTTGGCTCCTATGGAAGATGTGAGTGATCCTCCTTTTCGCCGTTTGTGTAAAAAACACGGCGCGGATTTGATGTATTCAGAATTTATTTCCTCTGAGGGATTGATTCGAGATGCGATGAAAAGCAAGATGAAGTTGGATATTTTTGATTATGAACGTCCCGTTGGTATTCAGATTTTTGGTGGTGATGAAGAAGCCATGGCGATGTCTGCGCGTATTGTGGAGACCGTTCGTCCCGATTTAGTAGATATCAACTTCGGATGTCCAGTAAAGAAAGTTGTTTCCAAAGGTGCTGGTGCGGGAGTATTAAAAGATATTGACTTGATGATTCGCTTAACCAAAGCTGTAGTCAATAGCACGTCCTTGCCTGTTACGGTAAAAACGCGTTTGGGATGGGATGAAGAGTCCATCAACATTGATGAAGTAGCTGAGCGTTTACAAGACGTTGGAGTACAAGCGTTGACGATTCATGCAAGAACACGTGCACAGATGTATAAAGGACATTCTGATTGGACGCATATTGAGCGTATTAAAAATAATTCACGCATTAAAATTCCCATTTTTGGAAATGGAGATATTGATAGCCCACAAAAGGCTTTAGAATACAAAGAGAAGTTTGGCTTGGACGGTATGATGATAGGTCGTGCTGCGATTGGCTATCCTTGGATTTTTGACGAAATAAAGCATTATTTCCAAACGGGTGAACTACTCGCTCCTCCAACGATGAAAGATCGCTTAGAAGCGGCTAAAAACCATTTAATCTGGTCTATGGAGTGGAAAGGAGAACGCTTAGGGATCGTAGAGATGCGTCGTCACTATACGAATTACTTCAAAGGAATCCACAGTTTTAAACCGCATCGCTTGAAATTGGTTACTACAGATGATGTAACGGAGTTACTGAACTTGTTTGATCAAATTGCAGAGGAATACAAGGATTATGTGATTGAGTAGGTTGTGAGTGAATGAGATGGTGAGATGGTGAGGCGGTGAGATGATGAGAGGCTGAGAGGGTGAAATCGGAACGCAGTGTAGATTCATCGAATACGAAAACAAATATAAGCCCATGAGATAGACGATGAGAGGGTGAGGCGATGAGCAACCTTTTAAAAATATAAAAAAAAAGACCTCGAAAGAGGTCTTTTTTTTTACTTACGCTTATTTTTCTAAAGCTACTTCTTGTGCTTTTTGATAGCTTTCCATCAAGGCCTGATAATTAGGCATGACCAAAGACAAAATTTGTGCGTACTGATAAGCGATTGCTTGATCTTTATTCCATGTTTTTAAAACTTCGCTAATTACTGCAGCTGTTGTAATAGGAATTACTCCTGCCATTTGTAAGCGACTCATGGTAACTTGTGTAGATAAAGGGCTCATATCACCAGAGGCATCAATGACTGCGAATACTTCAAATCCTTCTGCTACAGCAGAAATAGCAGGAAAAGCCACACATACACTGGTCAATACCCCTGCAATAACTAACTTTTTCTTTCCTGTTGCTTTAACCGCATCAACAAATGCTTTAGTATCCCAAGCATTTACCTCTCCAGTTCTTCCAACATATTGTGCATGCGGAACAAGCGCGTGGATTTCAGGCATTAAAGGTCCATTAGGTCCTTTTGGCTCTGATGCAGTTGTAATGACTGGAATGTTTTCCAAAGCTGCCGTTTTCGCTAATGCAATTACATTGTTTCTCAATGTTTGTACTTCAATGTCTTTTACTGTTTGAAATAAACCACTTTGGTGATCAATCAATAAAAAAGCAACATCGTCAAAATTAATTCTTGTTCTACTATTCATAACTTTATTGGTATTAATTCTTATTATTTCTATACCAAAAATACCTGGAAATACACCAAAAACACTTAATGTAGAACAAGAAGCACTTTGCATAAAAAAAGACCTCCAAGGAGGTCTTTTTTATATTTCTAAAAGGTTACTCACCACTTCATCGTCTCACCACCTCATCGTCTATCTCATGGGCTTATATTTGTTTTCGTATTCGATGAATCTACACTGCGTTCCGATTTCACCACCTCATCGTCTCATCATCTCACCATCTCATCGTCTCACCACCTCATCTTCTCACCACCTCATCATCTCACCATCTCATCATCTCACCACCTCATCACCTCATCATCTCACCACCTCATCACCTCATCATCTCACCACCTCATAACCTTCTCCAACAAACTATTTCGTTTTATCCGAAACAATATGTAAATCGCGTTGTGGAAATGGTATTTCAATATTTGCTTCATCCAACGCTACTTTTACAACCTGTTGAATTTCATAAACCGTATTCCAGTAATCGGCTTTACCAATCCAAGTACGCACATTTAAATCTACGGAACTATCGCCTAATAGACTAACAAATACAAGAGGTGCAGGTGTTTGAAGTACCGCCTTATGTTTAGCTAAAGCATTTAAAATAATGGTTTGAGCGTCTTTGATGTTTTCACTATAAGCAATACCTACAACAAAATCATGACGTCTAGATGTAATTTCAGAATAGTTCGTGATTACAGAGTTTGCTAATGGTCCATTCGGACTGAAAATTTTCAATCCCGTAGGCCCCGTTAAGGTCGTGTAAAGTAAATCAATTCGCTCTACGGTTCCTTCTGTACCACTTGGATTAGAGATATAATCCCCTACTTTAAAAGGTTTGAATAATAGCACCAGAACACCTCCAGCGAAATTCGACAAACTCCCTTGTAAAGCCAAACCAATCGCCAAACCAGCAGAAGCGAAAATAGTTGCAATACCCGCCACTTGGAATCCCATCGTTGCTGCTACAATAATCAGTAAAATGATATATAACGTAGCTTTTACCACACTTAATAAAAACCCTCTTAAGGATAATTCTACGTCTCTTTTCTCAAGGCGTCTGCGAATTAACTTTAAAACGAGTTTGACTAGATAAGATCCTATCCCCAATATAACCAGCCCCAACAATATTTTGGGTATCGCTTGCCACATTGACTCTAGCATTTTTTCTAATCCTTGTAATACAATTTCCATAGCTTTCTTTTTTTTTAGATTTTTAATTTCTTTTTCATGTCTTTAGATAAAGCATCTTTATGTACCATGAAATCTGTCGTTTTGTATTTTACATACTCTTTTGACATGTACATATAGCCTTGGTGGTCATTTGAAACTCCCCAAGAGTTTTTCACAATATAGAACTCGCGTCCTTGTTGATCTTTTGCAATTCCAACGATATGCATTCCGTGATCATCTGTTGTAGAATAGTTGTCAAACGCTTCTTGACGCATTTCAGCAGTTACTGTACGCTCTGGTTTTGGTCCGTTGAAAATCTCTTTGCGCTCCTCCTCATTCATATCATCCCAATCCTTTTCAGGAACATAGGCAACTCCATTTTTCCAGCTAAAATATTTCTCGCTTACGTCTCCACCCCAAGCAACAGTAAATCCATTGTTGATCGCTAAATCAATAATATCCGTCATTTCATTCACATGTACGTTGTACACTTGATCAAATGCCCAGTTATCAGGTACCAATAACACAAATTTGTCGTAGTATGGGTAGTTCATATCTGAACCAATTTCGATATAATCATCTGGATTAATTCCTACTACTTCGCTTGCAAAGGTTTGCGGTGTATATTCTTTTCCTTCCCATTTGAATTTCGTTGGTGCCTCTCCTAAATACGCATCAATAACAGCAGTATATGCTTTTTGCCAGTTTGGCGTTAATTTCCCATTTGGATTTGAAACCACTGCTTTTAACACACCTTCTTGGATGGCAGCCATTTCACCAAATTGGTTTTTCTTTGTTCCGTAATTTAATCCTGTATATACTTCTTGTGGTACAGCTCCATACATGCGATACATATTCATCACATCGTGAAACGCTCCACCATCTCCTAGGGTTACAGCACCTTGCATACGCACGTACATTTTTCCTTTTTCAATATAAGCATTACGCGCAGAATAAATTTGTGAAAGCTCTACGGGGCGTTTTCCCATACGCATCATCTCTGATTCGATGAAAGAATTGGCAGAATAGCTCCAACATGTTCCTGAAGATCCTTGATTTTTAATTGATGTATTTTCAATATCTACGACTGGCTTAAACTGAAAAAGCTCCTTGCTTTTATCACTTGCGTTTAATTTTAATGCATTAACAAGATTGTCTTGTGCAACAGTAGTTGACGCTGTAATAACAGATAAAACTGCCGTCAACACCCATGATTGGATCGTTTTTTTATTCATTGTAATTGTTGTTATAGTCGTAAAGATAAAAAAAACATCAGAAATGACCTTGAAACTAATAGAAAAACCCTTCACTATGACCACCATCCACAGTAGTTCCTCTAACTACTTAATTGGATTGATCAGCACTTTCCTTTTGTTTTTTGGCTTGGGGATGGTATTACTCCACTCCGTTTTTCTCTTGCAATTCGAAATGGAAACATCGCCCAAAACTTCATTTCTTTGGTTGTACATCTACTTACTCCGGGCAATACTATGATATACTATAAGCTTATCGTAGACTTTGCCCGGACCTTCCTTGGAGATTCCGAGGACTTTCCTTCGACATTCCTTCGACAAAACCCCTCTTTTTCCAAGTATACTCCAAGGAATGTCCAAGGAATGTCGAAGGAGACCAACAGTAAATCCGATGCATCCCCAAGAAAAAGGACACAAAAAAAGAGGACTACTCCTCTATTTCATTGGCCATAAGTGCCAGATACACATAAAAAAAGAGAGTTGCTGATTGAGCAACTCTCTTTTTTCTGTGATTCTAATGAATCAGCCTATAATGTTTCTTTCAACCAACGGAAGAATTCACCTTGCCAAACTTGTGCGTTTTGCGGTTGTACTACCCAGTGATTTTCCTCTGGTAAGTACAAGAATCTACTTTTGATTCCTCTTAACTGCGCTGCTTGGAATGCCTCTTGTCCTTGTCCAATTGGCACGCGGTAATCTTTACCTCCTTGAATGATTAAGATTGGTGTATTCCACTTATCTACATTGTTAATTGGGTTAAAGTTTTGGATTGCATTTTGTGCATCTTTATTGTCTTTTTCCCAGTATGCTCCACCTGTATCAAAATTAGGGAAGAATACTTCTTCTGTTGTTCCATACATACTCACTAAGTCAAATACTCCACAGTGAGAAATGAATGTTTTAAAGCGATTTTCGTGAATTCCAGCTAAATAGAATACTGAATATCCTCCGTAGCTTGCTCCGATTGCTCCTAAACGAGCCTTGTCTACATAGTTTTCTTTTGCAACATCATCAATTGCTGCTAAGTAATCTTGCATTGGTTTTCCTCCCCAATCTTTACTAATTGCTTCGTTCCACTCAACACCGTGTCCTGGCATACCTCTGCGGTTTGGCGCTACGATGATATAGCCCTCAGCAGCCATCAATTGGAAGTTCCAACGGAACGAATAAAATTGAGATAAAGCAGATTGCGGTCCTCCTTGTGCGTATAATAACGTTGGGTATTTTTTATTTGGATCAAAGTTCGGCGGATAAACAACCCACGTTACCATGTCTTTTCCATCTACCGTTTTTACGATGCGTTTTTCACTTTTACTCAACGCAATTTTCGAATAAATTTCGTCGTTTACTTTCGTAATTTGATTCCATGATTTTTTCTTTAAGTCATACGAAAAAATTTCTGTTGCATGGTTAAAATCTGTACGAGTTAACACCACTTTATCTCCGTCAAGTCCAACGATTCCAGTAACGTCAAAGTTACCATCTGTCAATTGTCTAACTACTGGTGCGATGCGTTTTAATCCTGGGAAGTTTACTTCAAACAATTGAACTGTTCCGCCAACTGCAGCTACGAAATACACTTTGCTTCCGTCTTTGCTCCATTGGTAGCTATCTACAGTTCCATCCCAGTTTGCTGTTAGGTTTTGCTCCACATCACCCATGCGTACGATGATATCATTCTTATCCGCTTCATATCCGTCGCGTTTCATTTGCAACCAAGTTAAATGACCTTGTGGCGAATAAGTAGGATGTGTATCATACCCAACATTTGATGCTGTCAAGTTTTTTGTTTGTTTCGTCTCTAAATCATATTGGTACAAATCTGTATTCGTGCTTAACGCGTAATCTGTTCCAAATTTCTTTTTAGAAACATACACAATTGATTTTCCATCAGGCGCCCATACGTAATCTTCTGCACCACCAAATGGTTTTTGAGGAGCATCATACGGTTCCCCTTGCATGATATCAATTTTGTTATCTTTATTATCCTTTGCTGCATAAAACACGTGATTGTGTGTTCCATCATTCCAAGTATCCCAATGTCTGTAGTCTAATCCATCAAATACATAAGCATCTGCTTTTTGCATCGTTGGATATAAGTCTTTTCCTAAAACATTGTTGATTTTTACAGCTTCATCAAACACAATGTGTTTTCCATCAGGCGAAATAGTTGCATCGCTTACTAGATCTTTATAGCTTTCAATTGCTACAGGTTTTCCTCCTGTTAATGGAATCTGATACGTTTTAGAATCAAAACTATTCTCTTCCACATTAGCATGAGTCACCTTATAAATAAGATTCTTCCCGTCCTTTGAGATTCCCACAGGACTAACTCTTCCTAATTTCCACAAGAGTTCTTTTGTCATTACATCTTGAGCAAACACGTTGAAACAGGCTAAACTCAAAGCGAATAAAACTATTTTTTTCATATTCAGTAGGTTTATTGAGCGGTAAATTTACTGTTTTCTTTTGATTAAAACAGAAGCTTATCCTCCTCAAACTGTTAAACAATAACAGAAGCCCTTCATCCAAAACCTAGAAAAAATCACAAATTCACCTGCAAATTCACCTCGTTTATCCACCAAATATGTAACAAATCGAAAAAAAACATCAAGATTCAGCTAGATTGGAATACAATTTGAAGTGTTATTTTTATCTAAAACATAGAATTATTATAAAAATAATAACTATTTTCACGGACAAATTTTTTCACCTATGAAAAACAATAAACTTTTTATTGCTATCATCATCGCCTTAGTTTTAGGTGTTATTTTCGGGAGTATCATTCATTACTCACTTCCTGAATACGTTGCCGGTTTTTCGCAAAACATTAAATTACTAGGGACCATCTTTATTCGATTGGTTCAAATGATTATTGCTCCTTTGGTTTTCTGTACACTTGTTGTAGGAATTGCGAAGATGGGCGATATGAAAATGGTAGGTCGAGTGGGAGCGAAAGCAATGGGATGGTTTATTACAGCTTCCTTGGTTTCTTTGGGAATTGGATTAATCCTTGTCAATTGGTTTAAGCCTGGAGCGAATGCGAATTTCAACTTAGACAATACCTCTTCTGCGAACGATTTATTGACCAGAACAAACGCATTAAGTCTTCAATCCTTCATTGAGCACTTAATTCCTAAGAGTATTTTTGACGCTTTTGCCCATAATGAGATCCTTCAAATTGTAGTTTTTGCTGTCTTTTTCGGAATCGCTTTGGCGAGTATCGGAAAGAAAGGGAAAGTGGTGATTAAATTATTTGATCGCATTGCAGAAATTGTACTAAAAATGGTGACTTACATCATGTGGACGGCTCCATTAGGGGTTTTAGGTGCTATTGCAAGCGCTGTTGCTCTTTATGGTTTAAGCATCTTCTATACCTACGCTAAATATTTATTGGCCTTTGTGAGTGGTTTAATCGTCCTGTGGGCAGTTTTAATCCTTGTTGGGTATCTAATCCTCGGAAAAGAAGTTTGGCGCCTTTTAAAGACAATTAAAGAGCCCTTATTAATTGCCTTCTCTACAACTAGTAGTGAGGCGGTATTCCCTAAGCTGGTAGAACAGTTGAATAAATTTGGTTGTTCGCCAAAAATTGTATCGTTTACTTTACCTCTTGGTTATTCATTTAACCTAGACGGAAGTATGATGTACCTCACCTTCGCCAGTATCTTTATTGCACAGATTTACGATGTGCCAATGACTCTCGGTGATCAAATATTAATGTTATTGGTCTTAATGGTAACAAGTAAAGGAGTTGCAGGAGTACCACGTGCCTCTTTAATCGTTATTGTAGCCACGTGTGCTATGTTTAATATTCCACCCGAAGGAATTGCCTTTATTTTACCGATTGACCACTTCTGTGATATGGGAAGAAGCATGACTAACGTATTAGGAAATGCGCTATCTACAGCTTCTATTGATAAATTTGAAAACAACGATAATAACCCAACACCAACATTGACTGAGAATTAAAAAACACGATAAGACAGAATAAAAACAAACTATGGACGAATTTCACATCTCACAATTAATCAATCCTGAGTTCTACATCAATTTAGAGATTGCGGGGCATTCTATTGGAATCTACGTTGTACTTTTTATTGTATTTGCTGAAACAGGTTTATTTGCTGGTTTCTTTCTACCAGGGGATAGTTTACTATTTTTGGCAGGTATATACAGTACTGCTTTAATGCAAGAATTATTTCAAATCGAAAGCGACTTCTTAAATGTAGCCCTACTATCAACCTTGGTTGCCGTCGCGGGGATTCTCGGTAATACCTTTGGCTATTGGTTTGGCGCCAAGAGCGGGAATTACCTCTACAACGTAAAAGACAACTTCATATACAAGAAAAAATACTTATACGAATCAAAAGTATTCTTTGAAAGACATGGTGGAAGAGCGATTATCTTTGCTCGTTTTTTACCCGTTGTAAGAACCTTCGCTCCTATCATTGCTGGAATTGTTCGCATGGATATTAAACGCTTCATGATTTATAACGTAATCAGTTCATTTTTATGGGCAACAACGTTGATCTTTGCAGGACACTACCTACAAGTTTGGCTATTAGAAAGCTACGGAATCAACTTAAAAGATTACATCGAATATATCGTATTGTTCTTAGTGTTAGCTACTACTTTACCAATCATCATTAAATTGGCTAAAAGAAAGAAAAGCGATACAGTAACAGAAGAATAAAAAGCAAAAAAGCGACGTTTACACGTCGCTTTTTTTATGGATTCATAGCGTATTCAACGCTTTCTTTGGATTATTCTGCTGGAGCTAATTCTACAATCAACCCCTCAAGCTCTGGAGCAATACCAATTTGACAACCTAAACGGCTGTTATCTTTGACATTTAAGGCCTCCCAAAGCATCGCCTCTTCATCCGGATTCATTTCTGGTAACTCCACATCATCAGCGTTGTGTACATAACACTGACAAGAAGCGCACATAGCCATTCCACCACAAATACCAATAGTACCTTCTGGTGCTAATTCGTAGGCACGAACAACCTCCATGATATTCATACTCATATCCGTTGGTGCATCCACTACGTGTTCTACACCTTCTCTATCAATAATTGTAATTTTAATATCTGCTGACATGATTATTCAATTGATTTAACAACCGCTTTCTCCGCTTCCTTGCGTGTACCATCAAATCCATTAATACCTGAAACAGTAGTATATTTCAACACGTATTTCTTACCAGGATTCAGCATATTATATACGCTTTGACACATTAAAGTTGCTTCGTGGAATCCACATAAAATCAACTTCAACTTCCCTGGGTAGGTATTAATATCTCCAATTGCATAAATTCCAGGAATATTCGTTTGATAATCTAATGCGTTATTTACTTTAATCGCATTTTTCTCAATCTCTAATCCCCAATCTGCGATTGGACCTAATTTAGGTGTTAACCCAAACAAAGGAATAAAATAATCACATGGAACATCGTGACGTTCTCCATCACATTCCACAACTACAGCATCCAATCTCGTTGTTCCTTTAAGTTCAACGATTTCTGCTGGAGTGATTAAATGAATTTTCCCTTGATCTTTCAGTGCTTGTACTTTCTCTACAGAATCTAAAGCCCCTCTGAATTCGTTACGTCTATGTACTAAATAAACTTTCTCTGCCACATCAGCTAAGTAAATACTCCAATCTAGTGCAGAGTCACCTCCACCTGCGATTACGATGTGCTTACCAGCAAACATTTCTGGTTTTTTCACGAAATACTCCACGCCTTTATCTTCATAATACGCCAAGTTTTCTAGTTCTGGTTTACGCGGTTCAAATGAACCTAAACCTCCAGCAATAGCCACTGCTTTTCCGTGGTGTTTCGTCCCTTTATTTGTAGTAACGATAAACGTA
Source organism: Myroides sp. TSA_177.3 (assembly GCF_052691955.1). NCBI lineage: Bacteria > Pseudomonadati > Bacteroidota > Flavobacteriia > Flavobacteriales > Flavobacteriaceae > Myroides > Myroides sp. TSA_177.3. The sequence goes on from NZ_JBQZGD010000012.1 coordinate 72,883, forward strand.
CCGTCTTCTTGTTTTTCAATTGATTCAGCAACTTCATTTAGGGTGAATCCCGGTTGAAATTGCTTGATTTGCTCCATTAAATTATCGATTAATTCTGCTGCTCCTACGGTAGGATATCCAGGGATATCAAAAATAGGTTTTTTAGGATAAAGCTCAGTTAACTGACCTCCTGGTTGAGGCAATCCGTCAATGATATGACATTTTAACTTTAATAAGCCTGCTTCAAAAACAGCAAATAGACCTGTTGGTCCAGCTCCAATAATAATTATATCGGTTTCAATCATGATGTAGTTCTTTAATACAAAGGTACCCTTTGTAATGTTTATTAAAAATGATAAAAGTCAACCCTCTACAAAGACATCAAATGCTTTAGCAGATAGTTGACTTGTTATTTTTATCCAACATTAACTACCGTCTCGATTTCTGGTGCATATTTTTTAATTGTAGTTTCAACCCCTGCACTCAATGTCATTTGATTCACACTGCAAGCTGTACAAGCACCTTCTAAGCGAACTTTCACGTGTTTGTCATCAACTATATCAATTAATGTAATATCTCCTCCATCGGTTTGCAAAAACGGGCGAATCTCGTCTAACGCCTTCATAACGTTTTCTCTGATAGTTTCTGATGCCATATATTTAATCTATGAAATGGTTTTATTTTTTTCCTACTGCTGAACATCCAGCCATAGTTGTGATTTTAATTGCCTCTGTTGGTGGCAAGGAATCATTGCGCATTACAACTTGTTCTACAACATTTCTGCTGATTTCTTCGAACACTTTCGCAACGATTGTTTCTTTTTGTAAAGCCGCTGGACGACCGAAGTCACCTGCTTCTCTGATACTTTGAACAATAGGAACTTCTCCTAAGAACGGCACTTGTAAGTCTGCAGCCAAGTTCTTTGCTCCATTTTCTCCAAAAATATAGTACTTGTTATTTGGCAATTCTTCAGGTGTGAAGTACGCCATATTTTCAACAATCCCCAATACAGGCACATTGATGCTTTCTGAGTTGAACATCGATACTCCTTTTTTCGCATCTGCAAGAGCAACTGCTTGAGGAGTAGATACTACAACGGCACCTGTTACCGGTAAAGATTGCATGATAGACAAGTGAATATCACCTGTTCCTGGAGGTAAATCCAATAATAAGAAGTCTAATTCGCCCCAATCTGCATCAAAAATCATCTGATTTAATGCTTTGGCAGCCATCGGTCCTCTCCAAATGATCGCTTGATCTGCTTTGGTAAAGAATCCAATCGATAAAAGCTCTACACCGTAAGAAGTGATCGGTTTCATTTTTGAACGTCCATCTACCTCAACAGAGATTGGTTTTGCATTTTCTACGTCAAACATAATAGGCATTGAAGGTCCATAGATATCCGCATCTAAAACTCCAACGCTAAAGCCCATATTAGCTAAACTTGCAGCGATATTAGCTGTAACGGTAGATTTTCCAACTCCACCTTTTCCAGAAGAAATCGCAACGATATTTTTAATACCTGGAATTGCTTTTCCTTTAATTTCTGGTTTTTCAGGAGTTTCAACTTTTATATTTACTTTTACTTTTGCTTTTTCATACACTTGTTCGTGTATCACTTTCATCACATCTACTTCTGCTCTTTTCTTGATGTGTAAAGCAGGGGTTGATAATACTAAATCAACAACTACCTCATCTCCAAAGGTCATTACGTTGCTAACTGCCCCACTTTCAACCATATTTTTTCCTTCTCCAGCAATAGTGATGCTCTCTAATGCCTTCAGAATATCTTTTCTATCTAATTTCATTATATGCGATTAGTTTTCAATATTTTACTATAAATCTTGACTTACGCAAATATAGCAGTTATATTTGAAATTTAGATGTTAATATATTCTAAATACAAACCCCTCGCCTACTTGATATTAGAGGTGATTCGCATAATTTAGCGCTCTTTTTTTAACTAAAAACACTTGTTTTATTTCGTTCTGAACAAGAGCAAATTCCGCACCTAGCAATTGATTTTTGGCAGCATTAAAAGAGAAGATATCTGCCTTGCCATTCTCGTATTTTACCTGCGTGGTCTGAAAGGATTTTTGAGCCAATTGGATACTATTTTGCAAGCTTTCCGTGCGATTTTCAACTTGATTTATTTCTTGAATCAACAACTCATTTTCCTTCTGAACCCACTGCTCTTTATCCTTTATTTTCAATGCATTCAGCTCTCTTTCTGCTTTGTTTTTGCGCAGTTGTCTGGTCACATTTCCTCCCTGAAAAATAGGAATGCTCATGCCTATTCCAACATAGTGACTTTTATTATCTCCAAACTGCCTAGAGAACGATTCCACTTGCCAATCTAAACTGGTATTAAAGGGTTTGGAATAGAACGTTCCAAATTGATAACTCCCCGTTAATCGAGGGTAATTTTTAGCTCGTAAGCTCTTTTTTTCTGTCTCTAAAAGGGTTTGATACAACCGTACTTTTTCTAAAACAGGATTGAATTCATAATCCGAATTCCATCCAACAAATTCCTTTTCAAACACTAACTCAAAATCGACAGTTAGCTTTGTTTGTAAGTCCAAGAGTTGAACCAATTGCAGTTTTTGATTAGCCAATTCGTCCAAGGTCTCTTGCATGCTGATTTGCTCCTTATTGTATAGGTATTCAATATCATATTGGTCACTTTGTGGTTTGGCGCCCGCTTCGACTTCCTTTACCACACGATCAAAATTCAATTGACTGTTTTTCAATTGCTGTGTTTGTAACTTATAGTATTCTTGTGTTCCAATAATCTTAAAAAACAAATCCAAGATACGTTGTTGATAGTGAAACTTGATTTCCTCTTCTTGTAACCCCGCATAGGATGTGTTCAGTTTTTTCATCTGTCGATCCATGTAATCAGACCAGTCGAATAAGCGAATAGAAGCATCAACGGAAGTTTGCAACGATTGAATATTTGAGCTCACTCTCGTATTTGTCATTGGATTAATGGCAGATCCATAATTAAAACTTTGAGAAGCATTTACCCCAACATCCGGCAAATAGTATGATGCAATACTTTGTTGCTGTACCTCCACCACTTGTCGTTCTAATTGAGCAAGCATTAACTCATAACTATGCTCTTGTCCTAGGGCTAAGCAATCCTGTAGGGTCCATTTTTCTTGTGCAAAAAGAAGAGGTGCGAAAAGCAGCCCTATCATCAAATAGAAGTTCTTATTCATAGTTGATATACTTCAAAGTATTAATACGTGTTGCTTGGGTGGATTTCCATAGCACTAAAATCATAGAAAATAGGGTTAACCCCACAAAAGCAAGTAAAAAAGGCCAAATAGAGAGTTCAATACGGTAAACAAAATCCGCTAACCACAGCTGAATTAAGTAGTAAACAGGGTATATGGAAAGAACAAATCCCAACATACAATACACCAAGAAACGAATGGATAAATTCACAATAAGCTCCCTTCTATTTGCTCCAAGTACTTTGCGAATAGCAATTTCTTTTAATCGACTTTCAATACTAAAAGAAACAATAGCCATCAACCCAAATAGCGCGATAAACATCGATACTCCCATCAAACATAAAAATAAGGTTCGCTGGTACAGGGTTTTCTGATAGCTTTCTGCAAATTCAGCATTTGCAAACTCATATTGCATGGGATAGGTAGACTCTACCCGTTTACTCCAAAAAGATTCTAATCGATTTAGTGTCTGTTGCACGTTACTTGGATCAATTTTAATGGAAATCGTTTCCATAAGTACCGTAAACCATTCTACTGAACTGGGCATGAAATAAGTTACTGGTGGAATTGCCTGCGCAAATCCTTCAATTTTCATGTCTTTTACAACACCTATTACTTCAAAATCGCGTCCATTCCACCTCATCTTTTTTCCTATAATTCCATCAGAAAAATTAAAATGTCTTTTATACGTTTCGTTCACGACAATTTTATTGATGCTATCCGATGCAAAAGCGCGATCGAAAAATCGTCCTTCTACCAATTGGCCGTTGAATACTTTTAGAAAATCATAGCCTACAGGTACGTTTTTACTTTGGGCAGAAACTTCACCTATCATATTGTTTGAACTACTTCCATAGCCCATCCCCATTAACATGGAATGATTTACGGTTGCTTTGACTCCTTCTATTTTTTGTAAATCCGCTTCTACGCGTTGATAGATGCTATTTCGTTGGTTTTCATCTTTGACCTTAAAGCGAATGTTGACCACTTGATCCCCATTGAATCCTAAATCTTCCTGTAAGATATGGTTGACTTGTTTTTGGACAAAAATGGCTGTAGACAAAAAGAAAAACGCAATCACAAATTGAAAAACCAATAGGCTATTGCGCAAACGCATACCTGATTTACTTCGCACAAAGTTGCCTTTCAACACTTTAATTGCATCGAAAGAAACCACAAAGAGGCTGGGTAAAACGCCTAAGAGCAAGTATACCCCAAGCACAAGTACGCCAATAAGTGTCCCTAAGGATAGAAAATCAGCTTCAAGCGTTCGATTAACTAGCCTATTAAAATAAGGCATTCCTAATTCAACAAGAACCAGCGCTACTGCAAAAGAGAGTACAGTTGTAATTCCCGCTTCAAACATCATTTGCCTCATCAACTGATTGCGTGTACTTCCGATGGATTTTCGAACACCAATTTCTTTGGCGCGTTTAAAGCTTTGAACTAATGCAAGGTTGATTGCATTAATCAAGGCTAACACCAAGAGCAAAATGGCAGAAACCAACATAATATTCACGATTTTGTTGGCCGTGGGGCCTGCTCCTAATCCCGTTGATTTTGGGTTTAAGTAAACCTCACTCAATACATTGTAATTAAAGGCTAAATAGGCTTGCATCTTTTCTTTTAATTCTTCAAAAGGCACACCTTCTTCTTTGGCATATAGGCGTAAAATCTCCTTGTAAAATACCTCATCTAATTGTCCTTTTACTTCCTCGAGGACAACCCCCTCTTTAAGTTTAATAAGCAGCGTGTAATTATGGTCTCCCCAATTATCTTGACCATTTGCAATCTGATATTCTGTCACATAAGAAGTTAGCCCTTTAAATACAATAGAACTATTCCCCGGTATTTCGAATACAAATCGAACCGTTAGTACTTTTCCATTGTCTAGTTGTACGAGCTTTCCTGTAGGATCAATACCTACACCAAACAAACGCTCTGCTTGTTTCTTTTCTAAAGCTAATGCGTCTTTGTAATTTTGTTTGTAATCTTCGGGACTTCCAAACACAGTTGTAAAAGGAAAAAACTCGAAGAAATTTGCTTGTCGCTCGTGAATTTCATATAAAAAATCAGCTTTACCTTCCACTACTGCACTCATCATATTGGAAGAAGTATAACCAAAGTTATACGAGTCAATAAGGGAAGGCGCTTGATCCATTTGGCCAGCAATAGGCGCAGGAAACCAACTTCTGAAATAGGATTCTGCAGTTCCTTCTACTTCATAAACTCTATTTTTATAGGGATTCCATTGGTCAAAGCTATGTTCATTTTTCCAATAGAACAGTACTATAATTAGTGCGGCAATACCTAATGCCAGCCCTAGTATATTGAGCATTGAAAACCAAACATTTTTTTTAAAATGCCATAGATATAGCTTTAACCAATTCGAAATCATATTGTTATTTGTATTAGTTTATTTTTTCAATTTTTCCTCCTGATGATTTTTTCACCTCAACTAAAGACGCTGTTCCATAAACCGTTATTTTTCCAGAAGAACTTGCCTTTCCTCTCACTTCATCTGCTACGGTTAAAGAGATCATACCAGATGAACTCGCTTTACCATCTAGTGTTTTTACAGCCAAGTCTTTTCCATCAATCTTCCCTGAGCTTGATACTTTGGCTACCACTGCTTTTGCTGATCCATCTAATTCAATTTTAGCGGAACTACTAGCAGCCATATCCACTTTATTTCCTTTTAAATCCAAATCCACTTTCGCTGAGGAACTCACATCAATTGCTGTATTATTTGCCACTTCAAATTTCCCTTCTACTTTCGCTGATGAACTAGCCTCAATGCTTAAATTATCTGCTTGTACTAAGTTTCCTTTAAATTTCCCAGAGCTACTCGCTGTTAGAGAAAAATCTTTCGTCAACACTTTATTTACTACATTCATGCTAGCTGAAGAAGAAACATACGCTCCTGATAGTTTTGGGTTACTCACTTGTACTTGAACAGCGCTTAATCGGTGATTAAACAATCCCTTAGGTGTGTCAATAAATACATGTAAAACACCATTTTTCACTTCTGTTTTCACATACTGCATATCTTCTTTATCCTCTACATGTACCTCAACGGATTTACTACCTCCATAGGTGAAATCCAATTGAATACTTTGTGATACTTTAATGGCAGAAAAATCTGCTACTTGTCTTTTTTCTTGCTTTTGTGCAAATACGGTACTTCCGATTAATAGGAAGACTAAGGCTAATTTTTTCATATTTTTTACTTTTTAGTTTATTTTATTCATATTTAATGTGTTGCAATACATTGACACGGACTGCTTGACGAACTTTAATAAATACCGTCAAGAAGGTCAGCAGCATTAGGAATAGAAAGGCTAGAACGAAATTGCTCCAATGAATCTCAATACGGAAGACGTACTCATTCAACCAAGCATTCATAAAGTAGTAACTCGGGTAAATAGAGAGGGCAAATCCGATTACGCCTAACACGATATAGCGCTGTGATAATTGTTTCATTTGTTCTTTATTGGATGCCCCTAAGACTTTGCGAATGGCAATTTCTTTGTATTGGTTGGCAATTGTAAAAGAAGCCACACTATAAAGTCCAAATAGCGCAATAAAGATGACAATGCCACTTAATACCAATAGGATATTTCGCTCCTGTATACTAGTTTTAAAAAGTCGTTCAAACCGTTGATCTAAAAATTCATAGGTAAAAGGATAGGTTGATACACCCAGTTTTGCATATATCTTTTCCACCTCATCAATGATCTGCTCTCCATTTGGTGTGGTAAATCGCACATATAACTCATTCACGTTTTGAAACAATCCAGGAATTACTTCTAAACGAAAGAAAATCATAGGTTCAAAATCTGTTTTTAAATTAACCGTATGATAATTATTCACAACACCAATTACTGTAAACCAACGATCATTCCAATTCAGTGTTTTATTTAGAATATCCGGATCTCCAAACTTATCCTTCAATTGTTGATTAATTAATACATTACTAATGGTATCCGATGCTAATTCCTTTTCAAGCCCTCTCCCCTCGACAATTTTAATTTGCATCGTCTGCAAAAAATCATTGTCCATCGCCACATTGGTTACTTGTACCGCATTTCCCTGATGGAAAATTCGACTTGAATTATAACCATAACCACCGATTGCTAGCGATGAACTACTCACCGACTGCACCCCTGATACTTTTAAAATTTCTGCTTTATACGTATCATAGAGAAGTTTCCGTTCTTTTTCTGTTTTTATGGTCGAAAATGGCAAGATTAAGATTTGCTCTTTTGTAAAACCTAAATCTTTTTCCAGCATATAGTGCACTTGTTGATATACAATCGTAGTACTAACAATAAAGAAGCTAGCAATAGCAAATTGAATAATCAGCATCATATGCTTGAGTCCAAATTTTTGGTTTCCGTGTCTTCCTTGCCCTTTTACTAATTGGGTGATGGTTCTTCTTTGCAAAATAACCAACAAGATTCCAGCGAGAAAAGCACTCATGATTACCATAAAAAATCCTCCTACCTTGGCTCCATCCCACCAATTAAAATTCAATTGAGAAGATAGAAAAACTCGAAGTGATGGAATTGAAAACTCAACCAATACACAACTCAGTCCCATGGCTAATCCCAGAGTCAAACAACTCTCAAAAAACAGCTGCCAAAACAACGTGGTATATTTACTTCCAATAACAATACGGATACCCATTTCTCGATGTCTTTTCAAACTTTGAACAATGGATAGGTTAATATAATTGACCACAGACAAAATCAAAATGGTCAATGACAAACCAAATAAAATATACAAGCGTTTTACATTTAGTGGAGTTTCAAGGGTCCCATTATACTTTGTATCTTCCATCATATGTTGCCCTGCTAATGGCAATAAACGGTATAATTCAACTGTATCTCCTTCCTCTTCTAAATATTCTTCTACTGTTTTACCTTCTTCTTTGGCTAACCGCGTATAAAGATGAACAAATAATAAATCCGTCATGGACTGCTCCACACGAGGGATCTGCTCTTTATCTTTTATTTTCAAATATAAGCTGGCCATATAATTGCCCCAGTTCATTTGATTCGCTAGTACACTTTTCTCAAATCCCGAGAAAAGTATAGTAGGCATAATCGAACTGCGTGTTTCACCAAACGAGTAAATTCCTTTGATGGTAAAAACCTCACCATCATAACGAAACGTCTTTCCTAGGGCATTCGATCCAAAGATTTCTTCGATATACGTATCTAAAACCAAAACGCTATTTGGTTCATCTAGTGCATTTACCCCTTCCACTAATTCGAAAGGAAAGAAATCAAAAAAATTAGATTGAACGACAAGTCCCTTTGTAAAAAAATGTTGTTCTCCTTCAAATTCTAGAAAATGAGACACATAATTAGACAGGTACATGTAGTCTTCTATGCTCTGTTTTTCTTCTTTAAGATGAGGCCCCATCGGATAGGGAGCCAAATTCCAAACATCGCCATCCCCCAAATCTGTACTGACAATATAAACCTCATCCTTATATGGATTCCACTGATCATATCGCACCTCTTCTTTATAGTACAAATAGGACAATAGAACACCCCATATACCGATAGCAAGCCCCAAGATTGTGAGCACACTATACACTTTATTTTTGATGAGATGGGCCCAATATATTTTCAGCCAATTTTGTAACATACCTATTCGTATTTTATATGCTTAATAAAATCAACTCTTGTGGCGATTCGCACTTTTCTCCAAATGATGAAACAAACAAGTCCAACCAAGAAGAAGAAAGAAAAAACAAAGGGATAACCTTCTATTTCATACTTATAGGTAAACTTATGCAACCAAGTATTCATAATCCAATAGACAGGATACGCTGCGACCAAACACGCTACTACAACAGCAACAAGGAACGGTTTCCCCAATAGAAAGAACAGTTCATGCGTACGAGCTCCTACCATTTTTCGAATAATAATTTCTTTTTGTTTCTGCTCTAAATACAGTGACAAACTAGCGTACAGTCCAAACAAAGCCATAAAAACAACTGCGATATCCCAAATCATGAACATGCGTTTTTGAGATTCTACATGTTGATAATTGATTTTAAACTGTTCTGAAATGGTTTGATATTGGAAAGGATATTCATAATCAATATTGACAATCCAATAAGCATGTAAACGCTCCAGCGTTTCTATTTTATTGGCCTTTTCATCCAATGCAATGGATAAGTAATTCAAACCATAGGGCAAGAAGTCGATATCCTTCCATTGAAACAACAACAGCGGTTGCACTGCTTCCTCAAATCCATTGCTAAAATAATTTTTAATCACCCCTTCAATTAGATAGGTATTTCGATCATACGAAATCACATTACCTAAGGCCTCATCTGCTGTTACGCCCATTTGAGCAACAAACTGTTCATTAATCCATACTTTGGGCAAGCTATCGACCTCAATAGGGCGATAGGCTACTTTTTCAAACCCCACCATATCAATATACTCCTCGTCAATTCCTTCCATTACGAAATCAGGAATTTTTCGCATCCCATAATAGGCGGTGTATTTGGTTTTTATGGATTTATCTTCATACGCAACGGTTGACAAGGCTACATTTTTGATTCCTTCAATTCGTTGTATTTCTTGGATCAACTTATCATTGCGGTATAACTTACGGCGGATTTGCTGCGTAAATAGTTTCACTTGTACCACGTGATCTCCTTCAAAACCTCGGGGTTTCTCTTCCATAAAATGAACCTGTTTCGCTATGATCCATCCTCCCACAACAAAGAAAAAAGCAATCATCATTTGAATAAATAAGCTTCCTTTTCGCAATCGCAAGCCTTTGCTGCGCTTTCTGTATGCCTTCACTTGATACAACTGACGAACAAGTCGAGTAGCATAAAGGGAAAGAATACCGCCAGCCAATAGCACGACAATACAAATAACGAAAACGATGCCACTCCAAAGCACCTGATGTTTAATGGCAATTGCTTTGTGTAGGAACGTATTGTAAATGGGCATGCTGAATTCAATCAGTATTAGGGCAATTCCCAAAGCCATCAGCACGTTTAACAACGTTTCAAAACCGATTTGCAACAGCAATTGTCTCTTTGTACTCCCCAACATCATACGCACCTGAAATTCTTTTAAGCGCGACAATATTCCGGCTTGGTTCAGGTTTATATAATTCAGTATCGCTAATAAAAAGATTAAAACAGAACAACCAATCAACAGCATTAGTGTCTCCACTTTTGTGCGCCCTTCTAGTAAAGCCGTTTGTTTAGAAATAAAACGCCCTTCCTTTAAGGGAGATAAGAAAACATTGTATTGTCCAACCTGCTCTTGTGTATCGAACACTTGGTCCTGATTATTTTCAATCAAAGACACCAAATTGGATTCAATATTCTGGATATCCGTTGTCTCCTTTACTTTAACTAATAATCCTCCTCCATTTTCTTGCCATAAAGCGGGTTCGACCTCATCATTCCACTCCATGTTCATCAGGACAATATCAGGCATAATGGTTGCTTTTTGGTCTAGCTGATAGACACCTGCTACCTGATAAGGACTATGTGCAAGGGATAGCGTTTGACCTATTGGGTTCTGATGCGGAAAAAACTGTTGCGCAATCTTTTCGGAAATCGCAATATAGGTCGGGTTTTCTACTACCTCTGCTGCACTTCCATACACGAATTTGAAATTAAAAAAATCAAAAAAGGTCGATTGCGTATTCAAGATCTTTCCAACCACAGCCTGATGAAAGTTGCTTTCTGCATAGAAATCAATATAGTCTAATGCATAGTAACAGTAATTTTCAATTTGCTCTTGTTGAAGCAACTGAGGTCCAACAGCAGCAGGAACAACAATTGCGTTTGCTTCTTTTCCAACCGTAACATTTACTTCGTGCAATTGATCTACATCTTCGATCCATTTATTGTAACTCCACTCATCTTGCACGAAGAATAAAGCCAGCAATAGACAAGCCATACCAATGGCTAAACCAAGAATTGTCCAGCAAAAGAACAACAATGATTTTTGGATATTTTTTCTAAATGTATTGAACCAACTGTACAGCATACTAACGCACTAATTCGATTTCACTGATCCCATAGAATCCGTGTATTTTTTCAATTCTTTGGGCGTATTATAATATACAACCCTTCCCATGGAATCCGCATAGGCATTTAAACTCTCTATCGGATAAACCTCGGCTTTTCCCATGGAATCAGCTTCTACCTTTACAAACTTCGCCTTGAGGCTCTTGCCATCAAACTTTGCGGCACTATCCACATTAATGACTAGATTTTCGGTATCTCCTGTCACAGTAACATGGGCGGCACTATCTAAATTAACCTTGATGTTTTTTGCCGTAATATCACCTTCATATTTAGACGCTGAATCCAAGCTAATTGTTACTGTATTCGCGGTAAAATCTCCTTTTAACGAAGCCGCTGCATCGGATTTAATAGTTACTTGATTTCCTTGAACACGTCCCTTTACTTGGACACGTGCAGTAGTACTCACATCATAATCAACAATCTTGGGCTGAGCAATAAACACCTTTACTCTGCTATTGTAAAAAACTTTATTCTTATTGTTTTTGGTACTCATGTCCACATAAAGCACACTACCCACCTGTTTTATTCCTATTTTCTCAATATCTTCCTGTACCCCTTCTAGGCGAACAGTATTCGATTCTGAAGTAGCATCGATTAAAATTTCTATTGGCATCGTGGCCACTAATTTGCTTACATTTCCCGTAATGGTATGCGTTTGTTTCGCTTGTCCCTGCATCAGTAAACTGAACAGCATTAAGACTAAACTCAAGAAAAAACGTATCATAATCTTGTTGTTTTAAACTGTAAAAACATCTACAATCTTGGTATTGATTTTTTCTGATAAAATCATACCATCCTTCATCAAGATTGTGCGCTCTGAATAAGAGGCATCGTGATGAGAGTGCGTTACCATGATAATGGTTGCTCCTTGTTGATGTAATTCGGTCAACAATTCCATTACCTCTGCTCCATTCTTACTATCCAAATTTCCCGTTGGCTCATCAGCCAAAATGATCTTGGGATTGTTAATCAGTGCTCGTCCAACGGCTACGCGTTGTTGCTGTCCACCAGAAAGTTGTTGCGGATAGTGTTTTAAACGGTGTACAATATTCAAGCGCTCTGCGATTTCCATCACGCGTTTTTTGCGCTCACTACTGGGAACTTTATTGTAAATCAAAGGCAATTCAATATTGTCATACACCGATAACTCGTCAATTAAATTGAAGTTTTGAAAAATAAATCCAATATTGGCTTTGCGAATAACTGCGCGTTGATTTTCTGTTAATCCCACCATCTCTTTATCCAATAAGCGATAGCTTCCTGATGTAGCATCATCCAATAGCCCTATAATATTCAATAGGGTCGATTTACCACATCCCGAAGGTCCCATTACTGAAATAAATTCTCCTTTTTTCACTTCTAATGAAACCTCATTCAAAGCGGTTGTCTCTACCTCTTCCGTTTGGAAAATACGAGACAATTGTTGAATTGCTATAACCATAGTTACTCTTTTAACTGTAAATAATTCACTCTTAAATAATCTTTATAACTAGATATAATCACCTGTTCGCCTATAGACAAACCCGAAATTACTTCATAATATGCTGGATTTTCACGCCCAATTTCTACTTGTCTTCTTTCTGCTTTTCCCTCTTTTACAACATATACCCATTCTCCTTTAGTATCTGTCATAAAACTTCCTTTTGCCAACAATAAACGCTGTTCTTTTCCAGATAAAAACAACTTGATTCCCATGCTATTTCCCTCTTGTAGTTTTAGGTTGTCTTGATTGATAAAATTCAATTGTACTTCAAATCGTCCATTGATAATCTCAGGTAAAATTTTACTCACCTCAACCTGGATGAGTTGCCCTTTACTCTCCACTTGCCCTTTTTGCCCAAGTACAATGCGATCCAAATAAAATTCATCTACATTGGCTACCAATTTATAGCCTTCCAACACGTCTATTTTTCCGATGCTTTCTCCTCCATTGTACGTTTTACCAAGCATAGGCTCAAAAGAAGATAATCTTCCAGCAATTGGCGCTCGCAATAAGAAATTCTGTTTATTCTCTTTCAATTTCTCTAAACTACGCTGAATAACCGCAAGCGATTGATTGATTTGTCTTACTTGCACTTGGTTGGATTGCTTTTCTTTTTCAACACTCTGTTCCATCAAGGCTTTTCTTTTTTTCTGATATGAAAAACTTTCAACCGTCTGATTCCATTCATTCAAAGATAAAATCTCTTGATCAAATAATTTCTTATTTAAAGTATATTGTAGCTCTGCATTTTTATATTCGTACTCAATGCTGATCAAATCCTTCATTAACCCAATTTCTTGGTTGCGAATATTCATCAAATTGACATTCAAATTATTCATTTGCTCAATTAAAGATGATTCTTGTGACATATAAGCCAATTCAGAACTGGGGTTGTGTAATAACACCAAGGGATCTCCTTTTTGAATGACAGCGCCATTTTCTACAAATATTTCACTCACAGCGCCTCCTTCAGCAATATTAATCAACAACGACTGTAAAGGTTCAACCTTCCCCTGAAAGGAAATATACTCTTCAAAAACACCTTCTTTTACAGCCGAAATTCGGATTTCTTTCTTAGAAACATTCAGTGCAATATCTTGAAAAAATGTAAAAAAAGACGCAACTGCAAGCAGGATCACTCCTCCAACAATTAGTAATATCCTTTGTTTTTTTCTATTTTTACGAGGTAAAACTCTGTCCATAGCGTTTCTTTTACGAGTATAGTAACAAAAGCGTGCCATGAAATGAATTAATTACAAACAACTATAAATCAACAGTATACACATTCAATTATTTTAAGAGTGTCCGATAATGAACACCAAAATGTTCGATATTAAACAAGATCACGTACAACCATGAGAAAAACAACTGCCACCATTCTGGTTTTAGACGACAATACAGAGGTTTTAATTGCTGCTAAACTACTTTTAAAACGTCATTTCGAAACGGTTTTGACGAATAATAACCCCAAAAAGATCTTTGATATTTTGCAAGATACTCCTGTGGATGTTATTATTTTGGATATGAATTATCGCGTGGGCTTTGAAGATGGTAAAGAAGGTATTTTTTGGTTTAAAGAGATTAAAGCGAATTATCCGCAAGCGCAGATTATTCTCATGACGTCTTATGGTCATGTGGAAACAGCTGTGGAAGGAATTAAATTAGGAGCTATTGACTACATTTTAAAACCATGGGACAATGAGCATTTGATTGACCTGGTTAAAAAAGCCGTCCAACAAAGACGCAGAAAAGAACAAGAAGCTCCCACAACAACGCAGCCTGATTATTTTGAAGGACAATCACCGGCCATTCAAAAGACGTATCGCATGGCGCAACGTGTGGCTCAAACGGAGGTCAACACGCTGATACTAGGAGAAAATGGAACAGGTAAATATGTTTTAGCAGAATATATCCACAACAATTCTCCCCGCAAAAATCAACCGTTTATTCACGTTGACTTAGGGTCACTCAATGAGAACCTCTTTGAAAGTGAGCTATTTGGTTATGCTAAAGGTGCCTTTACTGATGCGAAACAAGATACGGCAGGTCGTTTTGAAGCAGCCCATGGAGGAACTATTTTCTTAGATGAAATCGGCAATGTACCGCTGCATTTACAAGCGAAACTCTTGCAAGTAATCCAGGCGAAATCCGTGATTCGATTGGGAGAATCTCAACCGCGTCCTGTGGATGTACGCATCATCACAGCAACAAACGCAGAAATCGAAAAAGAAGTAGCACAAAAGGCATTTCGAGAAGATTTATACTATCGAATCAATACGGTTGTTCTCCAATTGCCTTCTCTTAGAGAGCGCAAAGAAGACATTCCTGCTTTGTTGGATTTCTTTATCCAACAATACGCCAACAAATATCAAATTGCAGTTCCGAACATCCACCCTCACACGCTAGAATCGCTGTGCAACTACGAATGGAAGGGGAATATTAGAGAAATGCAAAACCGCGTAGAACGCGCCTTAATTTTAACGGAAGCAACAGAATTAAACATCGGAGATTTTGGTATTTCTGCCGCAACCATCAAAGAGGTTCTAACAGATGATAATACCTTACAAGATATTGAGCGAACAACCATCATCCGCACGCTAGAGAAATGCCAAGGCAATATCAGTCAAGCAGCAGATGAATTGGGATTATCACGTGCTGCTTTGTACCGTCGACTTGAAAAATATAATATTAAGAACTAAAAAACAGCTGTAGTATGTCGTTTCACTTGAAGGTTTTCATGCGCATCTTAGCCATTATTGGTTTGTCTTTACTTGCTGTGTGGTTATTCCAACAACACTATCGCTATACGTTCTTTATTGCGCTTATTAGCATTGTTGCTTGTCTGATTGAACTCTATACGTTTCAACGCAAGTACTACAGCATCATTGACCGTTTGGTCTTGGCGATGATTTACAATGATTTCTCCTTAAAATCAAATAAAAAACAAGCCAATGAAACCTTTCAGAACCTACAACAGTTGTACCAAAAGCTCCAACAGGAACAGGAACAACACGAGGTAAAAGAATTAGTTTATCTCAACATTCTAAATAACTTAGAAACGGGTATCGTTATTTTTGAACGCAAAGAAGAAGGGTGGAATATCTTCTTAATTAACGACTATTTTTCGAAGTTATTTGATATACCCAAAGTAAAATCCTGGCAGAATTTATCGCGCTTACTTCCCAACTTGACGCAATATTTAGAGCATCTGGAATTCAAAGAATCTAAGACATCGCTTGATATGCGCATAGAAGGAGAAGAAAAGCAGACATTTATGTTGCAAACCTCTACTACAATAAGTCAAAACCAAGAGTTTTACATTGTTTTATTGGATTCGATTCAAAAAGTATTAGATAAAAAAGAAAAAGATACTTGGGAGAACTTAATGAAAGTCATTTCGCATGAAATCATGAATTCCCTAACGCCTATTCATTCCTTAGCGCACAATACTTTAGAAATTTTAGAGGAAGAAGAGTCCTTAACGGCAGATGATATGGACGATCTAAAACTCAGTGTACAAACGATTGCCAATAGGACAGATCACCTGCGTCATTTCATTGACAACTACCGCAAACTGACCATGCTACCAAGTCCTACCAAAGCTTGGGTAAATAGTGCAGAGGTTTTGATGCATAGCTTAGCTATACTCAAGCCGATTTGTCAACAACATCAGATTACAGTGAGCACAACGATTGACACACAAGCCTCTCAGTATTGGGATAGCAAACAAATGGAACAAGTATTCATCAATTTATTAACCAATGCCATTTATGCAGTAAAACAACAGGAAAACAGAGCCGTTTCCCTTCATCTGTATGAGCGAAATAATCGTTTATGGATTGATATTATAGACAACGGAAATGGGATACCTGAAGAAATTAAACCGAAGATTTTCATCCCTTTTTACACCACGCGTGAAGACGGAGCAGGTATTGGCTTACCGCTCTCCAAGAATATTGTAGAAATGCACAATGGGTACTTAACTTTCAATAGAAAAGATAACTTGACGTATTTTAGCATCAACTTTCCACTCGCGTAAGTTAGAATTCAACGGGAGGAATCCACAAGTGTGCTTGAAAATCTTTTACTTGGTTATTTTGTACGACAATTCCCTCACTCTCTAACAGCTGTTGCATCAAATTGGTACCATCGAAGTGATGTTTACCACTTAGCATACCCACTCGATTTACAACGCGATGGGCAGGTACAGAATCGTCAAAATGAGAGGCATTCATGGCATATCCCACCATACGTGCAGAACGAGGAGCACCAATTGCTTTTGCAATCGCACCGTACGTAGTCACTTTTCCGATGGGAATCTCGCGAACTACATCATATACGCGTTCAAAAAAATTGGTTGAATCCGCCATTAGCGCAGTAATTTATATAGCGTAATCAAGCAGATAATCCCCGTAATAGATCCTATGACATAGTTTATATTTCGCATAAGGAAAGCATTTTCATTGGCCACTTTCCTGAAAATAGAAATATAAGCATAAAACATCAAGCCAGAACCTATCACAACTCCTATGGAGAAAATAACCGTGTAAGCCCACTCAAAAATAGGATAAGCATACGAAGCTAAAGTGACGCTCAAGAAAACGTAGTATGGAATAGAAAATACGTTGATTAACGCTAATAAAGCGCCGTATATGTATGGATTTTTTAGGCGTTTGACAGCTGTATTTTCTTCCTTCTTTTTGCGTTTTGCAAATCCTAAGAAGTAAATCGTCAACGATCCGAAAATAACCAACCCTATTTCGTGCAGAATTTCAGTGATAAAAGGACTGGAATCAATCAATTTAGCAAAGAAAATCGCAACATAGGTTTGAATAAAGATAATGGATAAAGCGCCTGCGATATATAAAATAGACGCTTTTTTCCCTCTTTCTTGTGCTACTTTAACAGCAGTCATATTCAATAACCCCGGAAGAGAAACGCCTATCACTGCTGCTAAAAAGCCAAAAAATAATAATATAAAGTAATGATCCATCCTTTATTTAATTCTAAATTGAATATAGGTAATGGCTTTATTTTGTTCTAAATATTGGGATTCATAAAACGTTTGGATTTCAGTTACCACTGAAGGAGCCCCCTCGTTTTTGTATACATGGTGATTGGCATAAATAACTTCATGTCCTTCTCCATGTAACAGACCTAACGTATAACCATGCATAAATTCACTATCCGTTTTCAAATTCACAACACCATCATCTGTTAAGATGCCTTTATAACGTTGTAAAAATTCCGTATTCGTCAATCTGTGTTTGGTACGTTTATATTTAATTTGTGGATCTGGGAATGTAATCCAGATTTCACTTACTTCTCCTTTTTCGAAAGCAAATTCAATCAACTCAATCTGAGTACGCAAGAAAGCAACATTCGTTAGTCCTTCTTCCACAGCCGTTTTAGCTCCTCTCCAGAAACGAGCCCCTTTGATATCAATACCAATAAAGTTCATATTAGGAAAACGACGCGCTAATTCAACGGTATATTCTCCTTTTCCACAGCCTAATTCTAAAACAATAGGGTTATTGTTTTTAAATACTTCCGATGCCCATTTGCCTTTTTGTGGCAATTTAGCAATCATTTCTTCTCTTGATGGTTGGAAAACATTACCGAAAGTTTCGTTTTCTCTAAATCGCTTTAACTTGTTTTTACTTCCCACAGGGTTATTCGTTTAAATTTGACGCAAAATTAAATAAATATAACGAAAGTAAAACCTTTTTATAGGGAACGCAAATTAAGTTGCATTTTGCGTTTTGTGTTTAGCTGCTTTCTCTAAGGTAAAAGAAAACTCCGACCCATAGCCATAGCTGCTCTCCACATAGATATGTTCATCATGTGCTTCAACGATGTGTTTTACAATAGACAAGCCCAATCCCGAGCCGCCCACACTTCGTGCTCCACTTTTATCAATGCGATAAAAACGCTCAAATAAACGCGGAATATGCTCCTTGCGAATTCCTAATCCATTATCTGTAACGCGTACAATTAATTTATTTTTCACCAAGTTTTCAATACTCACTTCCGTCGTACCTTTTTCCTTACCGTACTTAATTGAATTCTCAATCAGATTCGTAATGACTTGCCCAATGCGCTCTTTATCTCCTATAACGTAAATAGGCTTCTTATATCCCATATCGAAAAGCAGTGAAATATTTTTCTTCTTTGCTTTGTATTCTAAGAAATCAAATGCATTCTGAATCATTTCAATTAAATCAAACTCAACGATATTTAGATGTAAATCGCCCGATTCT
The DNA here is from genome assembly GCF_052691955.1 of Myroides sp. TSA_177.3. NCBI lineage: Bacteria > Pseudomonadati > Bacteroidota > Flavobacteriia > Flavobacteriales > Flavobacteriaceae > Myroides > Myroides sp. TSA_177.3. The sequence continues at coordinate 91,927 of NZ_JBQZGD010000012.1, forward strand.
AATTTGGCAATCATATCCAAATCTTTCACAATATAGATCAAGCGATCAACCCCTTGTTCTGCACGTTCTAAATAGCGATCGCGAACTTCTAAATCGTCAATTGCACCATCACTCAGTGTTTCCAAATAACTTTGGATCATGAATAAAGGTGTTTTCAACTCGTGGGAGATATTCCCTAAAAACTCTCGTCGATATTCTTCACGAACTTGTAAGGACTCAATTTCAATCTTTTTATTCGTTGCAAATTTTTCAATTTCCTCTGTTAGCGTTTTCATGTCAGTAGTGACTGCACTTGCACGAAGATCGGTGTGCTCTAAAAGCGAAACTTTGTCGTAAATCTTTTTGATTCGACGGTAGATAAAGTGCTCTACGCGATATTGAATCACAAAAAAGGAAGCGAAATAAACCAAAACGGTGTGAATGGCCAAAAGTTGCCAAGGCCCTTCCTTCACTAAAAAAACAAAAGGTAGCGTAATAACAAGCGAACAGATTGTTATTAACAAAGCTGACTTAACAGCGAATTTATAGGATCTTTTAAATCGTATTGACATTAAATTACATATCTAATTTATATCCAACCCCTTTAATTGTTTTAAAACAATCATCTCCTACTTTCTCTCTTAATTTACGGATGTGTACGTCAATCGTTCTTCCACCTACAACTACTTCATTCCCCCATACACGATCTAAAATCTCTTCTCTCGTAAATACTTTTCCTGGTTTTGATGCTAACAAATACAACAATTCAAATTCCTTTCTAGGTAAAGACAATTCTACACCATCAATTAAGATTTTATACTCATCTCGGTTAATTTCAATATTGCCAATTTGAATAATATCTCCATTTTCAGCTTCTTCTACATTTTTCAATCGACGCAATAAAGCTTTAACCTTACTCATTAAAACCTTAGGTTTTACTGGTTTCGTAATGTAATCATCTGCACCTGCATCAAATCCAGCCACTTGAGAATAATCTTCCCCTCTTGCGGTTAAAAATGTAATGATTACATGCTGTAAGCTGTCAATTTTTCGAATGTTTTCACAAGCTTCCATTCCGTCCATCTCTGGCATCATAACATCCAAGATAATCAGGTGAGGAAGTTCCTTTTTTGCCTTTTCTATTGCCTCTTTCCCATTCCTTGCTGTACTAACTTGATAGCCTTCTTTTTCTAAATTATAACTGATGATTTCAATGATATCTTGTTCATCATCAACTAATAAGACTTTAATGTCTGAATTTTTCATTCTTTATCTGTGTGTGTTATAAATCAGTTCAAAGATAAAGATAATACATTATGTGAAGTAAAGTTTACAATTATTTAATCTGGTAACGATTTAATAACGTTTACCGTAAAATGTGTTAAAATAGCGATAACACACAAGACATATTTACGCTTGTTCTTTGCACTAGCTTAAATAAAATAATAAATATGAAATCAAAGTTATTATTCGCCCTATTATTTATTAGCCAAGTAATTGGGGCATCTAATGGAACGATTAAAGGAATTTTACAAGATTCAGCAACAAAAGAACCACTAGCCTTTGCGTCTGTAAGTATAAAAGGAACAACACAAGGAGTCAATACGGATTTAGATGGTTTTTTTACTCTTGAAGTACCTGAAGGGAAACAAACGTTAACCTTTAACTATGTAGGTTATACTTCCGCTGATAAAGCTATTGAAGTAAAAGCAAACGAAACAGTTGAAATTACAATTGACTTAATTTCAGAAAGTGTACAACTAGAAGGTGTTGTTGTACAAGCGACACGATCTAAGTCTAGAGAAGCGACATTATTAATTGAGCAACAACGTTCAGTTGAGATGAAACAGCATATTGGTTCACAAGAACTTTCAAGAAAAGGGGTAAGTGATGTAGCCAGTGCAGTAGCGAAAACAACAGGAGTAGCGAAACAAGAAGGTACAGGAACTATTTTTGTACGTGGATTAGGTGACCGTTACAACAGTACTTCACTAAATGGACTTCCTTTAGCTTCAAACGATCCAGAAAAGAAAAACATTGATTTAAATATCTTCTCCACAGATATCGTAGAATACATTGCCATCGACAAAACGTATTTTGCAAGAAACTACGGAGACTTCGCAGGTGGAAATATCGACATTATGTCAAAAAATCACTCCGGAGAAGGTTTTGTAGAAGTGGGTGTAGGTACTAATATGAATACCAATGCAGTGAAACAAGATAATTTCAAAACATTATCTGATCGTAGTTTCTTTGGTTTTTCGGATACAAAAATACCAGGTAATGCCTTAAAAGGGTACAACTTTAAAAACTCAACACAAACTGATACCCGCAGTCCTTGGGGAGCAGGATTAAACATTAATACAGGTAAATCCTTTTTCTTTACTAACGGATCTGCTTTACATTTATTCGCAACAGCATCATTTGGTAATAACTTCAAACAAAAAGAAGGCGTTACCCGTACAGCTCAAGCGCAAAACTCATTCACGAAAGATTTAAATTTAAATTCTTTCGAATACAGCACCAACACAACGGGAATGTTAAATGCTAAATTTGACATCAACGATTCTAACTCAATCAAGTACAACCTCTTATTTGTCAATGACTCGAAAGAGAAAAATGATGAGTACCAAGGCTATGTAAGAGATATTACATTAGATAACTCGGATTATACCTATATCAACAGACAAACGTATCGTCAAGATCAATTAATGGTCAACCAATTATTAGGTAATCACAAATTAAACGATCAATTGGATTTAAACTGGGGAGCTGCATTCAACAACATCTCTGCACAAACACCAGATAGACAACAATACACCCTAAACAAATTAAAAGACAGCGATAGTTACCAGTTTTCAATTAACTCAAGATCGGACAACAACCGTTATTACGAAGATTTAAAAGAAAATGAAATAGCTGCTAATATTGCTGCAGATTATAAATTTGGGAAAAATGAAGAAAACCTATACGATGGAAAATTAACTGTAGGATATAACTTCAGAAAAAAAGATAGAGAATTTAAAGCTACTCAGTTCGTATTTCAAATCAACAGAGAATACAACAACAATATTAATCCAAATGCTTTAGATCAATTCTTCAACCAATCGAACTTTGCAAACGGATACTTTGATATCTATACCTTTAGAGGTGGGGCAGCAACACCTAATGCTTTATTACCTCAAACCTATGATGGAGAATTATTTATCCATGCTGGTTTTGTAAATGTAGAATACCGTTTAACTGATAAATTATCGGGATCATTAGGGGCTCGTTTCGAAACAATTTCTCAAGATGTTACGTGGCAAACACAGCTAGATGCGGATAAAACAAGCAACAAATTTACGAAGAATGCCTTCTTACCAAGTTTGTCTTTAAAGTATGAAGTAAACGACAACAACAACTTGCGTTTTGCTTTATCTAAAACCTATACTTTACCTCAATTCAAAGAAAGAGCGCGCTTTATCTATGAAGATGTAACGGAAATCAAAGTGGGTAACCCTGATTTATACGCTTCAGATGATTACAATGCGGATTTAAAATGGGAATATTTCCCTCAAACAGATGAAGTAATCTCTGCTACTGTTTTTGGAAAATACATTAAAAACCCAATCAACGAAATTGTATCTGCTTCTTCATCAAATGACATTACATATGCTAATACTGGAGATTATGGATATGCAGCAGGATTGGAAATTGAAGTTCGCAAAAACTTATTCAGTTTTGACGAGGTATTGACGAATAAAATTACAGGAGGATTGAATGCTTCTTTCATGAAGACCTACCAAAAATTAGACAACGAAAAAGTAAATCGCGAAAACAAGTATTTGAGTACTTCATTTACACATGACAATGCAAGTTTCACAGGAGCGTCAGATTTATTACTAAATGCAGATATTTCATATATCAAAGAATGGGCAAATGACCAAAAGTTAATGGCAACACTATCTTACGCACACTTCTCTGATAAACTATATTCATTAGGAACGGAACAAAGCGGAAACTTAGTTGATAAAGCTTTCGGATTCTTAGATTTCACTTTCAAATATGATTTCACGAAAAATTTCGGAATGACTTTTAACGCGAGAAACTTATTAGATCCAGCGATTGAAAGAAAACAAGAAAACCTAACACAAGATGTGTTGGTACAATCATACAAGCTAGGTCAAAACTTTAGCTTAGGATTTAAATATACGTTCTAAAAAAAAGAATATCCCTGTTCACAAAAAAGCCTGCGTTTTACGTAGGCTTTTTTTTTGGAAAGAGGAAAAGGGCAAAACCCTCCCGTCAGCTCACCAATCTCACCCTCTCTGAAAATCGAGAGGCGGTGTGAAGATGAGGCGGTGAGATTGGTGAGATTGGTGAGGTGGTGAAATCGAAACGAAGTGAAAATCTAGAGGCGGTGTGAAGGTGAGATTGGTGAGGTGGTGAAATCGAAACGAAGTGAAAATCGAAACGAAGTGTAGATTCATCGAACACCAAAACCAATATAAAATAAAGTGAGATATATTCATCGAACACCAAAACCAATATAAAATAAGTGAGATATATTCATCGAATACGAAAACAAATATACCCCCATGAGCTAGATGGTAAGGCGATGAGCAAAAATTCTCCTTTTTAAAAATATCTCCCAATCATGCACCAGTAAACCGCAAACTGCCAACCATGTCCTCGTAACAATTCATTAATATTCCGCTTTAATATCATAACAATTCAATGATAAAGTGCTAACCGTCAGTTCATCTTAGTAGACCATCTTTGTATCAGTTAAAATAAAATAACACAATTACTTTATGAAAAGATTATTCAAATCAGCATTATCAATCGCATTAGTATCCGCTTTATTCGTTAGCTGTGGATCAGACGACAATTCAAACGACAACGGAGGAAATCCAGGTCCAAATCCAGCAGAGAACATTGGACAAACATTGAAGAAAGGACAAACTCTTACTTTAGAGAAAAATAAAAAATATAACTTATCAACAAAATTAGTAGTTGAAGATGGAGCCATCTTAAACATTGAAGAAGGAGTTGAAATTATCGGTACAGGAGGAACATCTTCTTATATCGCAGTAGCACAAGGAGGACAAATCTTCGTAAAAGGAACAAATACAAACCCAGTTGTTATGACTGCTCTTGAGAAAAAAAGAGGAAGCTGGGGAGGTTTAGTAGTATGTGGTAAAGCTCCAATCAACAAAGCTAAAACAGCTACTGCAGAGGTTTCTGATTTAACTTACGGTGGAGATGTAACGAATGACAATTCAGGATCTATCCGTTACTTGAGAATTGAGTACGCTGGGGCGAACTTTAACAGTGAGAAAGAATTCAACGGATTATCTTTATTCGGAGTTGGAAGCGGAACAAAAATCGAATATGTACAAGCACACGAAGGTTCTGATGATGGATTTGAGTGGTTTGGTGGAACAGTAAGTGCACAATACTTAGTATCTACACATAACGATGATGATCAGTTTGACTGGACAGAAGGATGGAATGGACAAGAGAATAAATTCTGGTATTCTAAACAAAGTGGAACAGCTGATAAAGGATTTGAAGCAGATAACAACTCTAAAACAAGAACAGCAGAGCCTTATTCTAACCCAACAATTGACGGAATTACATTAATTGCAGCGGTAAAAGGAGAAGGAACAGCAATGAAACTACGTGAAGGTACAAAAGGAAAAATGAAAAACGTAGTATTAAGCGGATGGAAAACAGCTTTCGATGTAGAGCATGATGAAACAATCGCGAATGTTGCTAATGGTTCATTATTAGTAAGCAATGTAAAACTAATCGATGTAACTGAAAAAGCGAAAGGTAAAAATACAGCAGGTGAGTCAGTAAATGTAAATGGAGTATTTGTTGAAGGAGAAAACCAAGGTGCTGGAAATAGTGCAAGCGCTCCAGAATGGACAAAAGGCTGGACATTAGGGTTATAAGAATCTAATTTTTTATACTTATAATTTACAATAAGTCATTAATTTATGTTAACAAAAAATATTTGCCCTAAAAAAGCAAATATTTTTTTTATCATATAAGAAATATTCACTACTTTTATAGTATTAATTTCATTTGGATGACTAAAAATTACTTTTATAACTATCTTTTTATTGCAGCCTTTGCACTTATGACTAGCCTGAGCTTCGCTCAAGTTGGTTCATATACTGGGTCTGCTAATAAAGCAGCAGTTGTGAAAACAATTGAAGGTCTTTCTATTTACCCTAATCCAGTTCAAACAAACGGAAAGATTACCATAGAAACCAAAACAAATGAAGCGAAAGAAGTTGAGATTTACAACGTAATGGGCAAGAAAATTTTAGCTACCCAACTCAACACAAAAGAGCTAGTACTACCTAGTTCAATTACAGCAGGGATTTACATTATTAAAATCAAAGAAAATAATGCCACTGCAACGCGAAAGCTTATTGTAAAATAACAAAGACATATACCCTATAAATCTAAAGCATCATTTCAACATTGATGCTTTTTTTTATTGTATTTTTGTACCAAATAATTGAATTGTGTTTACACCAGAAGATATCATTAGCATACAGACCCGAAAAGAGTTTCATAAAATAGCCATGAAAGTTTATCGCTATCAATATGAGAACAATCCGGTGTATCGTGAATTTTGTAACCTCATTCGAAAAACCCCTACGGAAGTTCGAAGCTTAAATCAAGTGCCCTACCTCCCTATTGAGTTTTTTAAAAGTAAAGATGTACTGAGCAGTACATCACCCATACAAACCACTTTTACAAGTAGCGGAACCACAGGAACCATCACAAGTAAACATCATGTGACGGACTTAAACTACTATGAGGAAAGCTTTAGAAAGGGTTTCTCTTACTTTTATGGCCCAATTGAAGATTATGTTGTTTTAGCACTATTGCCATCTTATTTGGAAAGAGAAGGATCTTCTTTGATTTATATGGCTGATGATTTTATCAAACAATCTAGTCATCCAGAGAGCGGCTTCTACTTGCATAACTACGAGGAACTCATCGCTAACCTAGAACTTTTAGATCGCGAAGGGAAAAACGTCCTTTTACTAGGTGTTACCTATGCCTTATTAGACATTATTGAGCAGCATAAATTTGAGCTAAACAATACCATTATCATGGAAACAGGAGGTATGAAAGGGAAACGCAAAGAAATGATTCGCGAAGAACTGCATGCCATTCTTTGCAAAGGTTTTGGCGTGACTAAAATTCACTCTGAATATGGTATGACTGAACTCCTTTCACAAGGGTATTCTTTAGGTGATGGCGTATTTCAATGTCCACCTTGGATGGATATTGTCATCCGAGATCCAGAAGATCCTTTTACTTTATTGGATGCACATGGAAAAACGGGAGGCGTAAATGTCATTGATTTAGCCAACATCAATTCATGTTCTTTTATCGTTACACAAGATTTAGGTAAGAAATACGAAGATGGTAGTTTTGAAATATTAGGGCGATTTGATCATTCCGATATTCGCGGCTGTAACCTAATGGTACTATAATCAATCATAAAAACATATCGTTCAATAACCAGTTGATGTATACAATTGCTTAAAATGAAAGTGCACAATAAAAACTTGCACATTGTATTTTAAGTTTACTCGTTATACAACCTATTTAAACAGGGCATTTAACCTCGTATAATCAACTTCGAAAATATCATTCACTTGTTCTACATGATCTAAATCTTGCATATAGATCGTATCAAAATCCTCTCCCTCTTGCTTCATTAATCGCAGCAATTCAATTGAAAATTCCTCTTTTCGGAGCCTTAAACTTCTGGATTTATCTCCTCCTAAATAATACAAAGGATAATCGAGCCCAATTTTTTTTGACATATCAGCGATTAAATCGAACATATTAGTAAGACCAATCACATAGATATCAATTTTCGAGCCATAGGTATTAATTACCTCTTGATATTCTAATAAACTCTCTTCTCCGGTTTCACAGTTGGGATTCCAATACACGATAAAGGAAGGTCTATTCCTTTGCTCTATTTTATCGTATAATTCATTGGCCAATACCGCTTCTGGTTTATGTTGCGCGTGTACAAACACAGTAAAAAACAGAAACATGGTTAAAAATAAATATCTCATCATATGAATCTAATGATAACATTGTATCTGTCAAACATAAGGTAAAAAATTATAAAAACGAATACTAAAAATAAAGAGGGTGACCTTTTGGGACACCCTCTTTTCTATTATTTATCGATCAAATCGGTTTTCTCAGCAAAATACTCGCAGAAATCGCGCATTGTTGCCGCCATTTTCTCATCTTCCGTTGCACGTTCATACGTATCTGCCATCGCAACTAAAGTCTGATGAAAGAATTTTTTCATCTCATCTACTGGCATATCTTTTGTCCACAAATCAATTCGCAACGTTTCTTGTGCTGCATGATCCCAAATAGACAACAACATTGCTTTGGATTTTGCTCTGTCAACTCCACCATCTTTAGCCGTCCAAGTTAATTTATCTGGAACGCGATTTTCATCTAATTCTACTCTAATATTGATATCAGAAATGTGATTTTTACTCATTACTTCTTCGGTTTATACTTTGATTTTTCAAAAATATCTTTTGCAGGCATTGCAAAAAGTTCTTGCAAAGTTACGTTATTATTTTCCATAAATGAACGAACAATTTGCCAACCAATCCAAACGCCAACACGTCCAGGTGAATCATTGTCAATATCCAAGTAAAACTTGCTAAATGGCGCAGGCTCAATAAAACGAGTCACGAGCTTACCATCGGTATCAAAAAACAGTTGATTATCCACGAAATAACGCCAAATCTGAGATTCATTTGCTTTACACCAATCCAATTGCTCCTTCGTATACGTGATAAGCGATTCTTTAGGTACTCCTGGCAATAATAATTCTTTTGCATACATCAACTTCCCTTGGTGAATCATCGTTCCTAAAAACGTACGATCCGTTGTTTTTGGCAACTTTTGAATGACAAAACTTTCAGCCATATCTGGCAAAATTTGAGATGATTCAAAAGTAGTCAACGTGTACGCAGGAAATCCTTTATAAAAATGATGGTCTTTCCCTAAATACGTATCCAAACTAATCAAGGCTAAGGTATCCGCATAAATTGCTTTTGCAGCTACATCAACTTCTGAAATAAGCGTAATTACTTTCTTGTGATCTGACTCTTCTGGATAATAATATTTAATATACTGAAACAAGCGTTTCAAATCTTCTGGCAAAGATTTTAAATCGCTGTATTGTTGGGTTACTTCTTGATAAAGTTCTTTAAAAATAGTATCTTGTTTCTTCTCTAACCAAGCTTCGTCAGCTACACTTGCAGGAAATAGGTAAGGATATTGCTTTTTCAAACGCTGAAAATCTTCATCCTTTCCTGTATAAAATTCTTGGTCAAAACGAGCGACCGTAACATCCATGGGGATTTGTTCAACTTCTTTGTCTACTTTCGTTTTTGAATCACCACAACTCAACACAAAAAAACTAGAAACCACCAATAAGGGTAAAGATATTTTACTAATTTTGAACATAGTATTCTTGAATTATTTTCTAATACCTACAAATATAAAAAGAAGAACTACATATCAATCACAAATTTTCTAAGATGAATCAAAACTTTCAAACCGAAGCAGTAACACAGTACATTGTCGAATGGCTTAAAAATTATGCACAAGAAAGTGGCATAAAGGGATTCACTATTGGAATATCTGGCGGAATTGATTCTGCAGTTACTTCGACCTTATGTGCTTTAACGGGATTGCCTTTACTTTGTGTGGAAATGCCTATACATCAAGCAGCCTCACAAATTAGCAGAGCCAAAGAGCACCTTGATTTTTTAAAACAGAATTTCAATCATGTTAGTGCTGTTGAATCGGACTTAACATCAACCTTTGAGTTGTTTAAACAACAATTACCTACTAGTGATAATGAATCCTTATTAAACCTAACTTTAGCGAATACAAGAGCGAGATTACGTATGACTACCTTGTACTATTATGCAGGTATACACGGTTATTTGGTAGTAGGTACAGGTAATAAGATCGAAGATTTTGGGGTTGGATTTTTTACTAAATATGGAGATGGAGGTGTAGATATTAGCCCTATTGCTGATTTATTAAAATCGCAAGTACGCTTAATTGGTGAACACCTACAAGTTCCACAAAGCATAATTCAAGCAAAACCTACAGATGGTCTATTTGGTGATGATCGCTCAGATGAAGATCAACTAGGAGCCAATTACGATGAATTAGAGCAAGCAATGCTAGCAGCAGAACAAGGAAAAAAATTAGAGGACTTTCAAGGGAGAGCAAAAGAAGTATTCGCTATTTACACCCGACTCAATCGAATCAATCAACATAAAATAAACCCAATACCTGTTTGTACCATTCCAAACGAATTAAAATAAAAAGCTATGATAAAAAAATACTGTTTATACTTAGGAGTAGCCCTGTTATTTGCAGGTTGTACAGCTTCAGACGACTATTATGATAGGGATGTCTTTATTAGAACCGAAGGCCTAGAGCAATATGGTTGCTATAATACAAAAGACAATTTGTTTGTTCCTAGCCTTAGAGGCAATGAATTTACAATTATTACGAATACCCGAGACTATAGAGATTTAGTAGAAGGTTGTTATGCCGCTGTTGATTTTAGATACTTTGATCTAATTATTGGTCAATTTTGGGTACAATCTAATACGGAAGACATCAAATATGTCTACAAGAAGAATCGATACAATGAGTATACGTTATTTGTAGAATTCCTTCAAAACAGAGGTGGACGATCTAAATATGTAACTTATCACGCATTAGTACCTAAATTACATCCTTTAGACCCTGTATTTGTAGAAACTAGAGAAAGCTTTGCTTGGTAACCTTATAATAAAAAACGTCGTTTAAACTTAGTTAAACGACGTTTTTTTTATAGGCTTTTTTGTTTTTTCGCTTCTTTGCTTTTTTGTGGTGGATTCAGTGATACAATATGTATCATGTAAGAAGGCCAATTGCCATTGGCCCATACGGTGTATCCTCTGTCACCAAATTTTACCACAATACAATATGCATCATACAAGAAGACCAATTGCCATTGGCCCCTACGTCCGTTTCCTCTCATCACCTT
>NZ_JBQZGD010000013.1:0-99118 GCF_052691955.1 Myroides sp. TSA_177.3
ACAGCTCTCCTCACGCAGTGCACCGAATACCAAAACAAATAAAATCATTAATGAGGTAAATGGTAGGTAACCATAGTAATGCGTCGGCACTCCATTGATGTCTGTAAGGTAAGAAGAATTCTCTCTCATGAAGCCAAAATAAATACATACAATCTTTTAATTTTCATTTGGCTGTTTTTATTCTTTGCAATTGTAGTCTTTAGTTTAATGTAAAAAGTAGTGTTTCAAACCACATTGTTTATTGACACTGTCGTAGCCTTCGACTCACTGCGTTCCTCTTTACTGCTCCACCGACGATAAATATAGTGGACAGTTTACAGCGAACAGTTTTACTTCTCTCTTATAATAAATAGTTGTCCAAAACCCAACTATTTTTTTTGATTTACTGTGTACTATCCTTATTCTCTTTATATTGAAAATCCACCTTTATCCGTTAACAGTAAACTGTCAACTAAAAAACCCCAACGATCCGATTTGGAAGGTTGGGGTGATATATTGAGAATCAGAAATTAATAAAATCTTTTCTTCCTTATTGTAAAGCATTTCTTTTCTACTTCATTGCTGTTTTTTAGATCAAAATAAAACATATCAAAATCAATTGTTATTTTCTTATTAGGTGAATCAATTACAATCCTTTTTGTAGCAGCAACATCATGCTTTAATTTAACTACTAAACCTCCATCTCTTTCATATTTAAAAACGAATTGTAACGTATCTCCTATACCAAACGGATAGTTAAAAGAGGTATCTCCTCCCTGTAGATTTCCTAATAAAGTTTCTATATCATTCTTCTTCACATAAACATCTATATTCTCATAAGTGACTTTATTGACTTCCGTATGAACAAATATATTATTCTCTGCTTGATCATTCGCTTCATCAAAAACATTAGGTAAGTTCATTCTATCTATTAAGTCATATATACATAATTTTCCTTTTTTATTAAGTTGATATTTTCCCATAATCAACCCATTACTAACAAAATGAAAAACATCCTGAAGTACAAAAGTTGAATCTTTATCCAATAACAGTAACTTATTACCATTTCTCTCATAATATCTATTATAACTCAATTCTTTTTTGGGAGTACAACTATAAAGTAATACAACCATTATAAAGCATATTCTTTTCATTAGTCAAGATTTTTATTGGGATAGTTCCTTTGTCCATTTTTATCTATGTTAAAAAATCTTTTAATCCAAATCTAGAAGGTTTTGGGTAGTGTTACTTTTTTATCCCTAAAACTATAGATACATGGGAATATTAATCTAACAAGCTAAATAATTTTTTGTTATTAAATAATTTTATATCAAAATCGTAATTATTAATTCTATTAGTATAATAAACAAGGTTTTGCTCATTATCTATCATTTTTTTTATTTTATCTACGTAAATATCTAAATGTGATATCTTATATAAAATTAGCAACGATAGAATTTTTATGTTATCACTATGTTTACTATCAACAATTAATTCTAAAGATTCAAAAATTTCTTCTATATAGTAATATTTAATATTTTCTGATAAATATTGTAATGCGGATAATATAACAAAATGTTCTTTTTTATCACTCTGTTTAACCAAATTAATAATAATCGTATAGTCTAAATTAAGTCCATATAAAATTGAGAAATCTATTAAATCGGAAACATACTCTCTATTATCATTATACAGCAATGTATTTATTTTTTTCTCGATAATTTTTAAATTACTTCTTGAAAAACCATTAAAATTCCCCAAAAAAGCACTAATAAGTTCTTTCTCCTCTATTGTAAATAATAGGATAATATCTTGGTTTACAATTTTCTCTTGACTTAAAGCTAGTTCTAAAATACCTTTATATCCTTCTTCAAAAGTTAAATTTATGTATGATTCAAACATTTCTATTTCTTTTTTTGCCTTTACTCTTACGTGAATGTTGCTCTCCCGTATTCTTTAAATGTCTCTTCAATTTCTGCATTTCAGCTTTAGAGAATGGTATGATATCCAACAAGCTTCTCCGCTAACGATTCCACACTCTTCCAACTCTACTCCTCTTTTTCCGCGAACTCAACTCATTATCAAAGGGTCAACTGTCCTTATAAAAATAAAGTTTATTACGATTGAAAAAATATTTATTTAAAAGATTAGAGATTTTTTAAAAAATTATTGGTCAGCATGAACTGCAAAAGCAATTTCTTTCACTGAAACGGCTAAAAAATAGTGGACACCCAGAAGTATCTTTGGGTTATTTAGTAGGTGATAATACTTCGTGAACAGTCATTGAAAAAACTAGAAGATATCAAGTCTTGGGGAGAACTAGAAGAACGCAAAAACAAATCCTTTATGATCTAATTGATACTTATATAAAAGACAAAATCGTGTGAAACATATAGCTTATAAATAAGCGCCCCTCCATACATCCTACAAAACTAAAAAGGAAAATAAAAAACAACCTTTATATTAATTACTAATTATAGTTACTATTTGGAATATTAAAACCATTATATATATCACATAATCAACCCCAATACTAAACCACTTTAAAAACAACTCGTCTTTTTCTCTATTAAACGTTGATGTAACCCAAATAGCTACCTCCTTTGCAAATCTAGAAACAATTAAAGTCATACTAAAACCAATTAATATGTAAAATACTTCGTTAGAAATAGCCAATCCAAAAGGATTCAAAAAATGAATGATAGTAAAGAAAAACAAAAATACAGTAAGCAAAAATAATCTTCTTCTTCTCAATCTAATTTTTTTTACTAGAACGCTAAAAAACATAAGATCCAAAACGATAAAAAAAATAATATAAAATAATTTCACTTCTCTCTTTTTTTCTTTGCACTATATATTTTTTGCTGCTCCTCGGTAAACATAAAGTCAATCTTTACCCTAGCACATAAGTCAATATAAGCCCTACCAGTTACTTAAAACTCTTTACTAAATTATATATAATCATTCCTTTACTCTCACCTACTGCCCCGAAGGCGTATTTCCACTTTTGCGTCTTGTTTCATAAAAGCGGATAAACTCCTGACTGTAATCTGAATCTGGCAGGTCTTCGGCTCTATTGTTGGAAGATTCTTTTTCTTCTTTTTTCTTCTTCTTTTTCTCGGACTGATTTAAAAACTTCGCGATTAACTCTTTCAACGTATCAAAATCCACCTCATAGGACAATCCTACCCCTTGTGTATAACCGATTCCTTCCCCAATATAATTGATGTCATTCTCTCGGTTAAAGAAGCGTGCATTTAGCGTTCCTTCTTCATTGATACGCAACAATACTTCAACGTCACCAACAATAACCGATTGCTCTACTCCACCGACAGGCACTCCTAATTTTCCATTTACAGAGATGCGATCATTCACTTTCGTGGTAAAAGTTACCCCTAATCGTCCTTCTGTTTGCGTATACGGATTTCGCTCTCCTTGCGCATAGTTTAGTCCTACTTTAAACTTATCATCTACATCCGAGAACAAGTCGTCAAAAATACTACTTGCGCGCTCAAATAAACTTCCTGCTAAAGCAGATGAAGAGTTATCAGAGGAGAAGAAAGACCCCGTTGCTAATAGAGCCATGGCTTGTCTTTCACGTGTATCGCGATCACTCAATTTATAGTCCAACTCCGATTTTACAACCGAACTCACCGTTGGAAAATTAATATCAAAATCTACTTCTGGATTACTTAAACTTCCATTCAATACAATAGCCACATCCGTAGGTACTTTTCTATTGATAATCGAGTTATCAATAATTACACTTGGATTAGCTTCCGTATGGTAAATGGCTTGAAGGTCCAAAATAGCATTCATCGGGTTGCCATCCCAGCGAATTGTTCCATATTTCTTCACGACAAATTTCTTGTCGATCAATCCACCATATTTAAAATTATATTCTCCTTCATACGCCTGGAAATCCCCCCACATATTGAACTTACCAAGTGTATTGATTTCCATGGTAATAAATCCAGCACCTTTTCCACGCATGGCATGTCCAGACTCTCGATCGAGGATAATTTCAATTTCCGCATCGGGTGTTACATAAAACTCAAAATCCAATTCAATTCCACTGTTGCGGTATTTATATGGATCGTAATCATTTCCTGTTAAACGCAATTTCTTTTCTTGAGGCGACAAGAAATGGATAAAGTTATTTTCGCCTGTACTTTGTGCCTCCTTCAACGGAATCTTAATCGATGTCCCTTTATTCGAAGTCGCATTAATATTGATGCTCAACATTTCAATAGGCCCTACAATGTCTGCTTTTCCATTGATATAAGCAGTTCCATAGTATAAACTTCCTTCTGTATATTGGGTATCCAAAGCCAATAAATTCGTAGACGAAAGCGATAGATTCATCACCCAATCCTTAAACATCTTATGGGATACATTTCCATCGACCAATCCCCTTGTCTTGTATTTGGTATCAGTTAATCCTGCCTTGCGGAGGATGAATTGTTTCGTTGTAATATCCAATGGGGTTTCTTGATCAAAAGCATAGCTTACCCCTGTAAACTTCGATTTGAATTTGGTATCATTCAAGTACAAACGTCCATTGACATCTGGATTTTTTGCAGTTCCCAAGAAGGAAATCTTACCAAAAGCAGTTCCTGTCATATCACTAGCCACACTACTTAAAAATGGTGCAATCGTAGCCAATGGGAAATCCGTTAACCCAGACTCTAAATTGAAATGGGTCTGTTTATTGATCACATCGACATCTCCATTCAAATAAAATCGCTCCTTTTCTTCATCATCCATCAAACTAGATTGAACGGTAAACTTCTCTAATCGCTTATCTCCATCCACTTTGAAGAACATATCCCCTAAGTATATTTTATTAATCAGCAGCGAATCGATGACAATATTCGCCTGGGGATGATACACATCCTTCATTTGGGAGAAATTCACCTCTCCATCAATTTTACCGCCAAAAGATAGATTTTCAATATCAGGTGTAATCTTATTTAAATCTACATTGCCAAAAGATAAATTCAGCTTTTTGTATGTAGAATCTCGCATTACTCCACTTAAATTCACCATTTGCTTGTTGTGAGAAATAGCGAGAGAATCAATGGTAAAGTCCATCAATTTTTTATTGAACACCAACTTATTGGCTTTGTCGTTATTCTCGTTGATACTCCATTGGAAATCTTTGAAGAACACCTCTGATTTCTTGAATCCCACCACAGAGAGTTTCTCCTCGTTAATGGTGTGATACAAGTTCAATTCGTATTTATCTTTTAAGTTTTTACCTCCTTTAAATTCTGAACGCACAAATAACGTATCATTATGCGTTAAATTCAGCAAGTTAAAATCAGAAATATCATAGAAATTAGTATGCACACTATCAATAGAAACATACGTATTATAAATGGGATTGGAATTATTGACATTCAATAAGATATTGAAGAATTCCACGCCACTCACGGCAATACTCGGCGAATCGAAATTAAGTTTAAACAAATTCTCATCGCTGTCAATTTCTCCATCTACGTGCGTACGTTCGTTTAGGGTTAATTGGGGCAAGAAAACCTCAATTAAGCGATTGTGTACCGTAATATCAAAATCAACATATTGTCCTTTTTTTGTTTTATACGGAGAGTAATTGGTATACAAACTACCCAATGCATTTGTAAACAACATCTTGGATTCACCAAACAAGAATTTCCCTTTGATGTATCCCTGAATAGCTTCTTTTGAATTTAATTTCAACAAACGCTCACCGCCTTCTGTGAAACTAGATTCAATAGAAAACTCTTCAAATACATAATGATCTTTACTGTTGTCATAAATCGCATTATTAACTTTAAATACACCTTCTAAATCCTCAATATTATTCCCTTTGGCTTTAAATTCAAAATCACCTGTAAACTTAGATAACGTATCGTTAACGAAACCTAATGCATATAAATCCGCATAATCAATCTGCGCAACAAAATCGTAATTCTTTTCTTTAGTACTTAGGTCAATCGTCCCGTTAAAATCGAGTTTCACATTCGGATCTGCACTGTGTAATAACCCGCGATAGTATGGCATTTTCATTAATCCATCCACGGCCAATTGGGTGTATTTATACTTACCAAAAACAAAAGAGAATACATCCCCTTTTACAGAAGTATTCAACGATTTTTGATTAAACCCATGCCCATCTACATATAAATCAAAAGACGTTAATCCAAACTGTTCATTGTGGATAAAATGACCTAAATCAAAGTGATCCAATTTAATATTTCCTTTGTATGTAGCGTGATCCGGATCATTCAGCTGTTGAATGGCAATTTTAGCATTTCCTTTTCCGATAGCCGTTACTAATTCAATATCCGTATCTAAGGTTCGCTTCGTTAACTCAATATTTCCTATGATATTTACCAATCCTAAGCCATCCAATTCCGTTGGTAAAGATTTACCTAACAGATCTGGCATTAAAGCAACTAAGTTATAGCGTGTAGTTTGTAAACGCGATAAATCGGCACGCATCCAAAAAGGTTCATGATCATCAAATACATTGCGGAATGCAAATTTCCCAATAATCTGCGAATTGTTTTCATCTACTAAATTGGCTCCTTCAAGAACAAAGTCATTCATTACCCCTTTCATATATCCTTTGAAGAATACTTCTTTATTAGAAGCAAACTCATGGGCGAATACATTGATATCAGAAGAATTTAATTTGGCTTTTTTAATCTCAAAATCCCACTTCACCTTATCGACAAAATACTTCATATCGCCAGGTTCAAACGTCAATTTCAGGTTTCCTTCAATATCCGATTGATCCGTGACTAATTTCATGTCTTTTAGTCCAATACTCGTTTTGGTATGGGAAAAATCTGCGGTTAAGTTTTGTACGTTCATTCCCCAGTGATCGAGGAAGCTCACGTTTTTCACAGTTCCGTATATTTCAGGTCCTTTGATTAAAAAGTTATCCACTTGACCTTGCAACTTTCTGAAATCAACCGCTACTTTTACTTTCGTATTGTCGTCCGAAATAATTAACTGTGAATTTTTAATAAATATGCGAGAAGCTTTTAGTCGGAACTTCCCTTCTCCAGGTTGTCCATCATCAAAAACAGCAATAAGCTCATCTAGATTCGTTAGTTCTGCGCCTTCGTACTTGTGAATATTCATATACAAGCCATTGATTCGGGTTGTTCCCAAATACACCTTTCCTTGCTGCAAAGCATTTAGGTCAGCCAAACGCGTTTGAAGATGATCAATTCCGATTAATATATTTTCGTGGTTGTCTCTTGCTTCTACCCCTTTGAGGTGAATCACTCCAAAAACATCAATAGATAAACGGTCAATGTAAAAATCCGTACCGAATTTTTCATTCACTTTTTCCGTTACATAGCGTGCTAAATAGCTTTGCACAATTGGCAACATCATGGATCCCACTGCTAAAATCAGCAAGCAGAACAGAGCCAAAAGCAGGCGAAAAACTATTTTTTTAAATTTTTTGATAACTATTAATGTTTTAAATTTGCCCCTAAAATCTACTTTTTTTAAATACCTACGTACAATCAACAAATTTAATTAATTTTTAGGAGTGATTGACTAAAAAAAGAAGATATAAATTAGCATTAAATTAAATTATACATGTCCACAAAACCCACCTATATATTAGCGATTGAAAGTTCTTGTGATGATACCGCAGCTGCAGTTTTAGCAGACAACAAAGTATTGTCTAATGTCGTGGCTCGTCAAGAGATACACGAAGAATACGGTGGTGTTGTTCCAGAATTAGCCTCAAGAGCACACCAACAAAATATCGTACCGGTTGTTGATATTGCCTTAAAGAAAGCGGGAATTACGAAAGAAGAATTGCAGGGAATTGCCTTTACACAGGGTCCTGGATTAATGGGTTCACTTTTAGTTGGCGGATCTTTTGCTAAATCTTTGGCTTTGGCTTTGGATATTCCTTTGATTGCAGTGAATCACATGCATGCTCATATTCTTTGTCATTTTATTGATGAAAGCGGATATGATCAGCCTACTTTTCCTTTTCTAGCTTTGACAATTTCAGGTGGACATACTCAAATTGTACAAGTGAATAGTTTCTTTGATTTAAAAGTATTGGGAGAAACAACAGATGATGCCGTGGGTGAAGCCTTTGATAAATCAGCTAAAATTCTTGGTTTTCCTTATCCTGGCGGGCCTTTGATTGACAAATATGCCAAGGAAGGGAACCCTAAAGCGTATCCTTTTACAAAACCAAAAGTGGAGGGATTAAACTTTAGTTTTAGTGGTTTAAAAACACAGTTTTTATATTTTATTCAGAAACAAGTAGCTGAAAATCCAAACTTTATAGAAGAAAACAAAGCAGACATTTGTGCTTCAATTCAACATACGATTATCAAAATATTGATGGATAAGCTCAAGTTAGCCGTTGAACTAACTGGTATTACTCAAATTGCAATTGGCGGTGGTGTATCGGCTAATTCAGGTATACGCGCAACTTTAAAAGAAGCCGAACAAAAATACAAGTGGAAAACATATATTCCCAAATTTGAATATACAACGGACAATGCAGCCATGATTGGTATTGTAGGGTACTATCGTTATAGAGAATCTCTTTTTGCAGATTCTTCTGTTGTATCCAAAGCTAGAATTGAATTTTAAGGTTTTACATTATGCAGTTATTTTACGCTCCCGCTATCGATAAAGAACAGTCGACTTTCACTTTTGACAAAGATGAAAGCAAACACATTATACGCGTTTTACGCAAAAAAGAAGGGGATATTCTCTTCGTGACCAATGGTCGTGGAACCTTATTTGAAACTAGAATTTCATTAGCCTCAGACCGCAGTTGTTTAACTGATATTGTAGGTTATACAGATAAAGAACAGACGCCTTTTCGCTTGCATTTGGCAGTTGCACCGACTAAAATGAACGAGCGTTATGAGTGGTTTCTAGAAAAAGCAACCGAAATCGGTATTCATGAGATTACGCCTATTATTTGTGATCATTCGGAACGCAAAGTAGTTAAAACAGAACGATTTGAAAAAATCATTCAATCGGCAATGAAGCAATCCCTTCAACTGCATTTACCTCAGTTGAATGAACCGATTACCTTAAAAGAATTTTTAAAACAAGACCATCAAGGTGCTTTATACATTGCGCATTGTGAAGATGACCAAACGAAAGAGCTCCTAAAAAACAAGATTCAACCGCAAGAAAATTACCTCTTATTGGTTGGACCTGAAGGGGATTTTTCTCCTGTTGAAATTAAAATAGCTTTAGAAAAAGGTTTTAAACCTGTATCTTTAGGACATACAAGATTGAGAACAGAAACAGCTGCTCTTGTTGCTTGTCATAGTTTTGTATTCGCTAACGAATAAATCATTGCATGTTGAAATCTAAAGAAATTTCCAAAGGTATTGTTCAAGCCGTTCTTATTTTAAGTGGAATTGCATTAAGTGCGGGGTTGTTGTATCAAATTCGCACCTTGTTTATTTATATTGCCTTAGCTTTTGTCTTAGCCTTAATAGGCAAGCCTTTAGTTGATTTTCTCTATAAAAAATGTAAGCTAAAAAAGATGTTTGCCATCAGTATTACGATGGGCTTCTTTATAGCCGTTTTTATCGGATTTTCTTTTATGTTTGTGCCTTTATTTACTACACAAGCACAGAATTTATCTGTATTAAATACTGCGCATTTACAAGAGGATTTTAATGGTTTAATCCTAAAAATTGACGCTTACCTCGATGCCAAAGGAATCAGCTTGGATAAAATTGTCGAAGAATCTCACCTGAAATCGCAATTCAATCTGGATTTTGTACCTAATTTACTCAATACCCTCATCAGCATGTTGAGCGATATTGGTATTGGACTATTTTCTGTTCTTTTTATTGCTTTTTTCTTCCTAAAAGATCAAGTTGTACTAGAATATCAATTTAAAAAATTGTTTTCCAAAAAGCACGAAAACAAGGTTTTAAACTCTATCAATAAGATTAACAACCTATTGTCCCGTTATTTCTTAGGACTTTGTGTTCAGATGTTCGTCATCTATATTCTTTGCCTCACGGTATTGTTGATTTTTGGTGTAAAAGGGGCAGCTACTATTGCCTTTTTGTGTGCCATCCTCAATATTATTCCTTATATCGGACCATTAATTGGAAATATTCTAGCGGTTGTATTTACCATGCTAACCTACATAGGCGATGATTTTATCGCAATTACCTTACCAAAAGCTATATCTGTAATGATTGGTTTTTTAATCGTTCAATTGATTGATAACGTAGTAAATCAACCGTTGATTTTCTCTAATAGTGTGAAATCACATCCATTGGAAATTTTCGTTGTCATCTTAGCTAGTGGTATGTTTAGTGGAATTTTCGGTATGATTGCCGCTGTTCCTTTATACACTTGCTTAAAAGTTATTGGTAAAGAGTTTTTCCCAAATGTTCGATTTATTCAAGTACTCACCAAAAAGTTATAAGTGGATATTCATCTTATCGTACAACCCGAAGTTCAAGCGTATCTTAAAGAGCACAGTCAAGCTACTTTAACGGATTTGGCGTTCAAAAAAAGTCCATTTCCAGCTATTCCCATGTCTGATTTATTGACGCAGATTGAGAGTAAGCAAAAGTCTAAACACAAGTTGTCTAAGTGGTATACCACCGATTGCATCGTATTTCCACCCAAATTATCTATTGAGCAAACGTCTTCAGAAGAATGTGCTGCCTATAAAGCTTCTTTAGTGGAAGGCAATACGCTGATTGATTTAACGGGGGGATTTGGAATTGATTGCTACTATTTTGCTCAACGTATTAAACAGGTTACCCATTGTGAAATACAGCCTGAATTAAGTGCTGTTGTGCAACATAATTACCAACAGCTTCAACAGACCAATATCACTTGTATTGCAGGAGATAGCTTAGACTATCTAGCCAATAGTAATCAACAGTTCGATTATATTTACTTGGATCCTGCACGAAGAAATCAAAACAAAGAAAAAGTATTTTTCCTCAGCGATTGTACACCGAACATTGTTGAACATCTGGATATGCTTTTCCAACATACAGCAACAGTTTTAGTCAAAACCTCGCCTTTACTAGATATTCAAGCGGGGCTTTCTGAATTGAAACATGTCAAAGCCATTCACATTGTTGCCTTGCAAAATGAGGTCAAAGAATTACTGTGGATTATTGAAAAGGGGTATGTGGGAACCATTGTATTAACCGCAGTTAATCTCACTAAAAAAGAGCCTCAAATTACCGTTTTCGATTTATCAGATGAGTCTGTGGCTACCTATGCAGAACCGCAAACTTATTTGTATGAGCCGAATAGTGCTTTGCTCAAAACGGGAAAGTTCAATGCCATTAGCGCCTATTTTAACGTTGCTAAATTACACCAGCACAGCCAGCTATACACCAGTGAAACACTTGTGGACTTCTCGGGCAGACGCTTTAAAATAAAGCAACATTTGCCTTATAATAAAGCTACAGCCAAAGAATATTTACAACAACAAAAAGCGAATGTTACGGTGCGTAATTTCCCTATTAAAGTGGATGAACTACGCAAGAAATGGAAAATTAAAGAGGGAGGTGATACGTATATTTTCTTTACCACTACCCTATCGAATCAAAAGGTATTTTTAATTTGTGAGCCTGTCTAAAAATTGAGGGCTCTAGCTGACATTGTGAATCCAACACAATTGAGAAACACTACTCCACGTTACCTCAACGGTTGCATTTGAATCAACAGCTAATCCTGCTTGATTTGCCACTAACAAATAGCGTTGATTTTGATATACAACTTCAACCAAAGCGCGTTGTTGTGCATCATTTCGAACTAGTTTCCCAGCATGATCAGTTGCTACTACTCGACCTAAGGCTTTTAATTTGCCTTTTTGCACGCGTTTGCGATCAAAACGAGGGTATAGCAGGTGAAAAGCCCAAACAATAGGAATCAAACTTAACACCATATTCAAGAAGAAGTAAGCCACTTGACGCTTGGTCCAATCGAAATTTTCAAAGTTCCAAACAATAGCGACAACCAGTGTTAACGCAACTAATAATCCAGCAAAAGACAACGTATCTGAGATACAATGTCCTTTAGGACGTGGAAAAGCCTTAGGCGTTTGCAGTGCCTCAATACCTGGTCTTCTTTTTCCTAAAGATCGAACAGGTATAGGTTTCATCGTTCCTTGTATTCCTAACTCAATCGAATGTCTGTAAGGCTGTTTCATATTCTATTTTTTATCGTTCAAACAATAAGATTTTAAAAAAAAAGTTACAACGACAATGCAGGTTGGACCATAAATAGTAACAAATTGGGATCAATAAATAGATAAACTTTAGGTTGAGAAAATAAGAACACGTGGTTGTTAGGGTTTCTCAAAAATCGCTCAAGGTAGCATTGGTCCTTTTTTGCTATTGTTATGTTGTAACCTTTCTTTTTTGTTTTACTTCCTTTTTCTTTTTCACAGTTCGAAAGTACAACCAAAAAAACACATAAAACACAACGAATCAATTCCTTAACTATTTGATAATTCCACCTCATTCGACTAAACATTCCCTTTACATTACTGAAATATTGCCTTTTAATTGCACTTGATTTCCCTTTTTATCTCCTCCTATCTCCTCCTATCTCCTTCGCTTACAAGCTTGTTAAATAACCGTTTACAAGAGTGGCTGTTTGATTATAATTTCATTACTTTGTACGACAAAAAGCAAATATACAATCCACATGAAAAGAAAAACGCTACTTGGTTTAGTTCTACTTTCAACGGTATCTTTTATCAGTTGTAAGCAAGAGAAAAAAGCAGATCCTGTTGTTTCTCCATCGACTGAACAAACAGCTACACCACAACCAGAAACAGCGGTTGATACAGTAGCTTTGAAAAAGCAGATTGAGCAGGAGAAAGAAACATTGAGCAAACCGTATAATGAAGACGAAGATGCACAAGCAAAATTAAATGAACTCGTTGCTCAAGCGAAAAAAGAAGGAAAATACGTTTTTGTCCAAGCAGGAGGAAACTGGTGTATTTGGTGTTTGCGCTTCAATGATTTTGTGCAAAAAACACCTGAGTTGAAACAAATAGTAGATCAAAATTTTGTTTATTATCACTTGAATTACTCTCAAAAGAACAAAAATAAAGCGGTTTTCAATGCTTATGCTCCAAATGCGCGCGGTATTGGCTATCCTTTCTTTTTTGTCTTGGATGGAAATGGAGAAGTAACCAATATTATTTCTTCTGGTGAATTGGAAGAAGGGAAAGGGTACAGTCTTGAAAAAGTGAAACAAATGTTTATTGATCAAGCACCGAAAAAATAGTTAAACAGCCTCAATGATTTTTGAGGCTTTTTTTTTCAACTTAATCCTATCATTTATAATGAAATAGATAAATATTCTTATTTATTTGCCTCCTTTTGATACTGCTCCATGCATTCAAACAGCTCATTTTTAATCGTTTTTATCTGAACAAGATGAAAGGCACTATACCACATTGCTCCTAGTAAGTTGTAATGCCATTTTTGGTAAAATTTCTGAAGTTGTCTTTTAATAATATCCTCATTTCTAAGTTGATAAACAACCACATAATAACCTGATTTTAAATGTTTTATTTCTACTTTGGATACGTCTTTCCAATGTATTATTAAATTTAAACGATGATCGATAAAATAATCTTCTCTTATTTCAAGTATGGGTTTTTTCTTGTAAGCAAGATAACAGTTTCTCCATTCGCACATGAGGAAATCAAAACCAATCACGAGGTAGAGTAATAAAAATAATACGAGTAAAAAAGCTGGTTGATAGTAGATCAAAAAGTATAAACTTCCTAAATACAGCAGCGTAATGAAAAATCGGATTGTTACAATACGTTTAAAATAGAAAAAATGTACCATCAATTAAAAGATTACAGCGAAAAAACAGGTTTATCTTAGGTAAAATGCACAATCAAAGATACAATTAAATGACCATCTGCGATGCTCGGGATTAAAATTCAAAAAAATATTATTTTGGATATTAGTAGGATTTAAACAGAACAAGCTCAACTACTAAGCAGAATGAACAAAAACAGCTTTTATTTTTTCGCTCATTTGTTAATATTTTACACTTTTACAACATTAAAACCCGTTTAATCTATTTAATCCAATAATAAAGTTATGTTAAATAGCATTATCTAATTTTATACCTGATATACATTTGTTTTCCTCAACCACTAATATATTCAACCATGTTGATGACTACATTACCCTTAGGAGGAGTAGCACCATCTGAACTTATAGTTGTTGTTGCAATAGCCTTATTGTTATTCGGCGGTAAAAAAATACCCGAATTAATGAAGGGACTTGGGACAGGAATTAGGGAGTTCAAAGCTGCTACAAGAGAAACCAATGCGACTACCGCAGCTCCTAAACAGAACACTACAGATTCAGTTACTGAAACGACAAGTGAAGGAATTGAAAAGTAAACAAGAGGGTACCTTCAAGGTTGCCCTCTTTTTGTTTTTATGTTGCTGATTCGCTTTATACCACAGCACCTAAATTATAGCTAGCCTTTCCTTCTACTAAATAAGTCAACTCTTCGCAACGAATGATTTTCCCTTCTTGAAAAAGAAACTCCGCCATTACTTTATAGGTATGTGTGGACTGATCATTCAAAAGTACCTCTACCTTGTGCTTGGTAAATACACAATCTTTTCCTTCTCCTGTTTGTAGAATTTCTAAACGAATGGTATGAACAACTTCTTTCAATTTCTTGATATGCTGTTTAAATCCTTCAAAATCCAACACTGTATCATTCACTACTTGAACATACTGCGGTGAAAAGTAAGTGGTTATTAATTGTTCATCATATACCTTGTTTTCGATGATTTGATGTAACATCTCTCGTACTAATTTTTCCATTCTATCTGATTTAATTATAAAAGAACAAAGGTTCATATTTACGCAGCGTTAAGACGATAACAAATGTTATCAATTCACTTGTCAATTACTGCTAAAGTTTACTGACCCCCCCTTCAACTGTACCGATTATACCATCAAAAAAAACTATATTTGTTCTATACAGTATTTCAATATAGCACCGTGAAAAAATACAAATACGAAATCTTTACCACCAAAATAGAACGCGCGATTCAACAAGGGCATTTACAAGCTGGTGATGCCTTACCTTCTGTTCGCGAAACAAAAGCAATGTATCAACTCAGTACGAGTTCAGTTCAAAGTGGGTATGATTATCTTGTATTTAAAGGACTAGTAACGAGTATTCCTCGTTCGGGTTATGTGGTTGCCGCTCATATTCAAACTACAGCAGCGACTAAGCTTGATTTGCCAACCATACCCAAAGACGCCGTATTTACTACTAAAAAAGCCTTGACTTCCCAGCGATTAACACATACAGAACGTCCTTCTTTTCACATAGCTGCGCCAGCATCAACCTTTATCCCACAACAGCTGATTTTGAAGACGATGCAAACGGTTATTCGCGAAAAAGGCGTTTCATTACTGCAATATTACCCCAATACAGGATCTGAAGAGCTACAAGCCCTGCTAATCAAACGAGCAGCGTTGCATGGTGCAGCTTTGCAAAAAGAGGAACTAATTGTTACTGATGGCGCATTACAAGCTTTATATATTGCTTTAGCTTCTACTACCGTTCCTCATGATATTGTTGCTGTAGAAAGTCCCTGTGTATTTTCGGTATTGGAGGTATTGTCAAACTTGCGTTTACGCGCTTTAGAAATTCCCGTAAGACCTATGCATGGTTTTGACCTCGCTTATTTAAGAAAAATGTGTCAACAACACGCAGTTAAAGCAGTTGTCCTCACACCTAATTTCCATAACCCTACGGGCATTCTCATGCGCGATGAACAAAAAGAAGAACTCTACTCCCTTGGTGTACAACATCAAATTCCCATCATTGAAAATGATATCTATGGGGATTTACACTTTCAGGGTGAAAGACCGATAAATATCAAGAATTTCGACAAAAAAGGCCTTGTCATGACCTTTTCCTCCTATTCAAAGACGATTGCCCCAGGTTTGCGCTTAGGATGGTTGGCCGCAGGACAATATGCTGCACAAGCTGAGCGCCTCAAATTCTCCTTAGGAAGATCCGTCTCCCCGATTAATCAGGAAGTCATTATTCAACTCCTACAAATGCCAAGCTATGACAAACACTTGCGTATTTTTCGTCAGCAATTGGAACGTCAAGCGATGCAATTTCTCCGCACCTTCAACGCTTATTTCCCTTCCGATTTTACGCAACAAGCGCCGCAGGGTGGTTACAGTATTTGGGGACAATTACCCAATGATGTGGACGCTAAATCTTTTTACGAAACTTGTCAAACGATGGGCATAGGCTTTACCCCTGGAGAAACTTTTTCTTTTACGGATGTGTACAAACGCCACTTTAGAGCGATTTTTGCACAACGACTAACAGCTACAGATTTATCCCTGATTAAACAATTGGGAGAAGAATTGAAATAACCGATGTACTGATAGTTTTTACTGATACTGTATCGAAAAATATCAACGTTGTTCTTTTATCTTTGTATATAAAGACAAATGAACATGAGTATTATATCTAAATTTACTATAGCAACAGAAGAAGGACTTGCTGTTCTTTTTCAATTAAGAGAAGCGCAAATCAGAAATCTTTATACCTCAAGTACAGATACCGCTTCTTTGAATCAATATATCGCTCAACAACTTGACCACAAAGAAACGATACTTGAACTAAATGATTTAAGTACCCAAATGTTGACGGTATATAACAAAGAAATTCCTGCTGGTTATGTCATGATCAAGCAAGTCGATCAACCTGCAGTTTTAGCAGATAAAAAAGTAATTAATTTAGCTTCTTTTTACATCGAACCAAATCAGAACCAAGAAGAAGTCAGAGCTTCTTTATGGAACAAAACCTTATCGCTAACGCGTCAATATGATGCTATCTGGTTGGAAGTTTTACAACATGATCCTTTATTGCCTTACTACAAAGCATGGGGATTTGAAATTAGTGAAGAAAAGGTGATGCAACCTTTTGAACAACCTTCTTATCTTTTGATTCGTTGGAAAGAATAAATTCTATCCACACAATTCGCTATTTGTTCAAATAGAATATAAAAAGGGTGGTCTTTTGAACCACCCTTTATTTTTATATCCTCAATTTATTACATTTTTGCCAAAGCACGATCAATAAAATCAAGTTCATCTGCATTTAATGCAATAGTAATCGCCTGTGCATTTGCTACAGATTGCTTCGCGTTTCGCGCACCAGCTAGCGTCACGGTAATAGCAGGCTGCAAAGTAGTCCAACGCAAAACAAGTTGAGCTAAAGTAGCGCGTTTCTCTTCTGCTAGTGGTCGAATCTCTTCTAAAAAATTCTCTACTTTAGGTAAATCAAACTGAGAAAAATAGCTCGCACGATGATCACCTTCCATAAAAGCATTAGCCTTAAAATATTTCCCTGTTAATAATCCTCTTTCCATCGGGCTATAGGCAATAATACTCAAATCATGAGCTAAAGCATAAGGAACTAGTTCTTTTTCTATTCCTCTATTGAGCATACTATAGGGTACTTGATTACTCACGATCCCGACGGTATTTCTTGCTTCTTTCACTTGCTCTAGGTTGTAATTACTTACTCCTGCTGCGCGAATTTTACCTTGTTGAATCAACAATTCCATTGCTTCCATCGTCTCTGCAATAGGCGTAGTCGCATCAGGCCAATGCAATTGCAACAAATCGATATAATCTGTACCTAAACGTTTCAAGCTATCTTCCACCTCTTTTATGACGCTCGCTTTACTTGCATACTTGTAAATAGCGATGTCTTTACCTTGGTTATCCTGGCTATTCATCACAAAAGTACCTTGAGGCTTATCTAAGTCCCAACGCATACCAAACTTCGTCAATAGCTGTACTTTATCTCGTGCCAATCCTTTTATGGCCTCTCCTACAATCTCTTCACTCACCCCTTGCCCATATATAGGCGCTGTATCAATGGTGGTTACTCCTTCTTGATGGGCTGCTTGGATAGCCTCAACCGCCTCTTTGCGGTCTGTACTTCCCCACATCCATCCCCCTGCTGCCCACGCACCAAAGGTAATAGCGGAAACTTCTATAGTAGAAGTACCTAGTTTTCTAAATTCCATCTGTTTTGTATTGGTTTACTTGAATATTAAACCTTAAAATCACTACAGCTCGTATCAAGAATTGCTGTTTTCTCATTTTAAGGGCAAGCTTAAAGATAGCAAAAAAAGCCCTGCAATACAAAAATAGGTGCTAAAAAAGGAAAAGTTTAACATCAAAATTCATACTTATACCCCTGAATTACAAACAGATAATAATAAAAGTTTTATTTCTCTTTAGACCATAAAGGTTGATGTGCTAGTGCCTTAGCATAAATCGGACAAGTTTCAGTGTGTGCTCCTTTTAAGTAGCCAATACTCATCAAAAATTCATTGACAATTTCTCCTCCCGTAAAGCGAAAGTGTTTTTTAAATAACTTCCCCCATTCTTCTTTTGTTTTAGGATGATGATGCTCTAGCCATTGCTCAAATGAACCAAACTCTTGTTGAAACTGTACGATGACCTTTGCATTTTCTATAGCTGCATTAATTTTGAGGCGATTTCGAATAATTCCAGCATCTTGCATCAAACGCGCTCGATCCTCCTCTGTGTAAGCAGCTACGGCCTGAAGATCAAAATTGCTATAAGCTGTCCTAAAAGCTTCTTCCTTTTTAAGAATAGTTTCCCAGCTCAATCCAGCTTGATTGATTTCCATCAACAATCGTCCAAACAGCTCATTATCATCATGAATCGGAAAACCATAATGATTGTCATGATAATTTTTATGGAGTATTTGTCGGTCCCCAGTCAATAATTCAACGTGATCACAATAAGACATACTTTCTCTTTTTAAAATTCTGTTTCCTAGTACTCAATACTATTTTGGTACCAACAAAAATAAAACTTCCAACTGACAACTGTTTGTCAAGCACAATTAAATATTTTTTCTCCTTTGGGGTTGAGAAACTAGACACAACATTCTTCTTTTACGAAAAAACGATTGTTTTCAAAGATAACGTTACAATTGCATACTAAAAACAAAGTATAGCAGTAAAACCTAATAAAAACGTTATATTTTAGTAAGCCAAAAACAAATTTAAAAGAGACAATGAATACTGTAAATTAGATTTTTAATATGAAAGTTTTTTTAGACATCGATGGCGTCATGGTTCACGGTAATCCGCAAAAAAAAGTGGAAATTGCTGAGGATGGTTTTTACGTTTTCATGACTAAAGCCATTGCTATTTTCAATCAAATCGAAGTAGATGAAATTATTTTATCTACTTCACATCGAAATAGGTTTTCTATAGCGGAATGGTCCGCTTTATTAAAAAGCAGAGGATTGAAATTTTCTAAACTTACAAAAATGATATCTTGCAGTCCTTATACTTCAAGGAAAGAAGAAATTGAAACTCATATAGCAACTTATCATTTACTTCCAGAGGATATACTTATTCTCGATGACGATAAATCTATTTATGGTCTATCTCCACATATAAAAGAAAGAGCAATTGTTACTCGATCGTTTCTCGGCTTAACAGCATTTGATTTAGCTGATATTCAAACTATTTTACAGGTGGAAGTAAAATAGAAAAGGATACGCAAGAAATAACAAACATAATCACCGCCAAACAAGGGCATAAACAGATTTAGGCTGGAAGTATCTTTTTTTCGTTGCATTTAATTTCAAAAATTATTTTCTGTTTTTTTTAGTGTATTTTTGCGCTTTAATTTTTATTGCTTTATAAAAAAATGCCACAAGAATTACTGCTCCAAGTGCTTCCTGAAGTTGCGGCTTCTGCGGACTTATTAACGTCTTATGTTGCACAACATATTAAAAGTTCAGTTTCTGACATCCAACACATTACTATTCTAAAGAGATCGATTGATGCTAGGCAACGCATCGTCAAAATCAATTTAAAAGTACAGGTGTTTTTTACTGGAGAAGAGGTTGTACATCGACACATTGATTTTCCTGCTTACAAAAATGTAAAAGATGCCAAACGCGTTATTGTCGTTGGTGCAGGACCTGCGGGTTACTTTGCCGCACTGCAACTCATTGAGTTGGGTGTAAAACCCATTGTAATCGAAAGAGGAAAAGATGTTCGTGGACGTCGAAGAGACTTAAAAGCAATCAACATTGACCATGTTGTTCATCCTGATTCAAACTATTGTTTCGGTGAAGGTGGTGCAGGAACTTATTCTGATGGTAAATTATATACGCGTTCTAAAAAACGCGGAGACATCAACCGTATTCTAGAATTATTGGTTGCTTTTGGAGCTTCACAAGATATCTTAGTAGAAGCTCATCCCCATATTGGGACAAATAAACTACCTAAAATTATGCAAGACATGCGCCATAAGATTGAAGAATTTGGTGGTGAAGTCCTCTTTGAAAAACGCGTCACTGATTTTGTCTTAGACGGCAATGAAATGCGAGGAGTAGTACTTGAAAATGGGGATACAATTGAAGCCAATAAAGTTATTTTAGCCACAGGACACTCTGCTCGTGATATTTATGAATTATTAGATCGAAAGAATATCGTAATCGAAGCTAAACCTTTTGCTTTGGGTGTTCGTGCAGAACATCCGCAATCACTTATTGATCAAATTCAATATTCGTGCGATTATAGAGGGGAATTTCTTCCTCCTGCTCCCTACTCGATTGTAAAGCAGGTTAATGGACGTGGAATGTATTCCTTCTGTATGTGCCCTGGAGGGGTAATAGCCCCTTGTGCCACCGCTCCAGGTGAAGTAGTGACCAA
Organism: Myroides sp. TSA_177.3; assembly: GCF_052691955.1. Taxonomy (NCBI): domain Bacteria; kingdom Pseudomonadati; phylum Bacteroidota; class Flavobacteriia; order Flavobacteriales; family Flavobacteriaceae; genus Myroides; species Myroides sp. TSA_177.3. The sequence goes on from NZ_JBQZGD010000013.1 coordinate 20,774, forward strand.
TGGATGGTCTCCTTCTAAGCGCGATCAAGCAACAGCAAACTCGGGTATCGTAGTTGAATTGCGACTAGAAGATTTCAAACCTTTTGAAAAATTCGGCGCATTAGCAGGAATGGAATTCCAAAAGTCCATCGAACAGCAAGCCTTTAGATTGGCCGGAGAAACACAACGCGTTCCCGCCCAACGCATGGTAGATTTTGCACAAAAGAAGGTATCAACCGCTATTCCGAAAACTTCATACCTACCTGGAACAACTGCGGTTGAACTAGGAGAAGTATTTCCTAATTTCTTAACGGACATTATGCGAGAAGGATTTCAGGAATTCGGAAAATCAATGAAAGGCTATTTTACCAATGAAGCCATTCTACATGCACCAGAAAGTAGAACCTCATCACCGGTGCGTATTCCTCGTGATGATCGCTCATTAGAACACCCACAAATCAAAGGCTTATACCCTTGTGGAGAAGGAGCTGGTTACGCCGGTGGTATTATTTCCGCTGCTATTGATGGAGAGAAATGCGCAATCCTCTGTGTAGAAAGTATGCAATAAATCTTATTTTAATAGATCAATCAAGTCCAACTGCTTTTGTAGTTGGACTTTTTTTATTGCATTTTGTCAACGCAACTTTAGGACAATCCTTTTTCTTTTAAAGAATTCACAAATCACTTTAAAAAAATTGAACCACAATTTAGATAACAAAAATTTTAATTTAATAATTTAACTATTTATAACATTCAATTTATTCACATCTTGCGAAATCGCTTCGTTTTATTATGTTAATTTATTTAGACATTAACCTTTTATTTAAAATAAAATCTAACTTGCACCAAGTAGAATTTTATAAACATCAAATATAAACACCCAAAAAGAACCAAAAAATCAAAGTATAAAATTCTTCCAACAAACAAAAATAACCCGTGTGCCTGCACACACTTTGACACTAATTCGATTTAATTATGAAAAGACTATCGTATGTAATAAACTTTGTTTTGCTTAGTAGTTTAGCAATCACCTCATGTAGTAGTGATGACCACAATTACTTAATCCCTGTAGATCCAATCGATCCAACAGTTCCTACTACCGTTGAGCATGCTAAAGGAACTTATGTAGGAAAAGTAAAAGATAGCGGAAATTTTGCTATTATTCTTACAACCAACAAAGGGGAATTTAACTTAAAATTCATCTCTAATGTAGTAAAAGAGGAAGAATTATTAGAAGCAACCTTAAAATCAGAAACGTATATTGTTACTGATACGGAAAATCTATACACCCTTTCAACAACAAGTACAATAAAAAATGGTGACGCAGTAGCTGCAATCACAAAAGGGGAATTAGTGGTAGTAAATACCAATGGTTCTTATAGCTTCAAGGGAACTTTACAAGACGAACAAGGGGAAGAATACGACATCAATTACACACAAGCCATCGATATTGAACCTATTTACGATGTAACGTATGAAGTTCAAAACGGTTGGTATTGGGGAGATAATATCTTTGATCACCCCAATGTAGCGGAATATATGACGTATTTCACTCAAGGAGATGCAAATGAATATGGGGAATTAAAAGAAGATGGAGATGGATACTATATTTCTCTTTCTTTCTTTGACGAAATGGCTCCAAAAGCATGGGAGGCAAAAGTTCCTGTAAAAACCTTTAAGGCATCTACTGGGTATGAAGTAGGCACATTTAGAGTAGGATCAAAAGAAGCGATTGAAAATGGAGATTATGATTATTCATTTGCTTCATTCCAACACAACGACCAAGCAGCTGGAATCAAAGATAAATTGTACATTTTAGATGGTGCAATCAAAGTGATGGACAACGAAAAGGGACAAGAAATTCGCTTTAATATTTTATTAGAAGATGGTACAAGACACCTAGGTAAATACATCGGAAAAGTAAAACAAGGCGATGAGTATACGATTTCAACGTTAAGAGCAGATAAAACAGTAAGCAAGCTAACACAAGGATTTTTAGAATATAAAGGCAAATCGCCAATCACAGGGAAAGATAATAACCGTTGGGACATTTATTTATATTCCGAAACGTTAACTCCTACCCCTGGAGCGTACTTCGAAGTTAATGGTATTGGAGAATGGATGCGTGTTAGACTTTTTACTGACATTAATACAACAACTGACATTCCTGTTGGAGAATATCCAATCGGAGAAGAAATTGTTGGAAATGCAGGTTTAGGTGGAGGTTCTGAAGTAGGATTAGACTGGGGAACTTGGTTCTTTGAGCAAGCGATCAACAAAGACGGGGACTTAGCAACGACAAACTACGCTCCTACGCGTACAGGAACTGTAAAAGTTGAGAAAACAGGAGATCAATATACAATCACTGTTAACGCAATCGACGACAGAGAAAACAAGATTACCGCTTCGTATACTGGAGCCTTGGAATTCGTAAACAACGCTAATAGAGCTGCTGCTAAACAAACAAAAGCTACTAAAAAATCATACAACAAAGGAAAAAAATTCGATGCTGCTAAAAACAGCAGAAAATAATTTTCTTCTCTTATACAATCAAAGCCCAATTGCTAGCAATTGGGCTTTTTTTATTTTTACACTGTTTTAAAATACTGTTATTTATCATCTTTTCCTTTTATTTTAACTCGTACTTTTGAGTATTAACCCCAAAAAACGAATGAAGATGTCTACGAATACTTTTAGTTGGAAAAACAACATTACCACACTTCTATCTATACCATACCCTATTATCCAAGCTCCCATGTTTGGCGTCGCTACTCCTCAAATGGTAGCTGCAGCTGGTGAAATTGGTGTTTTAGGTACGCTCCCGTTGGGCGACTTACCTGCTGTAAAATGTAGAGAACTAATTCAGCAAACAAAGCAGTTGACTTCTCATCCTTTTGCCGTTAATGTGTTTTTAAATCCCCTACCGGAACGCACAGCGGAATTAAAAAATCAATATACCCGTACAAAACAGTATTTAGAAGATTTTGCCAAGCAAGCTAATCTGGACGTTCAATTAGCAGACTATGACCAAGTGGTTTATACAGACTACCGCGATCAAGTGGATGCAATTATCGCCGAAGGTTGTCAAATCGTCAGTTTTACTTTTGGTGTCTTTGATGAGGCAACGATTGCAAAGCTCAAACAACATGGGGTTATCCTTATTGGTACAGCTACATCTGTAGCAGAAGCGCAACTATTAGAACAAAAAGGCATCGATATCATTTGTGTACAAGGCATTGAAGCAGGTGGACATCAGGGCACTTTTTTACGTGAAACGCTGCCTGAAATCGGAGGGTTATCTTTGTTAGCTAAAGTATATGAAACGGTAAAGACACCACTCATTTATGCAGGTGGATTATATAATGCTTCCACGCTCTTAGCTGTTAAAACATTAGGTGCGCAAGGATTTGCTCTTGGTAGTTTATTGATGGGATCAGAGGAAAGTAATTTAGCCGAATTTGAAAAAGAAGCTTTACGACAAGCCACTGAAGATCAATTGGTCTTAACTAAAAGTTTTTCAGGTCGTTATGCAAGAGGATTACGCAATACTTTTACGCAAAAACTAGATCATTCAGATTATATTCTCCCCTATCCGTTCCAAAATAAATTAACAGTAGGTTTCCGAATTGCGGCTAAAAAGAAGGAAGATGCACAATTTTTAAGCTTGTGGACCGGACAATCTCGTGGGCCTTATCCAAGTGCATCAATCAAAGTAATTCTCACTCAGTTAATTCAAGACGTAGAAGCGTATCAACAATAAAATACGAGATTAATTTTATTTTCTATTTTTCAAAAAGAGGGGCGAAATTATTTTCGCCCTTATTTTTTCTTTTGAAGTAAAGAGAGATAAGCTCCATATCCTGCTGCTTGCATTTCTTCTTTTGGAACAAAGCGCAAAGAAGCTCCATTGATACAATAACGCAACCCTCCTGTCTCAGCAGGTCCATCGTTAAAGACATGTCCTAAGTGAGCATCACCTGTAGTACTTCTCACTTCTATGCGATCCATGCCGTGTGATTTATCTTCTTTTTCTTCGATTAATCGCGTATTAATCGGCTTGGAAAAACTAGGCCATCCACAACCTGCATCATACTTATCTGTTGAGATAAACAACGGTTCACCTGTTGTAATATCTACATAAATTCCTTCGCGAAACTCCTTCCATAGTTCATTGCTATACGCTCGTTCTGTACCGTTATTTTGCGTTACTTCGTATTGAGTTGGAGTTAATGTTGCCTTTAATACTTCTTTTTCCTGACGTTGATACGTTTGCTCTTTTTTAGGGTTAGCCTTTCTCGCTATTTCAAATAAATCTGCACCAATATGACAATATCCTCCTGGGGTTTTATCTAAGTATTTTTGATGATACGTTTCTGCATCGTAAAAATTGCGCAATGGTTCTACCTCAACTACGATTTCTTTCGTATACTGCTTTGCTAATTCTTTAATTTTTTGTGTAATTAAAAATTCATCTGACTGATCTGCATAGTAAATCCCAGAGCGATACTGCGTTCCCACATCATTGGCTTGTCGATTTAAGGTGGTAGGGTCAATCGTCTGCAAAAATAAATCAAGTAATAACTCAAAATCAACAACTTGAGGATCATACGTTACTTTTACTGTTTCTGCGAAACCAGTTGTTCCAGTGGTAACCTCTTTATACGTTGGATTTTTCGTTTTTCCATTTGCGTAGCCCACTTCAGTAGCAACTACTCCTCTAACTTGCTGGAAAAAGTGTTCTGTTCCCCAAAAACACCCACCTGCAAAATAAATTACTTTGGTATTTTTATCTTTTCTTGTTTCCATTTCTTCCTCTGTTTTAGCTGTGTATTTACTTTGATGAAATACTGTACTATTAGCTAGTACAAGTCCACTTACAATAAGTAAAGCGATAAAAAATATTTTTTTCATTTGTTCTTTTTCTAATTGTTAAACTGTTTCATCTTCTTCCATCTGCTCTTGTAAAATAGTTAAAAATAACTGCATGGCAGGACTAATCCACTTTTGGTGATGATAAGCCGCAATCATCGTAATTGTTGGCAAAAAACCCTGTACTGGAATTTCGATAATCTTCCCTCCTTTCAATTCTTCCTCTACCACAAAATGGGGCAAATAAGAAATACCAATCTGACTCATAATGCTACGTTTTGTTGCTTCAATACTCCAAAGTTCAATATGTTGTTTAACCGCTATACTTCTCTTTTTTAATTCTTCTTTGAAAGCTTTTTGATACACTCCATTACTATCACTATTAATCAATGCGCAACCTTTCTCTTGATTCCATTGACTGAAATCCATTTCTTTTTTTGGAAACTGAGGAGAAGCCATCAATCCTACTTTAAAGTCTTTAATAGGAACCGTTTTTATTTGTGGCCCATAACCATCTACCTGGTAATGAATCCCTAAATCAATTTCATTTTTAATAATATCTCTTTGTATTTCATAACAGTTTTTGACTTTTAATTTTAAAAGTACATTTGGTGCTTTTTCAATGAATTTCTTTAATGCAGGTTGTAAAATATAGGTTACTAAACTATCCGAAACTGATATAGTTAAACTACCTTCTATTTTTGTACAATCTGTATTAAGTAATTTTATTTGTTGAACCTCTTCCTCAATACGCTTAATATGTGGAATCATTTTTAAAGCCTGTTCAGTAGGATGCATCCTTCTTCCTATTTTTTCAAACAAGGGAAAATTAAGCTCATTTTCAAGTTGTTGCATTTGATAACTAATAGCCGATAGGGAGTAATTTAATTCCTTTGCTGCTTCTTGGAAACTTTCTTTTTCAACAATTGTTTTAAAACTTTTTAATTGATGTACATCCATACTTCTAAAATATTGAAGTAAAGCTACCAAAAATTTCAATTGTTTGAAAGTATTTATCTTCCTAAATTTGGTGACAAATAAAGCTTTTTCTGTTAAAATAAATCGAATAAATTGACATACAAAAACAAACAATTATGACAAAAAACACACGTACCTATACTTGGGAAAACCCTACCACCCTTTTAGAAGAAGCAAAAAAACAAAGTGGTTATGATCTTTTAGTAAGTGTTCTCAATGGTTCATTACCACAAGCACCTGCACTCGAGACAATTCACAGTACGCTGATTGCGGTAGAAAAAGGACAAGCTGTTTTTGAATTAAAAGCAAGCGCATTTTTATATAATCTTATTGGTACTGTTCACGGAGGTATTATCAGTACAGTATTGGATACGGCTATTGGATGTTCACTACTCACTACTTTAGCAGCAGGTGAAAGCTTTACTTCTTTAGATTTAAAAGTAAATTTTCTAAAAAAAATCACCACCGAAAGCCCATTATTACATACTGAAACAACTATTATTCACCAAGGTAGAACAACAGCCTATTTGGAATCTAAACTCGTTGATGCAACAGGTGTGATTTATGCACATGCAGTATCTACTTGCCTTATTTTTAGATAGTCATTTTTTTCAAAAATACTAGCTCAACCGATTTGTTTTTACTTTCTATCACCTCCTTTTAAAACTAAGTCTATGATTCCGTTTCAAGCCTTATTGCTATTTGCTTTAGCCGCTTTAATTTTAGCTATCACTCCAGGACCTAATATGGTTTACCTAATTTCAAGAACTTTATCACAAGGCCAAAAGGCCGGGCTGATTTCTTTGTTGGGTGTGATTATTGGTTTTTTATTTCACATCGTGTTAGTCTCTTTTGGATTAACAGCTGTTCTCTTTACTATTCCTTATGCTTATACCGTATTAAAATGGACAGGAGCACTCTATTTGGTATACCTCGCTTTTCAAGCGTTAAAACCCAATGGAAAAAACATCTTTGCAGTTGAGCAAACCCTAAAAGTGGATGCCCCTAGTAAACTGTTTTCAATTGGTTTTTTAACCAATGTACTCAATCCCAAGGTCGCCGTTTTTTACTTATCACTCTTTCCTCAGTTTATTAAACCGGCCTATGGCTCTATCTTTTTTCAAAGTTTAACCTTGGGAACGACTCAATTAGTTATTAGCTTTTTAACTAATCTTCTGATTATTTTATTCGCTGCTAAACTCGCATCCTTCTTTCAAAAACAACCCTTTTGGGTTAAAATACAAAAATGGTTTATGGGGAGCGTATTGCTCTTTTTAGCTGTAAAAATGGCGCTTTCTAAAGGGAGATAGTTTTTTGGTGGACAGTAGACAGTTTATGGTACTCAGTTTATGGTACTCAGTTTACGGTGCACAGTGGACAAAGTTTACGGCCTACAAGCACTGTAAACCGTAAACCTTCAACTGTAAGCTATTTTCCCTCTTTCGCAGCCCAAATTTCAATTTCAATCGCAATTTCTGGCAATCCTAAAGCGGAAATATACGCAATAGTCATGGAAGGATAATGTTCACCAAAAACACTAATCCAAATGTGATCAAAATACTCCCAATCGATGGTTTGTGTTGCCCAAATATTCACTTTGATTACTTCTTCAGCTGTTAAGTCTTGACTTGCTAATAGGGCCTGAATATTGTCAAAAGTCAATTTTACTTGTTCATTAAAATTAGACGGAATCACGCCTTCTGCATTAATGCCAATTTGCCCTGAAAAGGTAAATAGACTAGCTTCTTTTGGAATCACAGTTACGTGTGCATATTTTCCCACAGGGTGAGGTACTGTTGCAGGGTTCATTCGAACGATTTTGTTTTGCATTTTTTATCTTTTAAAATTATACTACAAAACTAAAGGATGCGAAATCCTTAGGATTGGATAAAACCGACATCCCTAAAAATTACTCCTTTTCTCCTTTTTTCCACTCGGGAAAATTAGAGAGCTTTTCGTCTGAATGTTTCAAAAACTGCGTTGGATTATTTCCTGTAAAGGTTTTAAACTCTCGGATAAAGTGCGATTGATCATAGTAATCTTGATCATACACTAGCGTTGTTAGGGTATCAAACCCCTTGGTTTTCAGCAATTCTAAACTCGTCTGAAAACGCATAATTCGCGAGAAAATTTTAGGAGATATTCCCGCATGTTGTTTCATGAGACGTTCCAAGGTGCGCTCAGACATGTTCAATTCTTCTTGGATCTCTGCTAGCGATTTACCGCGTTGTAATAAATTGGAGGCAAATTTAGCCTTTTGATTTTCATAGCGGACAAGCTGGATTTGTCGCAACACAAAATCAGAAAGCAAGGTAATTTTATCCTCTATCGTAGAAGCATGTTGCAATTGATCCAATAAAGGAGTAGCCATAAAATCAGCTAATGCAATGGTTTGATTGGTTACATCAGAAGCATCCAATCTGAATATGCTTTTTAAAGCTGTAGGTTCGAGATACGCGCCAATAATGCGAAAAGCGCCATCAATTAATTGATTGGTATACGTTGTAAAGGCACCGTAAACATACAATTGAGGTGTATACTGTTCGTGTTCATCTCGAAATAGATTAGGCGTATCTTGGTAAATCAAAGCGGGAATCCCATCGGGTACTATTTTAAATTGCTTGCTCCCTGGTTGTTCTTCTCCACTCTCCAATACCCAAAAGTAACGGATATACCCTTGTAAAGCAGGAATGGGAAGAATTTCTTGGTAGCGCATAAATTGAGATTTACAATATCAAAGATACAGATTTACCAGGTATATTGGGAAGATGTTTGTTGAGCATTTGTTCCAATCAATAAGGCTACATTCTACCTCAACGGTTTTCTTTCATTCGGATCCACACCACAATACCTGATACAAACGTTAAGGCTCCCGCGATATGGACAGCCCACATCAAGCCGAAATAATTCCCTACAATACCAGCCATTAACGCTCCTATGGCATAGCCCATATCGCGCCAAAAGCGATAAACACCCAAAGAAGAAGCTCTCCAATTGGGATGTGCCACATCACTAACCGCAGCGAGCAACGCAGGATATACCATAGCTGTTCCGATACCCAAGAGAATAGAACCAATTAAACCCGCCGTTAAAGGATTGAAAACAGCACTTCCAATCACTAGATGTCCCAATACTTGAATAAACATTCCCCAAACTATCAAAGGTTTTCTCCCCCACTTATCAGTCAAAGGGCCTGTTACAATCTGTCCTACTCCCCAAACAACCGGATATACGGCTTTAATCCATCCCACACCTTCTAATCCTACACCCATCGAGATAAAAAGCAAAGGAAATACTCCCCAGGACATTCCATCATTTAAGTTGTTGATTAACCCTGCCTGAGAAATAGAAAACAAGTTTTTATCTTTATAGGTAGTTTCTTTAAACACCCACCACAAATTAGGTTTAGCAATTCCTTCTTTTGCTGTTTGATTGTGCTGTTTGGCTTCCAGTTGTGCAAATTGACGGGTATCTCTCACAACAAAAATAGAAAGTAGTAATCCGATAAGTGTATAAGCAATTCCCAAGTAAAAAGGCGCTGGACGCAAACCATAACGAGAAGCAATAATTCCAGTTATCAAAGCAGTTAACCCAACAGCACCATAACCAGCAGCTTCATTTAATCCCATAGCCAAGCCGCGACTTTTACTCCCCACTAAATCGATCTTCATATTTACCGTCATGGACCAAGCCAATCCCTGACTAATCCCCAAAAGAATATTCGCAAATAGAATCCAATCCCATGACGGCCCATAAGCTAGTAAAAAAGGAACGGGGACACCAATAAGCCAACCTAAAACCAATACTTTCTTGCGCGTATACTGATCCGCTAACACCCCTGAAATTAAGTTAGTAAATGCTTTGACCACGCCAAAAGCCATAATAAAAGAAAAGACAACAACGTCTGATTGAATATGAAACTCCTCTGTTCCCACCAAAGGAACAACCGTACGCTCCAATCCAACCATTCCTCCAACCATCATATTGACTACAACCAAAAGAGTAAATTGCTTCCAGTTTTCTTTTAAACCAAGTTGTATTGCCTTCATCTGTTATTTTTTCTTGTTTTGTGTTTCCCTATAGCGAATAGAAGACAAAGATAGTATTTTTTCACCACCTATTCAATAAAACTATTGAATAGATGGTTTGTAAAAGAGATTTCCTTCCTCTTTGGATCAAAACAAACAATCAGAGGCATAACAAAAAAAGCGCATGGATTCCTCCATGCGCTTCTCAGCTATTTTCAAAAATCTATTCTTCTTTTTTATTTGTAGGCAGGCCTTTTAAAGCCCATTCAGGGTAGCCTTCCTCCAAGCGAATCGCTTTAAAGCCCTTTTCCATCAGAAAAGCAACGGCTTCATCAGCATAAACGCAAAATGGACCACGACAATATGCTACAATGGTTTTTCTTTTGTCGAATGCTTTTACTGCCTCTTCTAATTGCTGCAAAGGCATTGATAGCGCTTGATGGATATGCCCTCGATTGTATTCTTCTTCTGGGCGAACATCTAGCAATAAAATCTCTTCTTCTTTAAGTAGCATTGCTAACGTATCTGCATCGATTGCTTGTAGGTTTTCATTTTGTTCTTGACGAAAATCAGTAATCACCTTTTCTACTTCTGCATTGAAATGAATCCCCAATTCACGCAAGGCAATCCACGTTTTATATACTCCATTACTCCTCAGTGAATAGTAGACAAAGTTTCCTTGTTTATTGATTTGAACAAGTTGAGCTTTTTTAAGGTTCTGCAAGTGCTGAGATGCATTCGCAATGGATTGATTGGTATAATTGGCAATCTGTTCTACGGAGAAAGGCCCTTGCGCTAATAGATCAATAATCTCCAATCGCACGGGATTTGCCATTGCTTTGGCTACTTTCGCTAACTCTGTATATACGGTGTCTTTAAATGCTCTCTTATCCACGATTAATCGTTTTTTACCACTCATCACTTGACGAATACAACAAAGATACGATATTTATGATTGCGGCTTTGGAAGGGTTGTTTTTTGTGAGGTTTGTGCTTTGCTCTTTGTGAGGTTTGTTTTTTGTGAAATCGTAAAATTTATCGTTTAAAGAAGGAACGCTGTTTTTGTGCAGTTTGCTCAGACTTTATATCTAGTTACTTGGCAAATTGCCATTTACCACTACGGGGTTTTACATCACACCACCTCATCGTCTCACCATCTTACCTTCTCACCCCCTCATCAATTGCTTTGTGAAATCGTAAAATTTATCGATTAAAGAAGGAACACTGTTTTTGTGCAGTTTGCTCAGACTTTATATCTAGTTACTTGGCAAATTGCCATTTGCCACTACGGGGTTTTACATCTCATTGTCTAACCCCCTCACCATCTAACCTTCTCACCCCCTCATCAATTGCTTTGTGAAATCGTAAAATTTATCGTTTAAAGAAGGAACGCTGTTTTTGTGCAGTTTGCCCAGATTTCTTATCTAGTTACTTGGCAAATTGCCATTTGCCACTACGGGGTTTTACATCTCATTGTCTAACCCCCTCACCATCTAACCTTCTCACCATTCCCTTTCTCTATTATTGGATGAGGTTCCTTCGATTCTCCTTCAACTCTCCTTGGAGTTTCCTTCGAGTTTTCTTGGACATTCCTTCGACAAAAGGGTGTATTTTCCTAGTATACTCCAAGGAATGTCCAAGGAATGTTCAAGGAATGCCCAAGGAATGCCCAAGGAATATAGAACAAAGGTACTGCTTATCTTTATTTTGTAAGAAGTGAATTTGCTCTTTGTGAAATCGTAAAATTTATCGTTTAAAGAAAGAACGCTGTTTTTATGAGGTTTGCCCAGGTTTCTTATCTAGTTACTTGGCAAATTGCCATTTGCCACTACGGGGTTTTACATCACACCACCTCATCGTCTCACCATCTTACCTTCTCATCACCTAACCCTTAACTTCTAACCTCCTCATCGCCTAACCTCCTCATCGCCTAACCCTCTCATCACCTTACCCTTAACTCCTAACCCTTACCCCTTAACTCCTAACCCCATAACAACTAACTCCACTTTGAAAAACTCGCCATATAAGGATCCGTAATACTACTTGCTCCATTTTCGATATGACCTGCATATTGATAAACGAAACTCGTATAGTTGACCAGTGTAATCACTACATCATACCATCCTTTGTATTTAGTATAATCTAGCTTCAGGGTATGTTCTTCGTTTGGTTTTACTGATATCTTCTGATTTTCTTTGCTGTATACAACATCTTGCACATAGAAAGTAAGTGTTTCATTTGATTTGTTTTTGAGGGCAATGGTTACAGTTTGATCGACATGCACTGTAAAATCAACAGCTACACTAGGGTCTTGTACTTTTCCTTTAAAATTTCGATAAAAACCATTGAAACTATGTACACTAAAGTTGTATCGTCCTTGTTCTAAATCCTGGCTTCCCCATTGGTACACCAAAGGTTCCTTTTCATCTACGCTGAAATTCCAATTACGACCTGTTTCTCCTTGAAACTTCTGATGAGCATATACTTGAACAGGCGCTAAATAGTCCTTATTTTTAAGCGCATTGGCGTGAACATCCAATTGCATTTTTACTCCTTTTTTATCAACTAATGCATTGACATTGATTACATAAGGCAATCCGCATGCTTTTTTAACTCCACTTTCTTGTTTAGGAAAATGTTGGAAATCATTCCAAGCTTGGTGCTGTTGTAATTCCTGCCAAGTGTAAGCATTAAAACCTTGTGGTAAATTTTTATCTCGGGCATTTAGGATACGCTCCACATACTTGTTTCGGTCAACAAAATCTAAATCCAATTTCTTCAAGTCATTAGCTGGTTGAAAAACGGATGTCATATTACTACATGTTCCTCTTCTCCACGCTGATATATTCTCTTCAATTACTTTTTTTCCTGTTTTTTTCTCGATGAAATACTCCAAAAATTGCAAGGTTGACGTTAAATCACATACTTCTGAGTTCACCCAACCTCCTCTTGTCCAAGGTGAAGCAACTACCATAGGTACGCGATACCCTAAACCAATAGGACTCGCCAGTGCACTTTTACTATCTCTGGCACGATCTTGTGCTAGCGTTACCCACTCGTCTTGTGTATCTAATTGACTAGATACTTTTCCTTGTTTTTCATCTGTACTCAATGGAGGAACAAACGGTGCGACGTGATCAAAATAGCCGTCATTTTCATCGTACGTTAGAATAAAGATAGTCTTTTTCCACACCTTTGGATTTTTTGTTAGAATATCTAATACTTCCGATACATACCAAGCGCCAAACCACGGAGCACCAGGATGATCTGAAAAATTACAAGGAGCAACTAACCAACTCACCATAGGCAATTGATCTTCTGCAACATCTTTTCTGAATTGATACAAGATATCTCCTTTGGGAACAGCTACCTTTTTGGTTTCTCCATTCTCTTGGTATTCTATTTCTTCTATTTGGTGATAATCAGGATCAGCCGTATTGGTTGTAAAAGCTTTTTTGTGAATTTGCTGTTCAAAATCCGATAATTGAGCAAATGCAGCTTCACCATGTTCTGCTAGGTATTTTTCTAATGCTAGGCGTTCTGTTTCAGCTTTTTGCAATGCTTCTCCAGCTAGCGTACCATCCGTTATCTGTTGTGTTAAGCGTTTCAATTCTAATGCTTTGAATTGAATATGAGCCTTGTGAAAACGAACATTATACTGCTTGTAAAACTCTAAGTTATTATCTGTAAAATTAGCCAGCCACGATTCTTCCATATCCGTAAACCCTACAGGTACACTCAATTCATTTTGGTATACTTTCCAAGAGATATTATTTTCTTCCAATCGCTCGGGATAGGTTTTCCAACTCACATCTTTGTAGTTGATTTGCCCGTTGTTGACATGAGCAATAGAATTGGGATCACGTGGATTTTCTCGAATTGCTCCTGCCCAAAAATACGATCGATTGGCGCTTGTTCCCGTTAGGGACGAACAAAAGTGTTGATCACAAACTGTAAAAGCGTCTGCAAAAGCATAGTAAAACGGAATATCTTCTCGCGTAAAATACCCCATGGTTAAAGGCATGTGCGCGTATTCTTTATTTCCCGGTTTTTTCGCAATCAACCATTGATCCATTTTACCGTCATTTCTCGCTTCCACCATATCTTTCCAGCTATGCGGTAAGCTCCCCATCCAGGTGATTTTTGTATTTTCAATATCCAATCGAAAAGGACCATATATCGTTTTATTTTGGTCTGTTTGAAACCAAACAGGCAACTGATTAGACTGTCGAATTACGCGAGGATCATTAAACCCACGAACACCGCTCAACGTTCCATAACAATGATCAAAAGAGCGATTTTCTTGCATCAAGAACACCACATGCTCTGCATCGAGAAAAGTCGTTCCTGGATCTGCTTCAATACTCAATGCGCGTTGAATTGACGATGGCATTGCATTTAGAACCGTCATCCCTCCCATAAAAAGGGATGACGTTTTAATAAAATCTCTTCTAGTTGTACTCATCTCTCTTATTTTAACCACCAACTAATTCCTCTAATATTATCTGAACCGCTAAACTGGCGATCTAACGCTTCTTGCAAATGTTTTTGATTTCGGTTGTACTCTGAACTTGGGTATTGCCATCTCGTTGGAGCAGTAACGCCTTGTTGTAGTTTCAAAGCTGGAAATCCTGTACGCAAATAATCAAAATAAATACTCATTCCCGCTTGATGAAACATAATCAAATACTTTTGCGTCAAGATTTGTTTTAGTTGGGTTTGCAAATCCCCTCCTTGGTAACTTACCTTAGGCTGTTGCACATATTCCTCGTATTTTTCCGTTGTAAAATAGTTACCTAAACCTTTAGCATATTGAGCATAATACTCAAAATTCCCTTTGATTCCCTTCAGGTAAAATTCTGCTGCATTCCCTGCAATCCACCCTCTAGCCGATGCTTCTGCTAAAATGAATTGCAATTCGGCATAGCTCAAAATCACATTGGTTTCATTGGTTGGATCTTGATAGTATCTGCTTTTTACTTTAGAGATATTTTTACTTTGTACTAATTTTTCATTCTCAGCATAAGGTACCGTAGGGTCTCCTCCGTTGTATCCATCGAAATTATCCTCAGCCAATCCTTGCTCCAAAGCTGAAGCGGTACGTTGAGCAAATGCAAATAATCTCGGATCTTTCAATTCTTTCAACAAATCAATAAAAGTACTTGACATATACATACTTGATCCGTATGAGCTTGAGTTGAACTGAGGATAACGGCTTCCTGCTTGATCAAAGAAAGTAAGCTGCCCATTATCTGCATTATCCATCATCAAGATTCCTTTTTGATAGATTTCATTAAAGCGTTGAGCCACATCAATTCCGCCTACTTTTTGCTTTTTAGACAAAGTCAACAACACTTTTAATTTATAAGATTCAATCAATTTTTCCCAGCGATTTAAATTGCCATTGTAAATGATATCACCTTGAATTGAACCTTCTTTTTTCAATGTTTTTGACGCTTGTTCTAACTCCTCTAAAATTCCCACAAACACAGCTTCTTGTGTGTCATATTTCGGAAATTGGATGCTTCCTTCGCCTTGCAAAGCTTCTGAGAAAGGGATATCACCAAACGACATGGTTAATTCATAAAAGAAATAAGCTTTTAAAAAATGTCCAATTGCAAGATATTCGGTCTTTCCTGTACGAGTAGCCTCGTCCATCATTTTTTGGGTTTGCATCAAATCTTTATAGCGATCAAATCCTTTACTTCCCCATTTCAAATACTGATAGGTGCTTTCTCCATCCGTTTGTATAATCATACGAGAAGCGTACTCTTTATCTATATTTTGTAATGAAAAAGCTGTTTTTTCAACTTTTGTTAGCAATAAATAAGGATCTGCCTCCTTGATTTTATTTGGATCTTCATTCAATTGATCTAAATCGTGACATCCCACTACGGTTAATGCCAAAGTAATTGCGTATAGTGTTTTTAAGTATTTTTTCATGACTCTCAGTATTAGAATTTTACATTTAACCCTAGTCCAATCCAACGTGTTGAAGGATCTTGGATATCGTTCTTATTTGCCGTATCGTAATCTGGATCAGAGTATAATCCTTTTGATTTTTTCCACATCAATAAGTTATATCCCGTTAAAGAAGCAGATAACTGCGTGATTTTCTTTGATTTTATCATAGGCGTAAAATCATACGATAAACTCAAGGTTCTCAATTTGAAATACGTTCGATCAAATACGTTTGCGAACAATTTGCTTTCTTTTTCAGTTACTCGAGCGCGATAAGGATAATTTTGCGCCCAACTTTGCCAGTTTACAGCCCCAGTATGCTCTTTAAATACACGAGTATCCGAAATCACATTCCCTTGTACATCCGTTACTAATTCTCCCGAAACTAGATTAACCCCACTAGGTACAAACACTGGATTTCCTGTTGAGTACTCTTCATCTCTGTAGCGAACAGATTCAGGATGTTTTCCTCCCCACCACATTTTCTCTACCACTTCAGAACGCATTACACCACCCCAAATACCATCAATTCCAATATTCAATCCCCAGTTTTTATACTTGAAGCTATTGTTCCATCCTAATGTCCATTTCGGGTCTTTATGTCCTAAATACGCCGCTTGTTTATTTGCAGTAGGCATTCCTGTTTTTTCGTCTAAGATGACTTTTCCATCTGGTGATTTCATCCAATCCACACCATAATACGAATCCACACGGTCATTCAAACGCAAGTCGCCAAATCGCTCCGCATCTTCGTGAATTTTCGTCAAGCGTCTTGTTCTCGCACTCCAGTTGATGGCTGAATTCCACTGAAAATTATCATTTTTCACTACAGCACCTGTTAAGGAAATTTCCCACCCATTTGTTGTATATTCATTTCCATTCACCTTCATGTTATTGAATCCAGATGCTTCTGAAACAGGATAATCAATAATAAAGTTTGAGTCCAACACGCGATAATACGTTACATCTACATTTAAACGCTTCTTGTAAAAAGCACTTGATAAACCAACCTCATAAGTTTTTGATTTCTCAGGAAGTAAATACGGATTCAAAACGGCATTGGGATATTCTACCATTTGATTGCCATTGAAAGAAGGATTTACAGGAGAATAGGTCGATTGCAATTGGTAAGGAGTCAAGTCACTCGATACATTTGCCCAAGACGTATACAATTTTAAATAATCAATTTGTTCAGGCATCTCAACTAAATTAGAGACCACCACACTCAAGGAAGCTGAAGGGTAAAAGTAGGAACGTTGACTTTTCGCCAAAGCTGAAGACCAGTCATTACGCCCTGCAAAACTCAAGAAAAATGCGTTGTATAAATCAAATTCTATGGTTCCATATACACTATTTACTGCCTTTTTCTCCAAGTAATTCGTTGCGGTAACGGGACCTTTTGAATTTCCTAAATTGTGTACACCTGGCACAGTCAATCCATCTGCTGCTGCAAATGAATTTGTTAAGCGATAGTAGCGAGAAGCCGCTCCTGCATTAATGTTAATTCCAAAATTATCTGTAATAGTCTTGCTGTACATCGCTAAGAAATCATAATCAATATCCAAGCGATCATTTTGCTCTAAACTATATCCACCTTCTCTTGATGTACTATAATTGAAATATGATTTTGGGCTTTGTAATTCTGTATTGTTATTCGTTGAAATCATCGAAGCTCTTCCTTGTAATACCAAATCCTCCGTTGCTTGATAACTCAAACTCAATTGTGCATTTGTCACATCTTTATTCCAGATGCGTTTGAAATATTCTGATCCAAACCAAGGGTTGTTGTACCACGCATAATTGTAACTTGCTTGTTTATATCCTTCCATTCCTGGAGTCCATAAATTATTTTTCAAATCACGTCCATTCACATCATCTCCCATCCAAATTAAAATAGTATACATATGCCCACTTGGGTTATACTCATAATTTGGCACATTTGGCGCGTGTACTTTGCTATAAGAAAGCTTAGAATCTAACGTCAATTTATCGGTCAAATAAGTTGTTGATTTGAAGTTTAAACTCCCTCTATACATACTCGTATTCGGTACTCGGTCTTTGTTGTACGAAAAATCCCCTCCTAAGCGATACGATCCTTTTGCTGATTTGTTTGAAACCGCGAAATTTGTACGAGAGATGATTCCAGTTTCCATAAACTCTTTCAAGTTATCGTGGTACTCCCAAGCGATAGGCACTCTTTCGTAACGCGATTTATCATCATACTGTGTGCCTTCCACGTTTCCATACCAAGGAATTACGCTTCCTGTTTGTTTGTCTCGAATTGGACTATTCCATTGTGCAATATTCACCCCTGGTTCAAATTTAGGCCCCCAAATCATATCTCCATCACTGATTCCTCCATCTTTTCCGTCCCAGAATTCATATTTCCCATTTGATCCACTTCCGTATTCATTTTGCGTTTTAGGAAATAAAGTATACCCTGCACTGATCATTGTATTTTGCGATACCTCAACCGATATACCTTCTGTTTTAGCATTTTTAGTTGTAATCATAATGGCTCCATTACGACCTAATGAACCATAAAGTACAGAAGCACTCGTTCCTTTCAATACGTTGATATTGGCGATATCCTCTGGTGATACATCATAAAAATCGGTCGTTACTGGAATCCCATCAATCACAATAAGTGGATCTTTTCCTCTTAAGGAAAACTTAGGTGCTTGTAGCATCCCAGGAGGATTGGATACTTGAAGTCCTGCTACTTGACCACTCAACAAACTTCCCATATTCGGTGTAGCTACTTCTTGTACTTTTTTGACGTCTATATTTTGCGTTGCATATCCAATTTTCTTCTCTGCTTTTGAAATCCCCAAAGCTGTGATAACTACTTCATCTAAAGAAGCTTGTTCTGGGGTTAATACAAAAGTAAAGTCGATTGTTTTTTGTACTGCTTTTTCACTGTTTTTGTACCCTATAAAAGAAACTACAATATGATCTTTATCTTCTACTTCTAATGTGAATTTTCCATTTAAATCTGTTGTTGTTCCCGCTGTTGTTCCTTTTATTACAACAGAGGCACCCGGTAACTCTAATCCGGTTTCATCTTGTACCACACCTGTAATATTTCGCTTTTGTTGCGCATAGGTCAGGCTGACACATAGTAGAAATACGGTATTCCAAAATAGTAATTGCTGTCTCATAATTCTTTTAATTAAGTTGAGACAAATATTGTTTTTTCAACGCGCTATCGTATTACGCAAAAAACAAGAATCCCGCTTTTTACTTTAACTAATTATTAAGAATCCCAGATACATGAAACAATAAGATAACAAAGGTAAACGGAGTTGTATCTTTCAATCCCTTACGGCAATCGTCTGAAATTTGCAAAGAAAAATTTCCTTTTTACACGATAAAAATGGAGTGTTCCTCTTAATTTTATTCCTAAAAATTAACGCTATTCAGTATAAAATTCTAGTTGATTTCCGAGGCTGCTCCCAAACACTTTTAGTAATTTTGTCTAAAATTTACATCCAAAATGAACGTAGTCAAACAAGTCGCAGTCATTTTTGGCTGCCTTGCCTTTGGTGAATTAATCATTTACCTCACAGACATCAAGCTTCCTTCTAGTATTATTGGTCTTCTTACTTTGTGGATCTTATTGCAAACAAAAGTGGTACAAGTACACACTATTCAAGACATTTCGGGGTTTCTTATGCGCAATATGGGTATCTTCTTTGTTCCGCCTTGTGTAGCCATGCTCAATTATTTTGACTTACTACAAGCCTCCTTTGTTCCTCTTGTAGTAGCTACTTTACTCAGTACAGTTCTCGTTGTTTTTATTACGGGATTAACCCACCAACTTTTGCGAAAACTAAAAAAATGAGCTTCTTATCTAACCCAACATTTTTACTCTTTTTGGTCGTAGCCTTTTATGCCTTAGGTCTTACACTAACAGAGAAATACAAATGGATTATTTTTAATCCCATTATTCTATCTACAGCCATTCTTATTACCTATTTGGTTCTGCTAGAAATTCCCTATGAAAACTTTAGCCAAGCGGGGCAATACATTGACTTTTTCTTGAAGCCATCCATTGTAGCCTTAGCCATCCCTTTGTATCTTCAATGGCCGGTAATTAAAAAACAACTTTTTCCCATCGTTATCAGTCAATTCGCTGGTTGTGTAACAGGGGTTGTTTCTGTTGTACTATTAGCACATTGGACGGGTGCAGAACGCGAAATTATTTATTCTCTCGTGCCTAAATCTGTCAGTACGCCGATTGCGCTTGAAATTTCCAAAACAGTGCATGGCATTCCCTCCATCACAGCAGCAGCTGTTATGATTGCGGGAATATTTGGTAGTATGGTTGGTTTTCAAGTCCTTCGCCTCACACACATCAACAATCCGATGTCTCAAGGTATTGCCCTAGGAACTTCTTCCCATGCTATGGGAACGATGAAAGCGATGGAAATCAGCAATAAATACGGTGCTTTTGCCAGCGTTGGAATGATCTTCAACGGTATTCTAACTGCGATTTTAGCCCCCATCATTTTATCACTTTTACTCCCTTTGCTCAACTAAGTTGCTTTAGTTTTAAATTATTATTAAATTCAAAGCAGGAAATCCAATACAATCAAGCATTTTGAGTAACTTTATAGAAAATAATGCTACTATAAAAAAAAATATGCGCGAAATTAACTTGTACCATACTATTCCATAGATAGTATATCGTACAAAACAAAAAATTGCAGATAAAAAAAAGAAAAACTAAATCTAAGCCACTGAAAATATGCTTCAAAAAGCAAGAAAATACACTGATAATACCCATTTAGCAGATTCGTTAAAAATCACCATTTCGGGAGTAATTCCCTTCTTATTTTTTATGCCAAGTCAACAATTTGATTGGGCATTTGCTATGGCTGTTGGTGCTTTACTAACGGCTCCTGTCGATATTCCCAGTAACCTCAAGGATAAAATTAACGGTATCTTAGTTGGAGCATTACTTGTTCCCTTCGTTACCTTGCTCTTATCCTTAACCCAAGGAAATTGGTACTTTTATCCTGTTTTCATCTTTATCATTTTTAGCTTAGGGATGATTTCAGTCTATGGACATCGAGCCAATCTATTATCCTTCAGCGGATTATTAGCTGCCAGTTTAGGATTGGCACACAGTTATGTTGGTAAAGATTTATGGATCCATGCTTTACTCCTACTCTTGGGAGGTTTACTCTATTTGGTTGTTTCCCTAGCGTTTTATTTCATACGTCCTCGTCGTTATGGGGTTTTACAAACGTCAGAGTGTATGGATTTAACGGCGGATTACCTAAAATACCGTGCGCAATTATGGACTCCAGGGGTCAATGCAGATAAAATTGTTGAAGAACAACTCAACATCCAAATTAAACTCAATGATGTACACGAAAATCTTCGTGAATTTCTTGTACTCAATAAAGCCAATACAGGAAACTCCTCGAATAACAGACGTTTACTCGTAGCTTTCTCCACTCTAGTTGAAATATTGGAAATTGCCGTTTCTACTTCTTTCGACCATAAAGAACTACATGAACTCTTGGATGAGGATGATCCGACAATTATTCGCGATTACCAATCTTTAGCAGAAGATTTTGCTGCTGCTATTAAGGACATTGGAGATTCCCTCAATATGGGATTGAATTACAAGCCTAAATACGATTTTGATCGCAAATTAATCGCCTTACAAGAGAAACTAACTGCCTTTATTGCAGATAGTAAATCTCCCAAAAAAGTAGAAGCCGTGCTTTCTTTTTCCAATGTCTTGCACTATGCGCAAAGTCAGATTGATAAAATTCACATCTTAGAGCGCATCTTAACCGAAAAGACATTTAGTGATAATGTAGAAGATCGCTTTAAAGAGTTAGAGAAATTCTTAACTCCGGTGCATTATCGTTGGGAAACACTCGTTGTCAACCTAAACTTTACGTCTACGATTTTTAGACATGCCACACGTTTAACCTTGACCATTTTAATCGGATTGATCATCAGTAACATCTTCAATCTACTTAATGGATATTGGATTTTACTAACGATTGTCGTGATTATGCGACCTGGTTATGGATTGACGAAAACACGTTCCTTTGAGCGTGTAATTGGTACAATATTAGGAGGATTGATTGCCTTTGGTTTGTTGTTTATCCTTCAGGATAACCACACGCTTATTGCCTATTTAACCATCTTGACAATGATTTTAGGCTACTGGTTTTCTCATACGGATTACAAAGTCGGGGTGACGTTCATTACGATGTATGTCGTATTGATCTATGCAATCCTGACACCTAATTTCATGGACTTATTGATTTATCGCGTTATTGATACCTTGATTGGTGCACTATTAGCTTTAGGTGCCAATTATTTGCTATGGCCGTCTTGGGAGTTCCTCAATGTCAATGTACACTTGTCTAAATCCATTCAAGCCAACCAACAATACGTCAAGGAAATCAAGGAAATTTACAACCAAAAGAGCGAGCCTACTCTGTCCTATAAATTGGCCCGTAAATATGCCTTTATCGAAATTGGAAACTTAATGGCTTCTTTTCAGCGCATGATTCAGGAACCAAAATCCAAACAGCGTTTGCGTTCTGAAATTTATGAATTAGCCGTATTGAATCACACCTTCTTATCGACAGCAGCTTCTATTGGTGTATATGTACAGTCTCGTCATACTACCAAAGCCTCAGAATCGTTTAATTTGGTGATGGATTATATTGACAAGAACTTACAGTTAACCCATAACTTGCTTAACAATACTCCTACAGAAGAGGACTTAATCACAGCAGAAGATCAGGAAAGCTATCGTGTAAGCATGAGTTATTTACAAAATGTTAGAGAATACGAGTTGAAAAAATCCTATACAGACGATACGCAAATTAAAAACTTGATGGAAGAATCTGCCATGGTGATTCAACAGTTGACGTGGTTGGCCCATCTATCTGAAAAAATATTAAAAATAAGTAAGGTAATTCGAGATAAGAGAGAAGAAATGCAGCAGAAAAAGCTCGTTTTAAATCCAACAATATTATTTAAAAAAGGGTAAATTTCCTTTTTTATTAGTTCTGTAAAAAGAGGTGTTTTTTGTGTTTTAAATCATTTTTAAATGCAATAAAACACCTCTTTTTATTGTGAATATTCAACATAAATCAACCATCCATTAGCAGATTTACTTCTATTTTTTTAAAAGTCAACAAGTTTGAGCTACTTTGTATCAAATTCTCTTTTTTTTTCGTATTTTGCAATAACTAATTAATTACGACGATGATGAATCCAACTAGACTTTTTGATATACCTTATTTCCAACATGAACATTTTCCTTTGGAAGATGCGCTGGTAACCAAAGTTAACGGTGTTTGGGAAAAGACGTCATCCGCCAGTTACCTTCAAAAGGCCAATGCTTTATCTAGAGCTCTTTTGAGATTAGGTGTTCAACCCAATGATAAAATCGCAGTTATCTCTAGTAACAACCAAACCAAATGGAATCTATTGGACATTGGTATTCTACAGATTGGCGCTCAAAATATTCCTATTTACCCAACAATTGCTCCAGAAGATTATCACTTTATTTTAAGTCATTCTGAAGCAACGTATTGTGTGGTATCAGATCAGGAAATCTACGATAAATTAATGTCTGTTATTGATCAATTACCCTTGATCAAAGCGGTCTATTCTTTTGATACTATTGCTGGATGTAAAAATCTCGATGAATTATTTGAATTAGGAGCAGATGAATCCAATCAAGAACAAGTAGAACAACGCAAAGCAGCAGTGACTCCTGATGACTTAGCAACTTTAATTTATACCTCTGGAACAACGGGAAAACCTAAAGGAGTTATGCTTTCACACAACAATATCCTTTCCAATGTATTGGGTAGTAGTGAACGTGTACCTTTCACCAGAGAACAACACTTCAAAGCATTAAGTTTCTTGCCTTTATGTCACGTTTTTGAGCGTATGTTGATTTATTTGTATCAATATAGCGGTGTAGGTATTTACTATGCTGAATCCATTGATAAAATGGGGGAGAATATGAAAGAAGTGAAACCTAATGTAATGACCGTTGTACCTCGTCTTTTAGAGAAAGTGTATGACAAGATTTTTGCAACAGGTTCTGCATTAACAGGCATAAAAAAGAGTATTTTCTTCTGGGCTTTAGAGCTTGGATTCAAATACCAACCTTATAACCGCGGGTTCTTTTACAATTTACAACTGGGTATTGCCCGTAAATTAGTATTCAAAAAATGGCAAGAAGCCTTGGGCGGAGAGATGAAGATCATCGTTTCGGGAAGTGCTGCTTTACAGCCTCGTTTATCCCGTGTATTTAATGCTGCAGGAATTCCTGTAATGGAAGGATATGGATTAACAGAAACCTCTCCTGTGATTGCAGTAAATGACGAGCGAAACAAATCCATGAAAATTGGAACTGTTGGAAAACCGTTAAGCAATGTAGTCGTTAAAATCGCAGAAGATGGTGAAATTCTATGTAAAGGACCTAATGTTATGTTAGGATATTACAAAGATGAAGAACGCACCAAAGAGGAGTTAAAAGACGGATATTTCCATACAGGTGATATTGGAACCATTGATGAAGAAGGATTCTTGAAGATTACCGATCGTAAAAAAGAAATGTTCAAAACCTCTGGAGGGAAATATGTAGCACCACAAATCATTGAAAACACCCTGAAACAATCGCGTTTCATTGAGCAAATCATGGTTATTGGAGAAGGAGAAAAAATGCCAGCAGCGTTAATTCAGCCAAACTTTGAATTTGTAAGAGAATGGGCGAAACGCAAAAATATTAAGTTAGGGAATACCAATGAAGAGCTAATCCAAAATGAACAAGTACGTCAACGTATCGAGAAAGAAGTAGAATTTGTAAACCGCAAATTTGGTAAGTGGGAACAAGTGAAAAAATTCGAATTGACACCAGATGTATGGAGTATTGACAATGGTCAATTAACCCCTACATTAAAATTAAAACGAAGAGTTATTTTGGAAATCTACAAAGATTTATACGATAAAATTTATAGAGAATAATAAAAAAGGAAGCCATGAGCTTCCTTTTTCATTATATCGTTTTTATATCGTTTAATAGTATAGACCTGAATATCATCACACAAGGTTTACCGTCTAAAACAACAGCTGTTAACTATAAACTATCCCACTGTTAACCGTTAACTGCTAACTGTAAACCATTATAATGATGTTCTACGTGATAACTTGCATTATATGCCATTTCCTTTAGCGTAATCAATCCCAATAAAGGATGAGGGATTTGCAAGCTCTCAAAATCAGCTTTTGTTAATTTTAAAATAGCTGCATTGTATTGTGAGATTAACGCCATCAATTGTTCCGTTAGCGCTTCTTTAGATTCCGTAATTTCCTCTTGAGGTACAAATTGTTCAGGTGCCTTCCCTCCTTCTTTCAATTTCACTAAATAAGCTGCCTTTAGCTCCTCATAAGTTTGATTGCGTCGTTCTACACGTCCAAATTTTGCCTCAATAGCCGCTACTGGCAATGTATAAACATAAACCAAGGGTTGTACTGCTAAAACCAAATGTTTCAAATGCTGGGCTGCATTCCACTTTCCTGGTGAAGGGTGAAAAAGATATGCTTCCTCGGATAGTTGATGGATACGCTGTACAAATTCACTGTATTTTTCAACTAGTTCTTTCGTTATATCTGCTTGATTCATATATTTTTATTTTGTTTTTTGTTGGTTCCTTAAATGTAAAAAAAAATAGGAACGAATTACAATTCGCTCCTATTTTATCTTATTTTCTTATCTTTATTTTCTTGCTCTTACAATTGAGCTACAATAGAATACACCATTGGAATTTTATTATCCAAGTGTTTGATGCGGTATTTATTCGGTTCAAATTCAACAGTATGTTGAAAACAAGCATAAGGAGAATAATCAAATTCTTCAAAGCCCTGAATCGTTAACTTATTTTGAATTAAACTCGTCATCACCTCACTCAAACTATGATTCCAACAAACATACGACTGTGAAATATCCGCTGCTTTATCTGCATAGGTTCCACTTTCCGTTTCTACAATAGCAGCGGCATTAAAATAATTGTATCCTACCTTCGTGAAGTCATCGTCAAACATCCATACCACAGGATGAAATTCAACAAATACAAAATGTCCGCCTGGTTTTAAAAAAGTAGCAACAACATTGGCCCATCTATCCATATCAGGCAACCATCCGATCACGCCATAACTCGTATAGACAATATCAAATTTTTCATTTAAATGATTAGGCAAATCATATATATCACAACATACGAATTGAGCCGTTGACCCGGTTTCCTCTGCTAATTCTTTTGCTTTTTTAATGGCTTCATCCGATAGATCAACACCAGTTACTTCAGCGCCTAGTCGGCTTAAAGAGATAGTATCTTGACCAAAATGGCACTGCAAATGCAAAATCTTCTTGCCTTTAATATCGCCTAATAAATTGAGTTCAATCTCATTTAAAGAACTCTTTCCCTTTTTAAATCCCTCAACATCATAAAAATCGGATTGAATATGTGTCTCCGTGCGATTATTCCATGAGTTTCGATTGATTTCTATATAGTTTAATTCTGGTTTCATTTTTGTATATTTCTATAATTTTGTGATAAAAATAATCTATTATTTATTTCCCTCAACTAAGTAGATCAAAAAAGGTAAAAAAACCGGCACGATCATCTACTACAAGGTTCCTTTAATCACCTTCACTCCTGTTTCCAAGAAGGTATCTACATTATTGCGAACATCGTGTATCGTTTTTAGTATATCTAAATTGGGTACAATACCAATACGTTGCGTTTCCTTACCATCAGGATAATATACACCTAAGCCCGAAATATAAGTCCCTAGCCCTCCAGGGAATGAAATAGATGAAACATTTCCATCTGCACCTGCGGTTTGACTCCCTACTAACGTTACTCGATCACCTACTTTAAAGGCCATCGCGGTATACTCTGCTGAACTTTGAGTACGTTCATCTACTAAAACAACCACTTGTCCTTGATAGGGTTCACCATCTGGTTCAATTACCTGAAAAACACGATCAAATACAATTTCTCCTGGATTCTTGTAATTTGGTTTAGAAAACCTCGCAAAAGCTTTAGTTTCTGAAACAAAGAAGCTCCCTAAAGTAAAAGGTACAAAAGCGGATGGATAATTGCGAATATCAATTATAATTCCTTCCGTATTTCGGAATGTATCTTTAATTTTCTGAACATCACCATCTTGAATATTACCAAGCGTAACATACCCAATATTATCCTCTAAAAAGCGGTAACTAGGTTCCCCTTTCAAGGGTTTAAACCAGCCGTAAGACTTGAGCTCACTTTTCGGATACATCTTTATTGTGGCGTGTTGCTCTTTATAATTACGATCCACATAGGTGATTTCTACCTCTTCTTCATTCGTTCTCAAAATATTAAACAAACTAATATCTCTCAGTTGAGCGCTGCGATTAGATCCTGGGTGATACGGAGAAATACGATCTAAAATTTGTTCGATACGCTCTTGATTAATATGGGTTATGATGTCCCCTTTCTCCAATTTAATATCCGCTACTAATTCGGGATTGTAAATATCTGTCACCACTAATTGGTTTAAAATAAATTCCACGCGAAATGGGGCATATCGATTTCCTCTCATTTGATTCAAAGCTTTACTTCCTTGCCATAAATCTGTGTGAGAATCATTTACCTCCGCAATCAACTGCAGGACAGCTGTTTCATAAGCTAAGCGATCTGAAGCTTCAAGAAATGGACGAATATGCAAAGCCAAAACATCTTCCCAATCAGTATCTGTTAAGTGGCGATTCGGCATATAATACTGCATTACATTCCAAAAGCGATATAACCCCATTAAGCGAAAACCTGCATCAGGTAATTCCATATTTTCATATGTTTCCTCATTGGTAAAAACAGCATTGCCTATACCAGGAGCTTCACTGACATAGTAATGTCTGTCTTGGTTTCGATTTTTATAAATGTACTTTATTTTATGCTGAAGTTCGTCTGAAAGTGCATACGTGGTCATCCAATCTAAATTCGGCTTTAAAATAGCATCACTATCGGTGTCCTCACAAGTTTCACATAACTTTACCATGCCCAACTGATCTATCCATTTCAACAGCAAGGCATCGCGTTCTTTTTTGGATGTAACTGCTAAGTACTCTGGTAAAAGACGAAAGAGTTCATAATCCCAATTATACTTTCCTACAGCAATAGCAGGGTGATGGTATTTTAAGAATCCCCACACTCTTCCTAATAAAGCGAGGTTTGTAAGGTGATCGGTTTGTAAGGTTGGAAATACAACTGAAGATCCTTGATCAAATGCTTTGTCTTGTTTTGCTGGAAAATTGATTTCTGCGACTTTTGCGTTTGAAACATCTTGACCGTCAATGGTTACTTTAAAATCATCCAACCACATGACTCCATAGCCAGCCGTTTGGATTGCAATGACCATTTGTTGGGCTTGTTCCGGTCTAAGATTGACCGCAATCTCAAATTTTTGCCATTCATTGGTTCCTGTAATCAATTCAGATAACTTGACAAAATCCAACATGGGATCGATGCGTATCACAGGAGTAACTTGAAACGTTTCATCTCCAACTGTCCTGATATAACCAGAGAAAACTAACTTTTTCCCGCTGTAATTTGGCAATATTTTTGAAACAGAAAACATAGGATTAACCTCATCCGTTTCATGCATTGCTAAAGCAAAAGAAGATTTTCCTTCTTTGAAAATCTCATGATCTTGAGTAGGTATAAAAAGACTATTTCCCT
This sequence comes from Myroides sp. TSA_177.3, assembly GCF_052691955.1. Lineage (NCBI taxonomy): Bacteria > Pseudomonadati > Bacteroidota > Flavobacteriia > Flavobacteriales > Flavobacteriaceae > Myroides > Myroides sp. TSA_177.3. The sequence continues at coordinate 49,371 of NZ_JBQZGD010000013.1, forward strand.
CAATAATCCACCCTACTGGTTCATTAGTAAGTCCTATTGGTTCTTCGTCTTTAAATGTTTCAAAATTATAATTTGCAGGTACTTCTTGAGCTATACTTGCCCATGATAGCATAGCGCACAAAAATGCGGGATACAGTTTCTTCTTTAGCGTAAACAAAATTTATATGTTTTAGTTGATGTCCTAAACATACAAAATCTGAATTAATTAAAAGGTGTTTTGTTTGACTGTTTACGGTTAACTGTTAAAGTAAACCGTAAACAGTCAAACAACTTAAATAAACAATCCTTTTTTGCCTTTGTATAAACGATAAGAACCGGGTCCAATCATAGCGATTGCCAATGCTCCTACTAAATACAACACATTAAGTTCTGCTCCGATTCCACCTGTGGTAGCACTAAGGGCAAATGATCCGCCTCCTTTTACTAAAATCATAGACATGACCATAGTAAAAGCGATTAATACACCGGATAAACGAGTAAAAACACCTACAATTAAAAGGATCGGTGCAATAATTTCTCCTACAGGAACTCCCAACCACAACCAAGTAGGATATCCTTTGGCTGCTAATTGTTCAATAATCATATCGTGTCCGTGGATAATTTTGTGAATCCCATGAAAAATCATCAATCCCCCTACTCCTAATCGTAAAATAAATTTTCCTAAATCTTGCATATTCTTTTCTATATGGGTTAACTTGTTTTTAAAGGTCTAATTTCAATCTTACTTGGTAAAGCACGTGGATTCATTTTCAATAAATCGACCACTAATTCCCCAATATCTTCTGGTTGAATTTTCCATGCGTCTTTTTCATTGGGTTCATGGTTATTAAAATGACTGGTCACAGAACCAGGTAAAATAGTCGTTACTTTTACATCATGTGCTCTCAAATCAAGCATAGCTGCTTGTGTGAATCCTACCACACCAAATTTACTTGCATTGTACCCACTTCCTGTGGCGAAGAAATTAATCCCTGCTAAACTCGCTACACTGATGTAATATCCTTTATTTTGTTTCAATTGAGCGACACTCGCTTTCAATGTATGAAAAACTCCTGTTAGGTTGGTGTCTATCATGGTATTCCAATCTTCAATCGACAGCTCTTCAATCGAAGCAAAAATACCTACGCCTGCATTGGCGATCACCACATCTAAGCGCCCAAATTTTTCAACAATCTTAGCTACTGCTTGTACTTCATCTTCATATTGTGTTACATTAGAAGCAAGGGCTAAAACTTGATCCGTCGTTCCCAATTCGCGAGCTATTCGCTCTACTTCTTCTAAGGAACGACCAGAAATAGCCACTCGATATCCCGCTGCTAGTAATGCTTGTGCAATTCCTTTTCCTATACCTTTTGTACCTCCTGTAATATAAGCTACTTGCTCTTTTTTTGTTGCCATACTCCTCTTTAACTTTTAATTTTCACTAAATTAAAGAATTAAAAATACTTTTTCACTTATTATAGATTAATATATTAAAGAATAGAAAGCAATAACCATCACTAATCAAACGTTGTACATCTTATACCCTTCTCATTAACTGAATTTAAGCTATATTATGTATAATTTCACTTTTATTTAAGTGCTTGAAACAGGAGGTTTCTGTACCTTAGTAGTACAAATTATCTAAACTAATTCATCTAATCTCGGAGTAATTACAATACTATTCTTAATTACTTCAAAAAACGTTAAATTATGGCTGTTAAAATAAAAGGTTCAGGGAGTTATATTCCTACACAAGTTGTGACCAACAACGATTTTCATCAGTTCGACTTTCGCGATGAAAACGGTCAACCTTTGAAAGATTCCAACGAAAGAGTGGCAAAGAAGCTGGAGCAAATTACAGGTATCCAGGAAAGACGCTATATCACTTCTAACTTAACAACCACGGATATTGGTACCCTTGCTGCGCAACGTGCCATTGAAAATGCACAAATAGACATTGAAAAATTAGATTATATCATCTTTGCACATAATTTTGGGGATATGAAATACGGTACTGATCAATCGGATATCGTTCCCAGTTTAGCTGCACGCGTGAAGCACAACCTCAAAATTCAAAACCCCAATTGCGTTGCTTATGATGTGCTTTTTGGATGTCCAGGTTGGTTACAAGGTGTCATTCAAGCTTACGCTTATATGTCATTAGGTATTGCTAAATACTGTTTGGTTATCGGTGCAGAAACGTTATCTCGCGTGATTGATTTACACGATAGGGATTCTATGATTTACGCAGATGGTGCTGGTGCTACAGTATTAGAAGTAACGGATGAACCGGGGGGAATTATCGCAACAAAAAGCTGTAGTTTCACTGCAGATGAAGCTTATTATATTCACTTTGGTGAATCCTATAAAAAAGAACCAAAACAGGATACACGTTACATTAAGATGTTAGGCCGTAAAATCTATGAATTTGCCTTGACAGAAGTACCCAAAGCGATGAAAGCTTGTCTGGATGACAGTGGTGTAGACATCAATCAAATCAAAAAAATTATCATCCATCAGGCCAATGAGAAAATGGATGAAGCTATCGTTAAGCGCTTTTATGAGCTATACGACAAAAGCATGCCTGAACATATTATGCCGATGAATATTCAAAAATTAGGAAATAGCAGCGTAGCTACACTTCCTACATTATATGATATGATTGTCAATAAACAATTGGATAACCACAGTTTCGAAAAAGGGGATTATCTCTTGTTTGCTTCTGTTGGAGCAGGAATGAATATTAATGCATTTGTGTATCAAGTGTAATAGATAAATAACTTTTATTACAATATAGTAAGGGCGCATAATTATGCGCCCCTTTTTGTACTATTCACTCATTTTTCTCAAAACAACCTCATTTTCAACACAATCTAAAAAAACTTTTTTTTAACTTTTTACAAAACAATCTGTTAGCAAAAAACTCTTAGCTTTTACATTTATTTCTGTTTTTTACTTTTTTATTAAATTTATTTTAAACAATAACCACATTAACAAACTATCTTATACTAAAAAGTAATAATTTATTTTATTTTATACATAAAATTATATCTATGTTTGTCCTGAAAAAGAAAAGAAAATACAGTTTTAATTAATATCAAATAAATAAAAGCTATGAAAAAGAAATTTTTATTATGCACCCTAGCAGGGTTTTTACTTTTTAGTACAGCATCATGTAGTAGTGATGATTCCAACACAACAGAAATTGAGGAAGTTGAAGTTCCAAATACCCTAAAGGATAAATTCTTTGACATTGAAGGAGCTACTTTCAAGCCAGGAACTATTCAAGGGGGTGAAAAGGATGCTATTAATCAAATTAATGTCAATAATTTCGTTATCAACGGAGGAAAAGCTATTATGACGATTACAAGTACTGCAGAACTTCAATCGATTTTAATTGGTCTAAAAGGACATGATGGTTTTTATGAATTTAAAACAACTAATGAAAATCAAACAAGAGATCTACTCTATAGTTATGAGGTAGTTTTAGACTTATCTCAAAAACTAGATTTAGAAGTTTTTGAATTGCAAATTGTTGGCTACATCACAGATGGTACAAGAACAGTAGTCTACTACAGAGAATTCCAATTAATTCCAGCTGGTACTGGTGAATTGCAAATTTCACTATCATGGGATAAAGAAGATGATGTGGATTTACACTTAGTGAAAAAAGATAGCAATCGTATCTATTATGGAAACAAGCATTTATATAATTCAGAAGGGATTGAAATTGCAGAATTAGATATTGATTCCAATCCAGGTTGTCAATTGGATGGTATTAAAAACGAAAACATCTATTTTCATCAATTAGAAGATGGTGAATATGCCATTTATGTTGATTTATACAGCAAATGTACGAATGCAGAAGCAGGTAGTAAATATATTGTAAATGTAATAGTTGGAGGTACAAGTATTCGTTTATCCGACCATATGATGGGGAAATTCGCAGATGAAAATCCTGGAAGTGGTAACGACCCTAGCCAACATGTATTTATTGGAGCATTTTCAATTGTTGATGGACAATTTTCATCTGTTGTAGCATCGGAAAGAACGTCATTCACTGATACATTCCGCTTAAACGAAAGGTTAGTTTACAAAAAGTAGTACTTCAGTTTCAATATACTACTATGATTCTCCAAGTATAGTAGTACAATTGAATTGAATTTTAAAATATTTGTCTTTAATTTTCAATGATTTACGTCAAACGTCAGTAGAAAAGTCTATTTTTCTACTGGCGTTTTTTTGGCTTGATAAACAGAAAATTACGTTGCTAAAATAGAAAATGGAATTCCCTTTCAGCCATATTAAATCTAAACTATTTTGAGTATTTTTGTATCAACCCAAAAAAGCGATACCAGTGGATTTTATCAGAATTACGGAGCAATCTTCTACGTATGATCATTTAGAGCAAATGTCTGTTCAGGAGCTATTGACGAATATCAACAAAGAGGATCAGCTAGTTCCGTTAGCTGTTGAAAAGGCTATTCCTCAGATAGAAGTTGCCGTTCATAAAATTGTAGAGCAACTCAAAAAAGGGGGGCGTTTATTTTATCTTGGCGCGGGAACCTCAGGTCGATTAGGGATATTAGATGCTTCAGAATGCCCACCTACTTATGGTGTTTCTCCTGATTTAGTTATTGGATTAATTGCTGGTGGTGATCATGCTATTCGCCATGCAGTAGAAAATGCAGAAGATAACCCCAATCAAGGATGGGTGGATTTACAAGCTTATCAAATCAACGATAACGATTTCGTCGTTGGGATAGCAGCTTCTGGAACAACACCCTATGTCATCAAAGCTTTAGAAGCTTGTCAAGCCCATCAGATTCCAACGGCGTGTATCACGTGTAATCCCAATAGTCCTTTGAGTCAAGTAGCACAATACCCTATCGAAGTGATTGTAGGTCCAGAATTTGTCACAGGCAGTTCTCGCATGAAAGCTGGAACAGCTCAAAAATTGGTACTCAATATGATCTCTACCTCTACCATGATTCAACTGGGAAGGGTAAAAGGCAATCGCATGGTAGATATGAAAATGACCAATGCCAAATTAATTCAACGCGGTATTGCTATGCTACAGGAAGAATTACAAGTGAGTAAAGCAGAAGCTACTCAACTATTAAATCAATACAAAAGTGTCCGTTCGGCACTAGATCATTATAAATTATAAACAGTATGGAACCTCAAGGTACAAATCGAAAAGTATTACAAAAAGGAGTTAAATATCTTGCTATTACACTGCCTTTATTGTTTCTTGGCCCCATTGTAATTCACAGCTCGTTAAAAAACCAGGCTAATCCGTTTTTTATACCAGTCTTTGCATTAGGATGTATCATTTGTTTATCTTCTATGTTTTTACTTTTTAAAGGTATTAACACCATTATGAAATCATTATTTGGGAAATAATTATTCTATGAAAACTAAACTATTCTATCTTTTACCCTGCTTTGCCTTGTTTGCTTCATGCTATCAACAAGAGCGCAATTGCGCAAACTTCCGAACAGGAAAATTTGAGTTTGTTACCGAAATTGACGGTGTTGAAAAAAGATCCACTTTTATTCGTACAGCTGAATATGAAATAGAGGAATTTGAAGGGAGAGTTGACACCTCAAGTATTCGATGGATTAATGATTGTGAATTTATTTTACAAAAGAAAAATCCTAAAAACATGGCAGAGAAAAAAGCAGTGGGTATCAAAATTGTTACAACCGATGGCGATAGTTGCGTTTTTGAATATGGCTTAGTAGGTGACGCGAGAAAAGAGCGCGGAAACCTTAAAAAAATTGGAGAACTATAATCCTATCTCTATATGGAAATTTTTTTAACAGCTGACGCTATCGTAGCGTTTATTACATTAACCTTCTTAGAAATTGTTCTAGGAATTGACAACGTCATTTTTATTTCCATTGTGACGGGGAAACTCCCAGAAGAAAAAAGAAAAAAAGCGACTAAAATCGGTTTGTTTTTAGCGATGTTTATGCGAATAGGTTTGCTATTTGCTATCACGTGGCTAATCAAAATGAAAGCAACACTCTTTAGTGTCGATTGGGGTTGGTTCAGTGCTCATTTCAATGGCCAGGCTCTTATTTTATTAGCAGGAGGAATCTTTCTAATTTACAAGTCCACCAAAGAGATACACGAAAAAGTTGCCCATGTTCAGGTAGCAGAAGATGTTAGTTCTACGCCTAATGCTAAGCAAATTGCTACAAAATCATTTGGAAATATTCTCGTTCAAATCTTATTGATTGACTTGATTTTCTCTGTAGATAGTATCCTTACTGCTGTAGGTATGACCAATGGTCTGGAAGGTGCTTTGTACATTATGATTGCAGCAGTAATTGTTTCTGTAGCGGTTATGATGATTTTTGCTGTTCCTGTTGGAACCTTTGTCAACAATAACCCTTCGATTCAAATCTTAGCCCTATCGTTCCTTATTCTAATTGGATTTATGCTTACTACAGAAAGTATGCACTTATCTGACGCGAAATTAGCAGGACAAGATGTGGGTGCTGTTCCGAAAGGATACCTCTACTTTGCTATTGCCTTTTCACTTGTTGTGGAATTTATCAATATGCGAATCAGAAAAAGAGGAAATAAACAGTAGTGAAATATCAAATATCCTATAAAAAAAGGTTCAATCTTATCGATAAGATTGAACCTTTTTTTTAGGTATATATTTTAAGTTTACTCCTCTCCACTATTACTATTCTCCAAATAGCGTTCAGTCACAAAATCAATATCTTTAATAGATTTTCTAGCCCAATCGATTCGTTTTGCCAATAGTTCTTCTTCAGACAATTGCCATGGAATAGCTGATTCTCTTAATCGCGTAGATAAACTTTGAATGATTATAGCGGCAGAAACTGAGATATTCAAACTTTCGGTAAATCCGACCATTGGAATTGTAATATAGTCATCAGCTTGTTCAATAATTTCAGGCGACAATCCCGATTTTTCTGTACCAAAAAAGATAGCTACTGGTTCTGATAAATCAAATTTATCTAAACTTTGTGCAGTTCCATGTGGCGTTGTAGCAACTATTTTATATCCTTTTGCTTTAATTGCATCAATACTACCTTGTACAGAATTATACCGATGAATATCCACCCATTTCTCTGCTCCAAGTGCGATTTGCTTATCAATTCGCTTGCCAAATTTTTGCTCAATGACGTGAAGCCCTTGGACACCAAATACCTCACAACTACGCATAACAGCACTAGTATTATGCAATTGATAAACATCTTCTGCTACAACCGTTATATGGTTGGTTCGATTCGATAAAACTTCTTTGAATCGCTCCACTCGGTTCTCTGTCAAAAAAGTTTCTAAATAAGCTAAGTATTCAACGTCTTGAAATAGCTTGTTTGAAATATTCATTATATCTTTAGTTTTATTCAAAAATGCAAAGGTAAGAATATTATGGAAAAACGTTTAGTGGTGCTTTCAGGAGCGGGAATGAGTGCAGAAAGTGGAATCAAAACCTTTCGCGATGCTGATGGCTTATGGGAAGGTCACGATATTATGGAAGTTGCTTCTCCTATTGGTTGGGCAAAAAACAAAGAAATGGTTTTAAAGTTTTACAACGATCGACGTCGACAATTGCTGACGTGTGAACCAAATGCAGCTCATCGTGCTATTGCGGAATTGCAACAACACTTTAAAACCACTATCATTACTCAAAATGTCGATGATTTACACGAACGTGCAGGAAGTAAAGATGTTATTCACTTACACGGTGAATTACTCAAAGTGCGCAGCGAAGTAAATGAACAGCTGGTTTATTCTTGGACCACTGACTTAACCGCGTTGGATCACAATGAACACGGCCATGGTCTACGCCCACATATTGTGTGGTTTGGAGAAATGGTTCCAGAATTAGAACGCGCGATTCCTTATGTTGAAGAAGCGGATGTGATTTTAATTATTGGAACTTCCTTGCAAGTATATCCTGCAGCTTCCTTGCTTGATTTTGCAAAACCAGATGTTTTAGTTTACTACATTGATTTGCATCCTGCTTCTACTAAACACTTCCATCACAAGATTGAAGTCATTGCAGAAAAAGCATCGGTAGGCATGCAACAGATTCACGAATCTTTAATTGAATTTAGTCAAATGATATAATAAAAGCGGTTGTACAACCGCTTTTCTATTTTATTCTCGCTCGAATTCTACTCAATGAAATGGGAGATATACCAATATAGGAGGCAATCTGTTTCAATGGAACCCGTTGAAAGAGTGTTTTATCATATTTCATTAACTGCAAATAACGATCTTCTGGCGTTAAGACTAACATATCAATCAATTGCTTTTGTGTTTTGATGGCGTTGAGTTCTGTAAATTGTCGTGCCCAATTACATATTTCAATAGATTCATAAAAAAGCTGCTTCATTGCCACGAGATCAATCTGATAAAGAATTGCATCTTCTAGCAACTCAAAACGCTCATAACTTGGAGCTTGATAAAAATAGCCCAAAGAAGTACTTAAAATATCTTTTTCTCGAGCAAATTCGAATGTCATTTCTTTATCCTCTGTCGTAATAAAGATGCGTACAATGCCTTTTTTAATGAGATACGCATGCTTTATACCTTCTTTATCCTCCAACAGCCGATAACCTTTAGGTAAAACGATAGGTGTAAGTGTTTGCTCAATTAAAGCTACGCTAACATCACTTAATTCTTCTTCTAAAGGTAAATCTGTTCGGTGAAAGGATATCATTTCTATTTATATTCCATCACAACTTCTCGTTCTCCAGTTGATTCATCAATTTTTTCTTCTACGACTACAAACCCTTCCTTTTCATAAAAGGCAATAGAATTGATATTTTTCACATAAACCCCCAGCTCTAGAGTCGAACGTTTTTGTTTAATAAATTGCATCAATTCCTTCCCTATTCCCTTTCCTTGTTCACTTGGAGCAACGAATATCGCTGCGATATAATTCTCTATCAAAGATACAAAACCCACAATATGTTTCTCCTTTTCATATACATAAGTTTCACTATTGGGAATATAAATCTGCTCCATATCAGCCTTTTTCTCTTGCCAATAACTTGCTTCAATAAAATCATGAGCTATCACCGAAGCTTCATACCAAAGCTCAACCACTTCTTTGCTGTCTTCAGCTGTAAATAATCGTATCATTTCCTTTTTTTTACACCACAAAAGTAGACAAGTCTAAGTAGATTTTCCTTTACTTAAGTTAAGAAGTATTTTAACAATTGGGAGGGGGTTTGTGAGGGGGCTTTTTGTGAGGTTTGTGCTTTGTGAGATTTGTTTTTTGTGAGATTTGTTTTTTGTGAGGTTTGTGAAGTTGTAAGATTTATCGATTAATGAAGAAATGCTGTTTTTATGAGGTTTGCCCAGACTTTTTATCTAGTTACTTGGCAAATTGCCATTTGCCACTACGGGGTTTTACATCACACCACCTCATCGTCTCACCTTCTCATCATCTCATCTTCTCTCTTTTCTTCTTTCCCCCTTAACTCTCAACCCACAAAAAAAAGGAAGCACTACGCTTCCTTTTTTTTATTAGTTCAAGACTTTTACGCCTTTTAGAAAAATCCATTTCACACAGATTTTATCTCCTTCATCTGTTTTAAAAACTTTAAATTGTGGAGCAAAAACAGTTGCTACAATAGCACTAACAATGGGTAGCCATATACCCGATAAATCGGTAAAATACGCCAAACCAGTTCGTGCTAAAAGAAACAGTACGGCAAAGCTCACAAATTGAAACAATATTGTTTTAGTTCCTACACTCATCGTTTTTTAATTTTGATTCATATATTTTCCCTTTTTACTTCCTTCATAGAGTTCGTATTTAGCTAAACGTGCCTCTAATTTACCATTAAATAATTTAATTTTTCTTGAAGGGCGTAAACCAACATATTTTAAAGCTTCAATATTAGCGGTAATGAACCAAGCATCTGTTCCTGGATACCCTTGTTTTAAAGTATCTCCGATTTCGCGGTAAAAACGTTCTAAATTAATATCTAAACGTTCTCCATATGGTGGGTTAAACACCATATGTAAAGGTCCTTCTACCTCTTTTGAAGTCTCAAAAAAGTTTAGGTTTTCTATCTTAATGTATTCTTCTAAATTTGCATTACGAGCGTTATCTTGGGCTTTCATTACTGCAGAAGGTGCTTTATCATACCCTTGAATCGTATAATGAAATTCGCGTACGCGTTTAAGCAGTGAACTTTGAATGACCTCAAATAGATCTGCATCCCAATCATTCCAACGTTCGAAAGCAAATTCTTTTCGGTTGATATTCGCCGGAATATTACATGCAATCATGGCTGCTTCGATTAACAAAGTTCCTGAACCACACATAGGGTCCATGAAGTGGCTTCTTCCATCCCACCCAGATAACAACAACATTCCCGCTGCTAATACCTCGTTAATTGGTGCAATATTAGTTGCTGTTTTATATCCTCTTTGGTGTAAAGAAGCACCCGAAGAATCTAGTGAAACCGTACATAAATCACGTTGAATATGCACATTAATACGCAAATCTGGGAAATCTTTATCTACATTCGGACGCTTGTCAAATTTATCTCTAAACTGATCGACAATAGCATCTTTTGCTTTTAATGATACGAATAAACTGTTGTTAAACTGATCCGAAAACACGGTTGAATCAATCACAAACGACTGATGTGCACCGATATATTTACTCCAATCAATACTTTGAATTCCTTTATAAAGATTACTTTCGTTATAAACAGCAAATTGTTTAATTGGAACTAAGATTTTCAAAGCGGTACGCAAAGCTAAATTCGCTTTGTATAAAAATCCTTTATCTCCTTCGAAACTCACCATACGAGTTCCTTCCTTCACTTTCGTTGCTCCTAAAAGCTGTAGTTCTTTCGCTAAAACCTCTTCTAAACCGAAAAGCGTTTTAGCTACCATTTTAAAATTTTCCATTTTTTTATATCGCTATAAGGAATAATTGTATTCGTTATCCAAATGTGCAAAAATAAAGTAAATTTGCAAGCTAATAAAAGATTTAAATTAAAACTATGTCTGAACAGAAGAAAGCTTGGTATGCATCGTGGTTTGATACCCCTTATTATCACATTTTATATAAGGATAGAGATTATGATGAAGCACAACTTTTTATAGATAACCTTACCCATTATTTAAACTTATCCGAAAATTCTAAAGTTTTAGATTTAGCCTGTGGTAAAGGCCGTCACGCCATTTACCTTAACAGCTTAGGTTATGATGTGGTAGGCGCAGATTTATCTGCAAACAGTATTGAAGCAGCTAAAGTAGCGGAAAATGACACGCTTCATTTTGAGGTACACGATATGCGTGAGCCTTTAGAAAATAAATACGAAGCTATTTTTAACTTATTCACAAGTTTTGGTTATTTTAGTAATCCAGAAGATAACACCAAAGCATTAAAAGCCATGCATGATAGCTTATCCGATTATGGATTAGCTGTAATTGACTTTATGAATGTAAACAAAGTAATTGCTAATTTAGTTCCATCTGAGATTAAAACAGTTGATGGTATTGAATTTCACATTGAACGCAGAGTAGAAAACGGGTATATCATCAAAGATATTCGCTTTCAAGCCGATGGAGAAGATCACGCTTATTCAGAGCGTGTGAAAGCTTTTACTTTAGAAGACTTTGAGCAAATGATGAATGAAAATGAAATTTATTTACTTGATGTTTTTGGTGATTATAAATTAAGAAAATTCTATCCAAACGAATCTGATCGATTAATCATGATCTTTAAATAAGCCGATGGCGTATATCGTACCTTTACTAGCTGTAATTATTGGATATTTAATTGCACTACTCATTCAACCCAAGAACAAAAAACACATCAAATTATTGATGGCGTTTAGTGGTTCTTTTTTACTAACGATAACAGTGACTCATTTATTACCTGATGTCTATCAGGCTGCTATTGGTCATCTCGTTATGGAAGGAGATCACGTACATGATCATGATCACAGTGGCGCAGGGAGAATTGGATTTTTCATCATGGCAGGTATTGTGTTTCAGATTATCCTAGAATATTTTTCTAAAGGTGCTGAACATGGACATGTTCATGGACATGAAAAACTAGAACGCATCCCTTGGTTGTTGTTTATCAGTTTGTGTATCCACGCTTTGTTTGAAGGAATGCCTATCAGTCAACACAGTGAGTTGGCCTTAGGAATTGGAATTCATCATTTACCGATTGCCATTATTCTAACGGCTTTTTTCATCAATGCCCAAATGAATAAAAAAATGGTTTTTGTGTTTATGATGTTGTTTTCCATTATGACACCTTTAGGTACTTTAATTTCAAGTAATGTTCCTATTTTGAGCACGTACTATGCAGAAATTTCAGCTGTTGTAGTTGGAATTTTATTCCATATCTCCTCTACTATTATTTTTGAAAGTAACGAAGACCACAAATTCAATATCAATAAATTAATAGCCATATTACTCGGTGTAGTTGCCGCTTATTTCATTTAAAGAATCAGAAGCTGTCTTCTGATTCTTTAAATGAAATCATTTTATTCCTACTTATTTGCAAAACCAATCTTAAGAATATAAATCGTTTGGTTTGTTTTTAGTATTTTTGGTGCTATTACTATTCGTTAGACTTATTCCTTTATGAAAAAAATAATGGTTATCGCCTCTTTTCTATGCCTTGCTACTCTTGCATTTGTAGCTTGTGAGAAAGATGATATATGTGGCAAGGAAGAACCAACAACTCCTAATTATAAAATTCAATTCTTCAACTATGAAGATCAAGAAGTTGCCAAAAATGGTTTAGTTGAGGCCTATGCAATAGGTATTCCAGATACCATTCGCAGTACGGGGAATACGTTATTATTGCCCCTTCGTCTGGATCAGCCAGCAACTGATTGGGTACTGCAAATTCAAGAAGTAAAAGGAAAAGAAACGCTGATTATTCGCGATACGCTTTCCTTGAAATACAGAGTGAACACGCGTTACTTGAATAAAGCTTGTGGTTATATTTCTACTTTTTCTTTACTTCAAGATGGTACTTCTCCACTCTTAAATGGCCAAGCCAATGTAACAAAAGGGAATTGGATTAAACTTTATAGAACTGAAACGAACGAAATCGAAAACAATTTAGAAAATGAAAATGACGCCCATTTTAAAGTATATTACTAGTGGTATAATTCTATTGTTTTCAGTTGTAAGTTTAGCCCAAAAGAAAACGGAAGAAACCACAGAAAAAACGACGACACATATGGCACCTCAAGTGCCACCAAAATACCCTCAACGTTACGGTTTACGCTTAGGTGCGGATTTATTTAGAATCACTCGTTCCATGTATGATAAAACCTACAATGGATTTGAAGTTGTTGGAGATTATCGATTGACTAAAAAGTTATTTGCCGTGGCTGAATTAGGTCATGACAAATTGAATAAAACGGAGAGTACCTATGGTTATACCACCAATGGAACTTACCTTCGTATTGGGGTTGATTACAACCTCCATGAGAACTGGTTGGATCGTGAGGACCAAATATACGTAGGGGGACGTTATGGTTTTTCTACTTTTTCTCAGAACTTAGATTGGTATAAACCATATACAACCAATCCTTATTTTGAGAATCCTGCGATTCCAGTAAATAAAAAATACAGTGGTTTATCTGCACATTGGATAGAATTTGTTGCAGGAGTAAAAACGAGAGTATTCAACAATGTTTTTATGGGATTCAGTCTTCGTTTAACGGGCTTAATTTCTCAAAAACAACCTGATGATTTTGAAAACCTCTATATTCCGGGATATAATAGGAAGTATAGTGGAGCCATTGGAGTTGGTTTTAATTATACTGTGAGTTACTTCATCCCACTTTATAAATCAAATAAAAAGGCTTTTACTATTCCAGAAAAAGACACAAAATATGACTTAGAAGGAAATAAGATTGAATCAGAAGATTTGAAAATGATTCATGAAAATAAGCAAAAAGCTGGAGAAGAATTATAAAAAAAAGCCTTGTGAATTCACAAGGCTTTTTTTATACTATTTTGTCTTTATCACTTTACAAAAATCAAATGATGCAAACGACCTATGATCCTTTTGTATTGTAACTTTTTACTAATTGCTTCAAGAAGGCCCATTGTTTTAAGGTTGTTTTAGCTTCTAAAGCTGGATATCCTAAAACGGTTTTTCCTGCTTCTACGTCACCTGTTACACCAGATCCTGCTCCTACTACAACACCATCTCCTAATGTAACGTGGTCTTTGATTGAAGCACTTCCGCCAATCACTACGAAATTACCCAAGGTTACAGACCCTGCTAATCCGCTATTACCCGCCATGATACAACATTTACCAAGGACCGAATTATGCCCAATTTGAACTAAATTATCTATTTTACAACCATCTCCAATGATCGTTGCACTAAACTTACCGCGATCTACACAAGAATTCGCTCCAATCTCCACATGATTACCAATCTCCACATGACCAATTTGAGGAATTTTAACCAACCCTTTTTCAGAAGGGCAAAAACCAAATCCATCTGCTCCTAAAACAGCATTTGGATGAATAATACAATGATGCCCAATTTGAGTACGCTCACGAACGATTACTCCAGACCATAAAACGGTATTATCTCCAATAACAGCATGGTCTAAAATCGTCACATTAGGATATACCACAACATTTTTTCCAATAATTACATGCTCTCCAATATAAGATCCTGCTCCAATTTGCGCTCCCTCTCCAATTTGTGCAGTAGCATCAACATTGGCTCTTGGGTGAACTCCCTCTTTTACATGAGGTAATTTAGGTGCAAAAAAAGCAAGTAATTGAGACATCGCTAAATCGACATTATCAACCTTAATAAACGCTCGATCGTCTCCAGGTACAATGGAAATATCACGATTCACAATGGCGATACTCGCTTTGGAATTCGCCCATAGGCGTTCATATTTTTTATTTCCGATAAAGGAAATTTGACCATCTTGTGCTTTGTCTAACTGTTCCGCTGCGTGAATTTGTTTTACTGTTGTTCCTATTATGCTTCCATTAAGAATATCATTTATTTCATTTAAGGAGTATGTCTTCATAATAACATTTAGTTTCTTGGTTTGTACCAAAGAAAACGAAAATTTATTAATCATATTGCAACGAAATGTTATTTTATTTTAAAAAAATACATAATAAGGGTATTTTATTTGAAAAATGAACAAAAACCCCACATAACATACAGCAATAAATACTTTGTTTTATTAGAAATTAAAACTGTATTTTCTACTTTTTAACAGACTATATTCAATAGTTATTTGTTTTATATCCTTTTACTGTTTTTAATTAAAAAATAACTACCCCTACTAAAATTACATACTCTTTTCTATTTTTTTATCCCCCTCACCTGCTAAAAAGTAAAAATCAACTCGTTCATCGTCCTAATTTTCAATCCTTTTGTGTATCTTATACTACCACAAAAAACAACCAAACATGAAAAATTTATTTAAAAGCATTGGAAACTTCATTGCCGAAGAGAATTTTAATGCTTTACACGACCTACAGGTAGAGAAACCTGTATATTTTAATTGGGTAACCGAAATATTTGAAGGGATTAACGTCAAAGAGCATCCCGATAAAACTGCGCTCCTTTGGACTGATGGTACAAAAACAGAGCATTACACCTTTCAAACCCTTTACAACCGGTACAATCAATTGCTAAATTTCCTTCGTCAAAAAGGAATTCAACAACAAGATGTAATTCTCACTCAAATGATGTTACAACGCATCAATTGGGTCACTCATCTTGCAGCAATTAAAGGAGGATATCGTTTATCACCTGCTGCGAGTATTCTGGGTGTAAATGATTTGAAATATCGCTTTGAGAAGATTATGCCTAAAGTTATCCTTGCAGATGCGGATAATGTGGAAAAAATTGATGAAGCTGAAAAAGCGGCAAACCTCAACATTCCGATTAAAATCATTATCGATGGACATCGCGAGGGGTGGTATCCTTTATCTGTTCTAGACGAGCAAGATACTGAAGCCGAAGCAGCTCAAACCAAACCTGATGATAACCTCTTCTTATTTTTTACTTCTGGAACTACAGGCATGCCCAAAATTGTATGTCATACTCAATTGAGCTATCCTATCGGAAATCTAACTACTGCTGCTTGGATTGGGCTCAAAAAAGAGGATATTCACTATAATATTTCCCAACCTGGATGGGCTAAATTTGCGTGGAGTAGTTTATTTGCTCCGTGGAATGTCGGGGCTACGATTTTTGCCTATCACACGAAAGAGCGTTTCAATGCGGCTAAAACACTTTCTTTAATTGAAAAGCACAAAATTACTACACTTTGTGCGCCTCCTACTGTGCTCCGCTTCTTTATTCAGGAAGACTTATCCGCTTACCAATTTAGCTTGCGCCAATGTGTAGCTGCAGGTGAACCTTTAAATCCTGAAATTATTGAAGAGTGGTATGAAGCAACAGGACTATATATTAGAGATGGATTTGGTCAAACGGAAAGTACGTGTATGGTTGCCAATTATCCTAATGCAACACTGAAATATGGTTCCATGGGGAAACCTACTTTTTTATATGATATAATCATTGCTGATGATGAGGGACGAGAGCTCCCTACGAATGAAGAAGGAAATATCTGTGTCAAAACAGATACAAAAAAGATCAACGGAATTTTCAAGGAATACATGTATGATAAAGAACGTCAAAAGCAGGTATTCAAAAATGGGGTTTATTTCACTGGAGATAAGGCCTACAAAGATGAGGATGGCTATATCTGGTTTATTGGTCGCGATGACGATGTAATTAAAGCATCCGATTACCGCATTGGCCCATTTGAGGTAGAGAGTGTTTTACTTGAACACCCTGCTGTAATCGAATCTGCTGTTGTAGCAAGTCCACATGAAGTCAAGGGATTTGAAGTTAAAGCTTTTGTCATTATCAAAGATATTCAACAAGCTAATGCAGTACTAGCACAGGAGTTATTTCAATTTTCCCGTCAACATCTCGCTCCATATAAAATGCCGCGTAGAATAGAATTTGTAACTGAATTACCCAAAACAATTAGCGGTAAAATTAAACGAGTAGAACTACGTGCTTTGCAAGCTGAACGCATCGCTAAGAAAATTGATGTGCCTTTGGAGTTTGTTTATTAATGGGAAGAAGGTGGTTAGGAGTTATGGGTTATGGGATGTGAGTTATGGGTTATGCGGCGGGGACTTAACCCTTAACCCTTAACCCTTAACCCTTAACCCTTAACCCTTAACCCCTATTTAAACTTAATATAAACTAATTCCGTCAAAAACATCTCTTTCAATTTTATCGTAACTTTCTGCTTATAAAACACACGGTTATGTTATTGGAAAACTATGCTTCTTTTGCGCGAGAACTAGAGCAATTCCTCCCTTCTCAACAAATTATTACAGACCCCATTCAAACGATTGCTTACGGCACGGATGCGAGTTTTTATCGTTTAAACCCTCAAATAGTGGTAGAAGTAAAAGATGAAACAGAGGCGATTCAAGTGATTGCCTTAGCGCATCAACATCAATTGCCCATCACCTATCGTGCTGCGGGCACGAGTTTATCTGGGCAAGCGATAACGGATTCTATCCTATTGGTAGCTACGCATCACTGGAAGGGCTATCACATTGAAGACAACGGTTTACGTGCTACTTTTCAACCAGGTATCATTGGAGGAAGAGCCAATATTCTACTTGCTCCTTATGGACGCAAAATAGGTCCGGACCCTGGTTCAATCAATGCCGCAATGATTGGTGGAATCGCAGCAAACAATGCCAGCGGAATGTGTTGTGGAACCGCGCAGAACTCCTACAACACCCTAGCGGATATTCGCCTTGTTTTTTATGATGGAACGGTATTAGATACCGCTGATTCCAATAGCAAACAAGAATTTGCAGCCAAACATCCAGAAATACTAGCCGAAATTCAAGCCATTCACAGCGAAATACAACAAGATTCAATCCTCTACGAACGAATCAAACGCAAGTATAAAATTAAAAACACAACAGGTTATAGCTTAAATGCATTTATTGATTATCAAGATCCATTTGATATCATCAAACACTTAATGATTGGTTCAGAAGGAACGCTTGCTTTTATTTCTACTATTACGTATAACACCGTAATTAATTTCAAAAAAAAGGCGTGTACCTTAATGGTCTTTGATTCTATCACAACTGCATGTCAAGCTGTTCCATTTTTAAAGAAAAGCCCCGTGGCTGCGGTAGAATTATTAGATCGAAACAGCATTCGCTCCATTGAAGATGAACCACAAGCCCCCGCTTATTTTAAAACACTTCCTGCTTCCGCTTGTCTGTTACTGGTAGAAGTACAAGCAAATAATCAGGAGGAATTAGAACAAAAACAAGACGAAGTTCAACAAGCAATGGCTTCTCTTTCTACCTTAGCTCCATTTGTATTTACCTCTGATCCGAAAGAATATGCCTTCAATTGGAAAGCGCGCAATGGCTTATTACCAACCACTGGAGCGCTTCGAGCAACAGGCACCACTTGTATTATTGAAGATGTTGCTTTTCCGTTAGAACAACTAGCAGAAGCGAGTATTGCTTTACAACAGCTCTTTGCCAAACATCAATATGAAGATGCTGTTTTATTTGGGCATGCTTTAGAAGGTAATTTACATTTAGTTTTCTCGCAAGATTTTAGTACCGCAGCCTCCATTCAACGCTATGCCAATTTAATGGACGAGCTTGTAGATTTAGTCGTACATCAGTTTGATGGTTCACTGAAAGCAGAACATGGCACAGGTCGCAATATGGCTCCTTTTGTAGAAAAAGAATGGGGTGCACAAGCGTATGCCTTGATGCTTCGCATTAAACATATTTTTGACCCGCATCAGGTTATTAATCCGGGCGTGATGATTAATGCCAATACACAGATTCACTTAGAAAACCTAAAAGCAACACCAGCTACCCACCCTCTAGTGGATAAATGTATTGAATGTGGATTTTGTGAATCGCATTGTGTTTCCGAAGGATTGACCTTATCCCCTCGTCAACGCATTGTAATAGGAAGAGAAATTGCGCGCTTAGAGCAAACGGGAGAAAATCCTCTTTTATTAGAACAGCTCCATAAGCAAGCACAATACTTTGTGGATGATACGTGTGCTACAGATGGTTTATGTGCGATTGCTTGCCCTGTTAAGATTGACACAGGCCAATATGTCAAAAGTTGGCGTTCGTCTAACCTAACGGCTAAAAATCATCAAGATGCCCTGTATTTCGTAGAACATCTAGATCGCGTTACCCAATTGGGACGTTACAGCTTAAAATTTGTTCGTTTCTTCCAAAATACCTTGGGCAATCGCAATATGTTGCGCTTATCAACTAAAATGAGGGCTTGGAGTAATGATCGAATTCCACAATGGAATCCAGCCATGCCAACTGGAACTCAATCAAAAATAAAACCAACAGTTGAAAACAAACAGAACAAGCGAAAAGTAGTCTATTTTCCTTCTTGTATCAATCGAACGATGGGTAAATCAAAAGATTATACCTCAGATGAATTAGATTTAAAAGATTTGACTGTTCTGCTATTAGCACGTGCGGGTTATGAAGTCATTTATCCTGATAACATCGCTAATCTATGTTGTGGTATGCCCTTTAGTAGCAAAGGATTTCAAGAAGAAGGATTACAAAAGTCCACAGCACTAGAAGCCGCATTGTTAGCCGCTTCTGAAAATGGTACCTATCCTATTTTATTTGATATGAGTCCGTGTCATTATACCTACCACGACCATCATGCAGCGGGGGCTTTTCAGTTTTATGATCCCATTGAATTCATGTTAGATTTTGTTCTTCCTGATTTATCCATTACCCATCCGCGAGAAGAAATAACTCTTTTTCCGGTCTGTTCTGTTAAAAAATTAGGTTTAGAAGAAAAATTACTAGATATTGCTAAACAATGTGCTAAAAAAGTAAACTATATTGACAGTAACTGTTGTGGGTTTGCGGGCGATCGTGGATTTACATTTCCTGAATTAAATCAACATGGAACCCAAACCATTGCGCAACAAATCCCCTCTACTTGTTCCGATGGATTTTCTACTAGTCGAACTTGTGAAATTGGTTTAACGGCACATAGTCATCGAAGTTTCAAATCTATTTTTTATTTGATTGAAGAAGTGACGCGAAAATAGTGTTTTACTTTACTACATAAAATTGTTTACAAAAAAGGCATCTAATCAATTTTAGATGCCTTTTTACTTATAACTCTATATTATAAAGTTTCATTTTATTGTATAATGTTTTTCTGTCAATTCCCAACAATTGCGCCGCTTTCGTTTTATTAAACTTCACCTTTTCCAAGGCTGTGCGTATCGCTTGTTCTTCATTGCGCGAAGAGAACAATTTTAAATCTCTTTCTTCTTCATTTGGAGCATCTGAAACAATCGGCTTAGGAGCAAACATTTCATCTGGTAATACCTCTTTTTCGATATAATCACCTTTCGTTAATAAAACCGAACGTTTGATAATATTTTTCATTTCACGCAAGTTTCCTGGCCAATCATAGGTCAAGAAAATACGTTCTACTTCACTAGAGAATCCTTTTACAACCTTCTCTAATTCTTGATTCGAATGCTTTAAAAAGTGCTTAGCGAAAGAAAGTACATCACTTCCTCTATCTGTTAAGCGAGGAGCTACAATACCAAATTCGTTTAGACGGTGATATAAATCCTCTCTAAACTCTCCTTCTCTTACTGCTTTTGGTAAATCTTCATTTGTTGCAGCAATGACGCGAATATCCACATCAATTTCTGTACTACTACCAACGGGTTTTACTTTTCTTTCTTGTAAAGCACGTAACAATTGTATTTGTACTTCATAAGATAAATTTCCAACCTCATCTAAGAAAATAGTTCCTCCATTTGCTGCTTCAAAATGCCCTATTTTATCTGTAACAGCCCCTGTAAAAGATCCTTTAATATGACCAAAGAACTCACTAGACGCTAAATCCTTAGGAATTGCACCACAATCTACAGCAATATATGGCTTTTTACTACGCTTACTTAATAAGTGAATCGAATGCGCTATATTTTCTTTTCCTGTACCACTATCCCCAATAATCAAAACTGACATATTCGTTGGTGCTACCAATTCGATATATTCTTGTAATTGTGAAGATACTTTACTTTCTCCTTTTACATATTCTTCTAAAGCTGTTTCATCTGTAGATAAGTCGATGGAAGTCGATTTTGACGTTTCATGTTTCACCGTATCTTCCCCTTTACTTTTCTTATCTAGCGCTTGTTTTATTGTTAAAACAATTTCATCTGGATTAATGGGTTTAGCCACATAATCAAAGGCACCTAATTTCATGGCATTCACTGCCGTTTTGATTTCAGTATACCCCGTCATTAAAATAACTTGGGAAGTGATACACTTTTCTTTGATGTATTTCAGCAATTCTATTCCATCGCTATCTGGGAGTCTTACATCCGTTAATACAATATCGTAACAAGTATCATCTATTGCTTTCTTTGCATCTAAGGAATTAAAGGCGTTCATAACAACAAAACCTTTCTTGGTCAAAAAGGCTTTCAACATTTCGCAAAATGGTACATCATCGTCTATAACAAGAACTTTATGACTCATATTTTATCCGTCTTTATTTAAGGGCTAAAGACAAATTTAATATAATTATTTTGTAGAAACTAACAAGTAGCAAAACTTTAACCTCCTATAAACAGTAAAAGGGAGCCTAAGCTCCCTATTTACCTGAAGATTTCTCTTCTTCACCTTACTAACGATCTAACCTATTACCTCGTTCGGTAATAAAATTTCTTTAAAACAAACACTTAATTTTCTTTTTCTAGCAATTAAAGTTGATTCCTCAACTTATTTGTTTTTTTGTATAACACCTTACGCTATAGTATATAGAAAAAAGCGTGCCAAAAATACAAATTTACCTTCAAATCAAATAATTTATTATTTATCAACTACTTAAGCTGATATCTTTTTTTTATCTGTGTGCCATTCTAGTAAAATCCCCATCACAAAGTGGGTAGATATTCCCCAAATACTAGAATGGATACCCAATTGCCAAGTTGAACATGAGGTTGTCTTTTCTCCATTTTCCACTTCCAAAATTAATATCTTTTACCACCCAACGTTCTCCTGGTTCATTATAAGGTACACGAAGCGGGAAGGCAAAATCAAAACGAACCACCAAAAATGTAATATCAAAGCGAAGTCCAGCTCCAGCTCCTAAAGCTATTTCTTTATAAAAATCACCTGATATCTTCCCTCCTGGTCTATCAGACACCTCATTTAGGTTCCAAATATTTCCTCCATCAATAAACAAAGCTCCGTGAATAATACTCACTAATTTTTTTCGGTATTCAAAGTTGAACTCTAACAACATGTCTCCTGATTGATCTGGAATAAATTTAGCATCGAATGAACTCGGATCAAAACTTCCTGGTCCTAACGTTCGCGCTCTAAATGCACGTATACTATTTGATCCTCCTACATAAAATTGCTTAGTATAAGGTAAGTTCTTCGAATTCCCATAAGCATACCCAATTCCAGCATGAACACGACTCACCAATTGAGAGGTTCTACTCAACTTTAAATAATGTCTAAAGTCATGTTCTGTTTTCACATATTGACTAAAAGGTACGCCTAAGATGGATTTTTCTTTATCCTTATCTACATCAGCTCCCATGATTAATCCTGTAATATTTCCAGAGAAATCCAAACCTCCACGGTAGTAGATGGTATGTTTCTTGTATTGGTTCATGGTATTGGTATACGTATAAGTATACGTAGGTCCAAAAATCAATTGCTTATCCAATACCCTTTCTAAAGATGGATTTCCTGCGGCTGTTTCTCGGTATAAATCTGTTACATTTTGTGGCGTTACATAGTTTACTTCTAACGCATTAAAATGATGCTCTTTCCTTACATTTTCCTTCCACATATATCCCCAAGAACCTTTGAAAGAAGTCAACGAATACAATTGGCTGCGTTCTAAATATTCTCCTCCTAACGTTGCTTTTGTACGCGGGATATATCCACTAGACGAATGGAAATTACCTGGAGCTATTAAACGAGGCCAAGTTAGACTCGCTTCCAATCCGGCTTTGTAGACATTATATCCTTTGTTTTTAGAAGACATTTGGAAATCAGCTCCTCCATAAGCCGATACGGAAAACAATTCCGCTCCCTTCAAGAAGTTTTTATGACTCCAGTTTACATTTAACTCCGCTCCACTATAGCTGGCTGAGTTTGTTTTTCCCAACAGCTCTAATCGAATGGATTTCGGATTATCTGGTGTTAGAAAATAGTAAACATCTAATTTATTATTTACTGTATCTGCTAATTCAAACTGGTTTTTTACATATTTAAAAACTCCTAGGTTAACCAAGCGATTCAAGGATAAATTGTGGTCATTTCGATTATAGAGTTCGCCTTCTTCTAAATAAACTGTTCGATCATAGATGCTCGGTTTAAATTTATTTTTAGGATCAATGATTTCAAATCCTTTATAGGTTTGAGCCGTTTTTATATCGCGTTTAATATCCGTGTCAGCCAAAGAATAATCAGAGAAAATATAGACCTTATTAATTGTATATGCTTTCGTAGCCAATACAGGCGTATCTTCTTTTACTTTGACAAATAGATTAACCTTGTGATTCCCTACTGTACTATCGACTTGTACTAACAGGTTATTTGGGCTAAAATAATAGTATCCTTTATTTTTCACATAGTTATCAAATCGAACGCGTTCCTCTTTAATCTGTTCCAGATTATAGGGTTTGTCTTTTCTTAATCTTGTCCATCGATTTCCCGCGTCGTAAATAGCTTGTTGTAACGGAGTTGAATCATTCAAAAACGTAACATCGTTGATTGTAAACTGCGTTCCTGGTACAATGGTATATTGAGCTGCTTTTTTCTTTTCACTTACTTTGAGTGTATCCGCCTTCACGCGAACATTAAAATATCCATCGTTTTCCATGCGATTGACCAAAATAGCACGGTTGTGTTCCAAATCTACTTGACTGAAAAGCACTGGAGGCTCACCAAGAGAATTGCGCATCCAACGCCTTACTTTATTGGTTTTCGTTGGATCTCCACCTAAATTGTAAAAAAACAATTTAGGGCGAAATCCTAAAAAAGAACTATTCGGTTCTGGACGCAAGAGCGATTCCAGAGATTCTTCAATTTCTTTTTGCTTGGATTTCCCTAGTTCCGTTTCTTCTAATTCAACAATGCCTTTGGTGTACAAGGCATCATCCTCCGGAATATATTTCGTGGAACTACATGAGCTTATAAAGAATCCTGCAATTCCAGTTATGGTCAATAATAGGACACTATTCTTCTTTTTTAGCTTCATCTCTTATCTGTTTTTTCAATTGTCTTTTGTCTTTAGAGCGTTCAAATAATTCTCTAAAATGCTCATAACTCATGGTAATAATAAAACCTACTCCCGTTTCTATCACCTGTCCTTGCAAGGCTACTTCGTATTGGTTTTTGCGATATACACGCATTAAATAACGGCCATCTTTAGATAAGGCATACTCTAGCTCAATATCTCCTGCGATATTTGCCGCTTGTTCATTTTGGCGTTGATTTCCTTCTACTTCAAAACTACTTCCAACGGTTACTTTCAAACGATCTGAAAACAAACGCTTCGAAACTGCAACATTCAAATCTGTTCTATTTTCTCTCGAACCAGAAGAGAAATCTTCTGTTGATTCTAGATTAAAGTTTAACTCTACCCCTTGAATCAAGTTACTAGCGAGGTTATTCAATTGATCTGACAATAATCGGTTTACACTTTGACGAGCCATTGTTCCTGCACTTAATCCACCCATGCTACTTTCAAAAGGGTTATCCCCTATAAAATGATTCAATAACAATAGGGCAAATACTTGTTTATTCAATTCAGATTCATTTGCTCTAATCTGTTCTAATCTTGATTTTGTATTGGAAATCACATCTCCAGAAGCACTTGTAACCCCATCTTTCAATCGAATATCAAATGAAATTTCTGGTTTCAACAATTCGCCTTTCATCATTAACAATGCTTGGAAAGGCAGCTGTTGTTTATACATGTTTTGTTGAGTTGGTGAAAGTGCTGCCAATTGATTCTGCAATAAATCAATTGGGGCTGTTTTTGTTTCGTAAATAGCCGTTAAGTTAAGGATTGCATCCGTTGGGTCACCCGCAAAGGTAATGGAACTTCCTTTTTCAACTAAGAATTTACGCTTCAAGAAATTAAATGATAAATCATAAGATCCCTCTGAAAACTCATAACGTCCTGTCAAGGAAACTTTTCCTGATTGATCAATTCCTCCGACAATATCACCTTCTCCTTTTAGTACAATTTTATCACCACTGCTCTTATCCATAATCATGGTAAAAGTAGCTTCTTTATCTACAATGATGGATACTGAAACATCCATTCCTTTCAAGGTAGACTGATTAAAATCATCCTGGTATTTCAACAATTCTGCTTGTCGTAAACTCTCTTCATCAATAAATTCCACAATTCCCTCTCGATCGGCGATAGAAGGATCTTCTTGTGGCATAACCATGGTAAAATCGGTCTTTTTACCAATACTAATTTGTCCTGTTACTTTAGGCGTATTTAAGTCCCCTCTAATTTTAAGGTTTGAATCAAAAAGCAAGGTTCCATAGTACATATCATTATCTTTCGATGTTGAGTTTACTGCTTGGAAATCGACTGCTTTAATATCTAAATTAAATTTAAAATCAGAATAGGTTTGAGTAAGGATCTGCCCATCAATAACAAGCAAGTTACCTTCCGAATCCGTAACACTGAATTTATCTAATTCAATACCGCGTGCTGTAAACGCTATTTTTTCATTGATATCTTTAAAATCCGCATTAATTGGATTGACATGGAAACCAATTGAATTGAAATCTAATCCACCTAAAATCGTAGGTTTATCATATTTTCCGCCTAGTGCGATTTGTCCAGACAAATACCCTTGCGCATTGCTCAAGTTCCCCATACTGAAATGCTCCAGAGCCTCCAATTGGAATTTATCTATTGCTAGTTTCAAATCTAAACTTTGTTGGTCTACATCCGTTACACCAAACAATCTGATTTTGTTTTCTTTTCCTTCTAAAACTATATTGGCTGCATACTGGCTCAAAGACTGGTTAGACACTCCAATATGAAGATTTCCTAATCCGATTTCATATACTGCTAAATCTGTGATATCAATATCCGAAACAAATCGGAAATCAGAAGTTAAGTCCTTGAGGTGAATTTCTCCATTAATAGTTCCCCCTGCCAATAACTTATCCTTCTGAATCATCTTCGTTATCGCTTCAATACTAAAGTTTTCAAAATTCACAGCCAATGGGCTATTCATTTTCTCTTCCTCTGAAGCTAAGCGAATAAGGCTTTTTTGGTAGCCTAACTCAAAATCTTTCGCATAAAATCCTTTATCACCAAATACAATACGATTCGCTGGATTAACCGTCCAAGGAGTATAATCTAAGATAAAACTCCCTTCTTTCATGTGCAACTGTTGTTGCGTTTCCTCCGCAAGCAGCTCTGCACCAATCAGGTAGCAGGTTTTATCTTCTTTATCCAGTAGTTTGAAATTAAAATCAAGTAGATTATCCTTAGCAAATCCATCTAAAACCATTCGTCTAATACTAAAAGAAGCATTAGAAATACTCTTAATCGCTAATTTATATTCCAAAGCAAAAGCATTCGGTTGCACATCCAAGGTAATAGCCTCCACTGTGATATCTCCATATTCTACCGCTGGAATTTCTCCTTTCAACGTCAAATAGTCATCCTTTTGCCTGTAGACTCCTCCAAATACAATAGGCTGTATTTCCTTTAACTCAGGCACTATTTTTTGAAAAATAGGATCATTTTTAACACGCAACTGATAGGTGAAATACTGCTGTTTTATTGGCGTTTTCTCCGTTTCTTTTGGTGTTTCTTTTCCTTTGGATTTTACTTCTTCTTTTTTCTCCGTTGCACTAATCTTATAGTATTTATTAATAGTCTGAGTAATCGCATCTCCTAATTGAGTCAAGAGATAATCCCCTTCCATTTCGAAATCTACTACTTGAGAGGTTAGATTCATCTTGCGATGAGAAGCTTCCGCTTCTGCCGTGAATTGAATCGGTTGCAATCTAAATGATCGACTTAATGCATTAAAGCTTAAGTCGCTAATTGTTGCTGTTCCCACCAAACTATCTGGTAAGATATTCGGCATTGCCACTTCTACACGACCTGAAACCGTTGAGGGCTCCTGATTCAAGTGCAGTTGATACAAGTCAATCTTCTTTAAATCAGCAAGTAAATCCAAACTCAACGCTTGATTGGTCCATGTACCCGCAGCTTTTAAATCAAAATCAAGATTCGGATCTGTATTATGTGTAGTTACCGCATATTCTCCATTAGATAGCTGTCCATCCAGTAGAATATCTTTATAGGTATACCCATTGTACTCCGCTTGATCTAATTTTATAAATGCCTTCGCTTGTGCCTTCGATGGTTCAAAACTCATTCCATCTATTTTCGCTTGCATGCTTACAATTCCGATCGAATCGTTTTTAATTAAACGACCTACATTCAGTTTATCAACTGTTAGATTGGCGCGATATTTCTCTTTATTCTTGATACGTTGATCAAAAGAACCATCAAAGTCGATAGATCCTAAACTCGTTTTTAACTTAAACGTACTCGCTATGTCTTGTTGTGTTCCTTTTGCTTTTCCGGTAAAACTAATTAACGCTGGAATTTCAATATTATCCGGCAACGTTTTTGGAGGTGCAATAAGCTTGATATCCTTTGCTGATGTTTGGAAATCTTTGATTGTAAAATCAATATAGGCTTTTGCTGCATCTGGTAAATTTCGAACTTTTCCTTCTGCATTTAAAAAAGTAGACCCTAACATATTGACATATAACTTTTCAATGTTCAAGTCATTCACCAATCCCTTAGCAATCAATTCTACTTTAATTTTCTCCTGACTCAATTTGGTCAAGCCATTCGCTTTAAAAACATCTGGCAGTAATAAATAAGCATCTTTTAATCCCAAATGAGAATTTGAAATCACCACATCAGTTGACAGTTGGCCTAATTCATCTTGTAATTGATCTAGGCTATTGTAATTAAATACAGCAGTTGTATAAAACTGAGTATTGGGTGTTTCTATGCTTAGATTTTTCACAAAAGACGCTTGTTGACCATATTGAAAATAGGCCTTTATATTGTCTACTGTAAATCCGCTTTGTTCTTTAAAAGAGAATTGTTGTAAATTTCCATTCAATCCTGCATCTGTGTATTGAAAATCTTTTAAACTAAAATTTAAAGACTCAATTCCGATGTGATTAGCATCTATCCCTTCTGGTGTACGCTTGTGGTTATCATCATCGTATTTCGCATTGAAATCTTTGATTCCTAAATTTCTAATAGCTAGATTCCACCCCAATTTTGCTGGTGTATCTGTAGCCAAAGTATCATTAGTAACAGCAGTTGTGGGAGTAGTTTCAGGCACTACCTTACGCGGTAAGAATCGAACATTGGCTACCGTTTTATTCCACGTAATATCCTCAATGTCTATCTGTTGTTTTTCCAGGTTCATTTTATTCAAAGACAATTTAAACTCATCTAAGGATAAAAAGGCCTGAATATAATCTTCGATGCTTTGGTAATCAATTTTGGTTTTAGTCAATTCAACAACTCCAATTGTCAGATCGATAGGTTTCGACGGAATAGTTGTGTCTTTCTCCAGTTCTTGTTCTTGAGGCACTTCTCGTTCACCAAATGGTTTTTCCTTATGGTATACTAAATCTAATCCATCAGAAGAAATAACAGGTAAGGCGAATCGCATCTGATCTAAATCAAAATCTCTAAATCGCGTAACAAATTGATTTAGTTTAAAATCAACATGATGGCCATCGTATTCATCATCAAATTTCAGTGCAATAGCGCTAAGATTGATTTGTCCCACAGAAATAGCCATGGTTGAAGGTGTATCTTCTTTTTCATCTTCTGAAGCAAATGCTTCTATGATATAATCAAAGTTAAAACGCTGCAAGGTATCCCTTTGGATATTAGCCTTTACCCCATCCAAATCAATTGCGTTTATATTGACTTGGTTATTCAACAACCCCCATAGGCCAATATCTACGCCTAAATGGTTTACATAAACTAAAGTATCTTGCTCTTGAGATTCTAGATATAGTCCTTTGACTACAATCTTTTTTGGGAAAGAAATGGCAATCCGATCCAATTGAACAGGGGTGCCAATTTTATTTTCAACAAATGATATGGCTTTATCCTTTATTGCGTTTTGAATAGAAGGTATTTGCACTAATACAATTAAAAGTATCAGTAAAACGAGGATTGAAAACACAATCCAACCCACTATTTTACCTATTTTAACAAGTAGTTTCTTCAAAGTCTTTTATTTTTACTCAAAAATAACAAAAACATCCTGCATATCAGGATACAAATAACTAATATTTCACAAATAGTAGTCTTTTTCTCTTTTATTATAGTGAAAAAATTAAATTCTTTTTTCTTTTAAAAAATTCAGTTCCAAGGATTTGATTTTTTCATGTTGATTCAACTGCACCTCTTCTATTTTTTTAAAAAAAATAAAATCATTTCTCTCCTTCTGTTTCTCTTTTTTTGCCTTTTATAGAACATAAAAAGGTGTCAAATAGGGAAATAATTGGTGGAAATACAAAAAAAATATTTTTTTTACCTCTTCTTTTTTTAGAAGAAAAACTACTGAACAACGCAGTAACCATCAAGGATTAAATGATACATTTTTTCAAAAAAAATAGATTCTATTTCAAATAAAAAGAAACAAAATACAGTTTTTAACGATTTTAAGTTAAAAATAAAATTATTTTTAGTAATTTTACACTAACAAAACAACGCTTACAATTTAATTCTATTAAAGCCCCTTACAAAAATTGATTGTCGTTCTTAAAAAGTAGCCGAAAATGAAAAAATTATTTTTCAATCAACAAGGAATTGAGCAGAAACAACAAAACATGGCTCAACTTTCTTCTCAACAATTGAATGAGGAGCTTCTAATTATGTTGTATGATACAAAAAACTGGGTTATTACTAACTTTGTTTTATCTAAACATCAATTAGAGAAACTAGAAAATGCGCCAGAAGCATTTCTGAGAAATTTCCGCCTTACATCGATGAATATTGTTTGCAATTAATCGATTGAAACAGGTTTTAGCAAAAAATTAAAAATAAAAAATCCAGAAAGTACTTTCTGGATTTTTTTGTTTCTATTACTGATTTTTTTCTAAATAGGTTCTAAAATAACCACATTCATTGATTACGTCTTGGTAGTATTTGGTATCACTATACAACGTTGCTAATTCTTGGAATCCCTTCCATTTTTTAAACATCGGATCATCCCAGCCTGCTCCCCAATAGTAATCTTTATTTTGATACTGGTTAGCGTAAAACTCATTGCGTTCTACCTTCGCTTCTAAATAAGCCATTTTAGCTTTTTGTTCTTTTGTCGTTGCTGCTTTTTTAGCTAGGCCATAATACTTCTTCGCCAATGCCATATTCAACAAATATTTTCGCTCTGAAGGAGAAATGAAATTCCCATATTCATTGACTAAAGCATTGTAATAAAATACACGTGCATTTCCGTAATAGGTTCCATTGTAAAAAGCATTTCCAACTAATAGCGCATTATTAAAGACATCCTCCCCTTGCGCGATCTTATCTTGCATTTCTTTGATTTTTTCTAAGAAACTCAATTTGGTATATTTCACACTCTGTTTCGCCATATGATCACAATCATTACAGTCTTGAATCTTACCATTGAATGGATTTCCAAGTAATTCTGTATTTTTATAGGTTTTCACATAAGACTCTCCACTATACTCATAGGTCGCTGTTATAGGCTCTGCCTTTTTCATTTCTACGATAGCTTGGTCGATTTTATCTTGGTAAAACAAGTTAATTGCTCTCCTTTCGTAAATATCACTCAAGTTATATTGATATTTATCCACCATCAGTTGTTCAAACTTGGTCTTTTTAGTAGCAAGTAAAAATTGCTCCATTTTTACAGTATGTTCTACTTTACCGTAAAAATCAAGGTTTGAATACATAATTTCACTCATTACGTTATTTCCTTGTTCTGCATAGATAGCAGCTAAATACTGACGAACCCAATGCAAAGCGTAATCATAACGGAATGGATCTTCCCAATTAGCCTTTGGTATAATCTCATTGTAAATCCATTGCATATCTTCTAAGATAGCTTGTTCAGCTTTGGCATCAACTTTTTTGATTTGAGATACTTGATTAATCAATCCAAATAGACGAATTTGATTTTCAACTAATGCATTTCCCTTCGCTTCTTTTTTTGCTTTTACAAAAGCTTCGTCTGCTTCTTTATACTGCCCTTGAAAAATAGCTAAATAACCACTAGCCATATACCACAGTGCTGGATTATCTACTTTTTCTTCTTTTGCTATTTTCTTTACCCAATCCAATCCAGGCTGGTCAATTTTTTTCTTTAAACTTCCAAAGTATTCTTTGCTCGTTTTGAAAGATTCCTCTCGGAATTGTAAAACGGAAGCTTCTTGTTCATTTACCCAACGGGTTAATAGAAAATTAGCATGTGGACTTTTGCTATCTACTGCGACAACTTCTTTTAATGCATCCATTGCATTACTGTAATATCCTTGCATCGCCCATAAAGCAGCTTGTACTTCTTTATTCGGAATAGTTTGTACTAACGCTCTAACACTTTCCGTTTCTCTTGGTTTGTAGTTATATAAAGCTACTTGACGCAAGGTAGGATTTGCATTAAAAATCTCCGCATATAAAACGTTAGATTGATCATAATCACCTGCCTGGTAATAAGCTCCAGCTACATATCCCAATGCTCTATAATACAAGTTATTCTTTGGTTGTTTCGCTGCACTTTCATTAAAAAAGGCAATCGCACTTGCTCTATTCGTTGAGTAGAACTTAGCTTTCATAACTTGAAACCACATTCTATTGGCATAAAATGCATCCTTACTCTTCAGATTTTTATATATTTTTTCTACTTTATCGGCTTGATTTTCCTCCATTAAAGTAGCTACATGTGATTCATAATTCCAATAGCTATACGTATCATTGGAATACATTTCTATAGCTTTAGCATGGTATAAAAAAGTAACGAAATTTTGAATGCGTTCATCCTTTAAATTCCAAGTTGTCGACTTCTTTCCTTTTAAGTTAGCGTATAATTGATCGATTTCTGCTGCATTTTCTTGACTAGACAACAGGTATTTTTTCACCTCAGCTTGCTCCAATTTTCCTTGCAAATAAGTCGTCCATTCTGCTACAA
The DNA here is from genome assembly GCF_052691955.1 of Myroides sp. TSA_177.3. Taxonomy (NCBI): domain Bacteria; kingdom Pseudomonadati; phylum Bacteroidota; class Flavobacteriia; order Flavobacteriales; family Flavobacteriaceae; genus Myroides; species Myroides sp. TSA_177.3. Next base: position 81,713 of record NZ_JBQZGD010000013.1, read on the forward strand.
TATCGTCGTTAAACATGGAGCTATTGTCCATATATCCACCGTTGTAAAAACGGTCATAAGGAGCAAAAAACAAGGGTTTATAAGATTCATCCGCAAAGGCTTCTGGTGTAAAATTGGAGATACTTGAATAGCTCCACCAGCCATCAGCACAACCATACGTATAAATACCTGTTCCCAGCAAAGCGGCGAGGCTACTTACAACGTACCATTTCTTTAAAGATTTCTTGATCATAGTAATTGATATTTTTTGAATTTAAGTCGTATAATATTATTTCTTTAGGGCATGTACCACTTGCTCGATACAGATCTGTTGTCATTTCTTTGAGTTGATCAGCTGAGATACTTTCAACCTTCAATACATCACCAGGCTGAAACACAAATCCGAATGCCTCCATTTCTTGCATAACAACAAATTGATTTGCCTGCTGTTGTTTTACGTTTGGTTGCTGGGCCAAATCCGCAGTTCGCAAACGACTGATTAAGCGAATCACTTGATTATCTCTACTGTGAACCACCCAAGAATAAATAGGCAATGCATAATCCAACTGCAAGGGATAATCTCGTAATCCACCAATGTATTTTTGAGCAATTTCGCGATCGTATATTGAATTTAAAGAATCGGAAGCAATACGTCCCATGTTGTAATACATCAATACTCCTCGATCCACATTGGGGATTCCCGTTTTTGATGCATATTTAACCTGATGTAAACGAACAGTAGCAGATATTTTCATTTCCGTTTCCTCGTGTAATTGGTCAATTAAAGCAAAAAAGCGCTCTTTACTATTCAACGTCCAATCACAATCGATTTGAATTTCTTGACTATCAATATTGTTGTGTTCATTGATTTGTATAACGAAATCCACAATTTGATTCGCCAGTTTTTTCACCTCTAATTGCTCACTAAGAACAACTTCATTTTTAATATAAATAACGGGAACTACTTCCAGTAATGGCACAGCTTCCTTAAATACTATAGGCGTAATAGGAATAGCCGTTCCATTTTTCAATCCAATATCAAAATATCGAATATACAGCTTACTGACATTCAAATTAGTTAATGCCTCTTTTTCTACTTGATCCAAAGAGAAAGTCGTCTTCCAATAGTAAAAGGAAAGTTTGGGATTCGTATTAGAGGAGGTATTCATACAGGACACACACAGCAAAAGCAGCATCCCTAAAATAATTTTTTTCATAGCTTTAACGAAGTCTTCTGACCTTGAAACAAAGTCCCCTTCTTGTAGCAAATGTACAGATAAGAATGTATTTGTGCCTAGTACACTCGTACTATTTTTTGGGAAGAAATACAATATTTCACAAACAACAAAAGGCCTAGAAGAACGAATCCTTCTAGGCCTTTTTGTATGCTTACTTTTGGCGATTTACTGCACTCTTTCTGTTGTCAAATCAAATCCCCAATCTTTTCCTTTTAATACAGCAGGAACTCCTTTTACCATCCATACAGGTGCTTGTGCTCCTTTCAGGTAATAATCAAAAAACTGTTGTTGACGAATTTGAATATCTTTTCTATTTTGACGTTTCATCAAATTGTGTTCATCTCCGTTATAGTTCAACATCCACACTGGTTTTTCCAATCGACGCATCGCCATAAACATTTCAATTCCTTGATACCAAGGCACTGCTCCATCGTTATCGTTGTGCATAATTACCAAAGGTGTTGTTATATTTGGCACTTTGAATAAAGGAGAGTTCTCAATGTACAAATCATATCCTTCCCAAAGTGTTTTACCAATTCTACTTTGTGTTTTTTCATATTGGAATTGACGACTCATTCCTGTTCCCCAACGAATTCCACCATAAGCCGAAGTCATATTAGCTACTGGAGCACCTGCCCAAGCGGCTGCATACATATCTGTAACCGTAACCAAATACGTTACTTGATATCCACCCCAGCTTTGTCCTTGAATTCCTATTTTATCTCCATCAACCCAAGCATTTTCTTTCAAAAACTCTACTCCGGAATTAATAAACTCTTCTGCCGCTTTTCCTGGGAATCCATCTGTATAACTAATATCAGGTGTAAATACCAAATAACCATTACTCACAAAATAAGGAATATTTAAACGAGAAGGTGTTGGTGCTGGTGCTTCATAACGATTCAAATTATCCGATAGTTTTTCGTAGAAATAGACAATCATCGGATATTTCTTCGTTGCATCAAAATCTTCTGGTTTAAACAAAACTCCGGTTGCCTCATATCCATTAGGTGTTGTCCAATGTACTAACTCATTCGTTCCCCAATTGTATTCTTCTTGTTGTGGGTTCAACTGACTTAGTTGAGTCATTAGGTTTAATTGCTCTCCTACATATAAATCATTCGAATGGGTAAAATTCCCTTTTGTAACAGCGTATACAGAAGCATTTTTCGCTTTAGACAATGAGGTAAATCCGCCGTAATTCTCAACTACAATCTTCGTTGGATTCTCTCCTGTTTTTAAATTCACATAAAAATAACCCGCGTCTTTGGTTTGATTATCCAATACAGCTGCAATCGCTTTTTCATTTCGATTGAATGATTTCTTTTCATCATCTAATTGCAGTAAATCAAACGTAAGATTATGTTGACGTCCATAGCCATTGGTAATCATGCGAGGTGCTTTATTTCCTTTCAGGTAAAACTCCCATATATCATATCGATCTCCAATCAACACTGATTCGTCGTTATCTGTCCAACCTTTTATTCCATAAGCAGAAGGAAGATCAGGCATATCAAATTCTTCTTCAGCGAAAGATACGGTTACCCCTTTATTCAATTGTTTGGTAATCCCCGTTTTTACTTCATACACATACCAATTTGCCTCTTGACTATTGTAGTATACTACAGCAGTTCCTTTAGGAGATATGGTCGCTCTTCCAGGTAAATCTTTGACAATCTCTTTGCGTGCTCCTGTACGTACATCAACAATATAATACGATGTTACACCTGAGATATTCCATTGTTTTTCTACACGTCTTCCGTAATCAGATGCTTGAAATACAATAGCTGCATCCCCTTCATCTACCAAAGACGTATAATTTGCTGTTTCATCTGCCAAGGCAACAATCTCATTTACTTTTGCAAGATTCATTGTTGCTAAATAAGATTTCTTCAAATCTTTATCTAAATTGACCAATTGTTGTGGTTGTAAATAATCTTCTTTATAATGCCAAACATCAACAATAGCGTGATCATCAGCAATTAAAGTAGTATCCTTTGCAATTGGTTGAGGCGCTATTCCAAAGTATAATCTTTTTCCATTTTTACTGAATTGAGGCGTATAATTTTCTGATACCACCCAATTTTCAGGCATTCCTTTACTTGTATTAGCAACTAAAGGAGTAGCTTTTTTAGGCAAAGAAGCATGGTAAATTGTATATGTTTTCACCAAAGCTTTCTCTTCATCCGCTGTATAGGTAAAAACCACTTGTTTCCCTTCTTTATCCAAGTTGAACTGGGTAAATTTCCCTTCTCCAAGTAATAATGCCGTTTTCTTCCCTGTTTTTACTTCTAAAGCATAAGCTCCATATTCTTGATCTATAAGAGTAGTAGTTACAGTAGTTTCTTCTGCTGCTACTTCTTCTTTATTTTCCTCTTTCTTGTCCTCTTTTTTCTTTGGTTCCGGATTAGCCGTTACATAAACAAGATAATTTCCTTTTTCATCAAAATGGTACGAAACCACGTTGGCAATACGCTCCTCTTTCGCTGTTTCCAACTGGCGTACAACAAGAGTTAGAGGTTCATTTTTATCTGTTTTCTTCTCCGCTTTTTTCTTTTTTCCACCAACCGTATCTTGTTCTTTTTCTAACAAATAAGCTAAAACACCATTTCCTTTTTGTGGTAATTTAAACGATTTTACCTGTGGAATTTTCACTATAGTTTGTTGTGTCAGATTGTATATAGCTAATGAATCCTTAGCAATTTCGTCTTCTTTCTTTTTCTTATTTTTTACAGCCTTTAAATCTGTATATAATGGTCTAATAGCAAAAACAATATATTTAGAATCAGCTGTAAATGCTGCTTGTTCTCCACGAGGAAATACTTCTTTTTTCTTTTGATCTAAAAACTGAAGCACTAAGGTTTTATCCCCCTCTTGTTGTGCAATTTGATAAGTGATTGCTTTTCCATCACTCGTAAATTGTTTGTTTGCAATCGTTTCCCAACGATCATATACCGAGTGATCTAAAGGTTTCTTTTGTCCATACCCTAAAGTGGCTGTCAATAGTAACAAACCAATTCCTAAAGGGGCTATTCTATTCATTCGAATCATTATATAGGTGTAAAATGTTGATTTAAGTATTTTTATCGAAAGGTACAAGATATCGCATTAGCCCTGATCTAGCAAATGTATTAACACCTTAGATTCAAAGGATGAAGCGTTGATTAGATGATATGCAAGGATTTAACTTTTTTATCTGATATGTTTAAGGCTGATTTTCAATCTTTAGTAATAAAAAAAGGGACACTAGTTCCCTAGTATCCCCTATATTTTCTATTCTTTTAATATTTATGACTGTAAATCTTGTATAAAAACCTCTACATCGGTATCAAATGTAGGTTCTTGTATGAGTTCTAATGCCATTGTTGTCATTTTTTTAAAGTGAACTTTAGTATAACTACGCCCAAAGCTCATCTTACAGAAATCTCCTACTATCCCAAAGACACCATTAATTTCTTCTTCTGTTACTTCTTTTTTGTCTGCAAACCTTCCTCTTAGTACAGCTGCCCCCACAAAAGCTCCAATTTTCACCACCAAATCTGTATTTAAGACTCCTTTTTTATCCGCTAAATACAATAATTCATCTAGGTTATGATGAATCAATGCCTTTATATCCATAATCTATGCTCTTAGTTAAAACACAAAGTTATAAAAACAATCTGGAAATCTTAGCTAATAAAAAAAGCTTCCTTTAAAATTAAGGAAGCTTTGCAACTATTGTAATTACAATTTTTTAAAATAAAGATATACTTTTTCATCTTTCAAACGTTTATAATCTGAAAGACGATCTTCGATTCTTAAATAACCTGCTTGAAATCCAATTTCTATTTCTCCTTTAAAATAATCTTTTCTTTCATATTTTTTTCCATCTTTTGTTTTCCCATCATCTTTATACAACTGTTTCAAATACCCATCTTCGATAGAAGTTCTCATATAACCAGAACGCACAAGTTCATTTTTTTGTAACAAACGTGGAAATTCAAAAATACTCATACATTCAAGTCTTCCTTCAATTTTATCCAAACGAAAATTATTATATGTTATGGAATCTAATACAGATGTTGTAGGATTTCTATGTACTACTAAATAGTCAACTCTTTTACAATTACTTGTTTCACCAACTACTCCTACTTTACGATCTCCTATTTTATTTCCAATATAAGCATATTTGCCAACAGCTAATTCATCTAAACTCTTTAGTTCTTCATAAGGTTGAGAAAAAATAGGGTCATCTGAAGACGATTTATTATCATCACTTGAACAAGATGCTAGGGCGATACTCCCTACTAAAATCGCTATTATCTTTTTCATTTCGCTTTGGTTTTATTAATTAAGAAAACAAATATATTCTTTTTTGCATGACTAAAAATAAAAAAGAGTCTAAATAGACATTTAGACTCTTTTTTTAACATATTTTCTCTTAACCTATACGTGTAATGCGCGGTTTTCAGTAGCAGCTAAAGCAGCCTCTTTAATAGCCTCTGCAAACGTTGGGTGAGCATGAGACATTCTTGAGATATCTTCAGCAGAAGCTCTAAACTCCATAGCTGTTACTGCTTCTGCGATTAAATCAGCAGCACGAGCACCTACCATGTGAATTCCTAAAACTTCGTCTGTATTTTGGTCAGCGATAATTTTCACTAGTCCATCCAAATCACCACTAGCACGAGAACGTCCTAAGGCTCTGAATGGGAAACTACCTACTTTGTATGCTACACCTTCTGCTTTTAATTGCTCTTCTGTTTTTCCAACAGCAGCAACTTCTGGCCAAGTGTAAACTACACCAGGAATCAAGTTGTAGTTGATATGTGGTCTTTGACCAGCTAAATATTCAGCTACTAAAACTCCTTCTTCTTCCGCTTTATGTGCTAACATTGCTCCACGAACTACGTCACCAATTGCATAAATGTTAGAAGCTGTCGTTTGTAAGTGATCATTCACTTCAATTTGCCCTCTTTCCGTTACTTTTACTCCCGCTTTTTCAGCATTCAATCCATCTGTATATGGACGACGACCTACTGCTACTAACGTGTAATCACCTTCTAATGTGATGATTTCTCCTTTTTTATCTTCAGCAGAAACTTTTACTACATCTCCTTCACGTACAACACCTTGCACTTTGTGTGACGTGTAGAATTTCATTCCTTGTTTCTTTAATACTTTCGTCAATTCTTTTGAAACTGCACCATCCATTGTAGGAAGGATACGATCAGCAAATTCTACTACAGATACCTGAGCACCTAATCTCAAATAAACCTGACCTAATTCCAATCCAATTACACCACCACCAATAATAATCAAGTGTTTTGGTACTTCAGGAAGTTTTAACGCCTCTGTTGAAGTAATAATACGCTCTTTATCTAATTGGATAAATGGCAAAGTTGATGGTTTAGAACCTGTAGCAATAATAGTGTGTTTTGCTTCAAATTGTTCTACAGAACCATCGTTCTTTGTTACATTAATTGTAGTTGCATTTTCAAATGATCCAACTCCTTCGAATACTGTAATACTGTTCTTGTCCATTAAGAATTTAACTCCCGAACAAGTTTGGTCTACAACAGCTTGTTTGCGCTCAATCATTTTAGCTAAATCCACTTTTACATCACCAGCAATTTCGATACCGTGTTCTGCAAAGTGTTTCATCTCCTCTACCATGTGAGAAGATGCCAACAACGCTTTAGAAGGGATACAACCTACGTTTAAGCAAGTTCCACCTAATGTTGCATATTTTTCTACGATTGCAGTTTTAAAACCTAATTGGGCACAACGGATTGCAGCTACATATCCACCAGGCCCTGAACCAATTACAACTACGTCAAATGAATTCATATTTTTTTTAACTTTTTGATGTTTATATACGATGTACAAATGTACGCTTTTCTAAAATAACTCTTTACACGATTCGGTGTTGTTTTTATGATAAAAAAGCCATTTTGTACTAACAAATAACTTTTAAACTCTTTTGTGCGACTTCGATTACAAAATGGTTGGTATCAAATTCATAATATTCCCCATCTATTTGTGCTCCATTCTTTGGACTGTGCTTAATTTCAACCTCTATTTTGGTTGTTTGCACATAATCTGTTCGTCTAAATTTTTCTGTTTTTTTCAATAAAACATATAACCCAAAGGTCAATTGTTTTAAAATACCAATTTTAGGTACCATTAAATAATCCAATAACCCATCCGTAAGGCTTGCTTGAGGCGTCAGACTCATGTTATATCCCATTTCATTTGAGTTGGAAATAAACAACAACAAGGGATTTACTTCTTTTGTCACTCCATTATAGGTTACACGCATCTGTTTCGCCTGATAATGTTGAGCGGAATTTAAAGCAGCACGAATATAGGACCCCAATTTTCGCTTGCCTGATTTTTCATATTGTTCAATAATGGTTGCATCAATTCCAAATCCCATATTACTAAAGAAGTACTCCCCATTCAACACGCCAACATCCATAGCAACAACTGATTGTCTTTGAATAACTTCAAGGGCTTTATCAATATCTTTAGGAATCGACAAATTAGAAGCTAGTCCATTACCTGAACCAACAGGTACTACGCCAAAAAGCACATCTTTATGTACTAACTCAGTAGCCACCTCATGAATTGTACCATCCCCACCACATGCAACAACAATTGATGCCCCTTGTGTTAGCGCTAATTTGGTTAATTCAATGGCGTGTTTTTTATGAGTAGTTAAATGAACAACAACGTTATATTTTTCACTGGGAAAAAAAGTTCTAATATGTTCTTCTGTAATATTGTGTTTACCTTTTCCTGAAATAGGATTAACGATAAAATGAATATGGGTCATACAACGACGATAAGGGATTGAAAAAATACGTATTCTTTCGTATTTTATTTTTATTGTAACAAAAAAGTCAACTTATGTTGACTTTCTATACGGTTGGTCCTTCCCACTCCGTAATTCCTCCAAGTAAATTAAAGGTGTTTTCAAACCCTAATTGGTTCATCAACATACAAGCTTGGTTACTTCTTCCACCTGCTTTACAATACACGTAGTAGTTCTTTGTTTTATCCAATTGCTCTACTGCATCTAAAAAACCTTGACCTTTATAGATATCAATATTGATTGCATTGGGAATTGAAACTTCTTCTACCTCTTCATCTGTGCGAACATCTAACATAACAGCGTTGCTATCGTTTTGATATTGTTCCCACCATTGTTCTTGTGCTAAATCCATTTTTTGCTTACTTGTTTTAATAGCTTCAAAGATAAAGTTATTTTGCGTGTTATCTATTATTTCGCGCTAAAAAAAGACTTTTAGTAGGATTTATTGTTTTACTTTGTTCTATCAATTACAAGAAATAATTTATGTCATCACATCACATCGTTCGAGATGATCAAGAACCTGCCTTAATTATTGCTAATGGGGCCGCATGTAGTCAAGATTTACTAGATCAATTACTGGAATGGTCTCCTTATATTGTAGTATTAGATCAAGCGATAGAACGAGTTATTGAACTGAATATCAAAGTAGATGTATTGATTGGAGACTTTGATCGAGATTTTGATCCAACCGTATATCTTGCCAAACAATATCCCTTAGAAATTATACACAGCCCCGATCAAGAAACTACAGATTTGGAAAAGGCATTAAATTTCTTGCTAACCAAAGGAATAACAGCAGCTAATGTTATTTGGGCAACAGGTAAAAGAGCAGATCATACCTTCACGAATATTACAACTTTAGTAAAGTACCGCGATAGCATGAAAATAGTGATTCTCGATGATTATTCTAAAATTTTCAGATTACCTTCTACCTATAAAAAATGGTATACGAAGGATAGTATTTTATCTTTGATTCCCGTTGGGAAAGCTGGCGGAATTACAACATCTAATTTGAAGTACCCTTTGTTGAATGAAGCCTTAGAACTCGGCATTCGCACAGGATCAAGTAATAGTGTGTTGGAAGATGGTATAGTCAGTATCACCTATGAAAGTGGCGATTTACTATTAATGGAATGCACGGATTAATTTTTGTTATTTATTCCTATTAAATAACAAAAAAATCAGTTTAAATTATATAAAAAAAGGGGCTCTGTTGAGCCCCTTTTTAGTATCGTTAATTGATTATTTTCCTAAGAAAATTTGGAAACCTAAAGATAATCCTAATCCATTATGTGCAGAAGCACTTGCTTGATTAGATTTACTGTAGTTGTATCCCACAATTGCTTCTAAGGCAACGTTACGAGAGACGAAGTGAGAATACCCTGCATTAATATTAAATGCGAAAGATGTATCGCTCTCTCCTGCAACTTCAGCACCTGAAATACCAACAGCACCTTGTCCAAAGAAACGTCCTGTAGCACTAGCTCCTTCTGGGAAATAGTATCTTGCAAACGGCATAACTTTATAACTCCAAATATTATCACCGTCTTTTACTGTTTGAAACCCTGTTCCAATCTCAAGACCCACTGCAATTCCATCAGAGATAAAATAACCTGCTCTTGGTGTTACATTAATATTAAAACTCTCTTCTTCGAAACTATATCCAGTTGATCCTAAAGCACCTCCAACAATCCAGTTTCCTTTTTTGATTGGCGTTGTTCCAACATCTTCAGATAATTTTGGTGTTTCTACTAATTTTCCTTTTTGTGCATGTGCAATTGTCATACTACCTAACAATAATGCTGCAATCAATGTAATCTTTTTCATCTTTTTTTGCTTTTTTAATTATACCTATTTTTCTTAGCTGCCTTCATCAAGTTTGGGATAAAAATTCTCGTTTTAATACTAACAAGCTTTTATTCGTACAGATGAGACCGTTAATTAAATATTGTCGAAGTTCTTCCTTATTGGGATGAGTAATGTATTTCGCCCACTCATCCGAAAGAAGTACTTTCTTAATTTCGCTTATGCGTTTTGCTGTGTCTTTGGCATTTCTGCGAAACGCATCGCTACCGTTAAGACTTGCATAATGTTTAAACGTCACTTCTTTTTGCAAAAAATTAACACTTATAACATAGTTATTTTCTCTTTCATCATTGGGATAAAAACTAGCCCAAGGAGCATAACCAACTGTATACCCTTGATTTGCATGTTTGTCAGAAATCAATTTCCATCTACAATTCGCAACTCTCCCCCAATGATTTGCATATCTATAAATACCTTGTTCATCAAAGAAATAACAACTCCCTTTTTCACTTTTAAAATTGGGTTTTTTATCTGCTATTTCTTCCATTGGAACTTCCGTCCATTCACAATACGTATGTTTAAAAAAATTCGCCGCGTTGTATTTTTTCATTTACACCTTCAATTCTTCACTTTCATTTACGATAACGACATTATTCTCAATCAATTTCGCTTTTGCTTGTTTCAGTCCTTCCATCGTAATTGGCTTCGTTGCAAAATCCAAAAAATAGGTTTTAAACCCTGCATTCTTAGCATCCATTGCGGTATAAAACACACAAAATTCTGCTGCCAAACCACAAACATACACTTCTGTAACTTGTTTATCTTTCAGAAAACCTAGAAGCCCTGTCGAATCGATTTTATTGTTATCGTAAAAACCGCTATAGGAGTCGACTTGTTTATTCATTCCTTTTCGGAATACAGCAGCGACGGAATTACTCTTCCACGCTTGACTAAATGCTGCTCCTTCCGTTCCTTGTACGCAGTGATCAGGCCATAAAACCTGTGGTATCCCATGCAATTCAATCACATCGTATACGTCCTGATTGAGATGCTGAGAAGCAAAACTTTGGTGATCCAAAGGATGCCAATCTTGCGTTGCAACAATCAAATCGAAACGATCTTGTATTGCATTAATATAAGGAATAATTACATCCCCCTCTTTCACTGCTAAGGCTCCGTTCGGTAAAAAATCAACTTGTAAATCAACTACCAATAAAGCTTTCATAAGTTACTACTTTTATTTTAAATTATAACAAAAAAAGAAACGAAAAATATATTTTATTTACTATCTCTCGAATTCTTTCAATGTTTTTACGATAATAGATACACAATCCAACAATTGTTCATCATTCATTACTAAAGGTGGTGCGAAGCGAATAATGTTACCATGTGTAGGCTTAGCTAATAATCCATTATCTCTTAATTTCAAGCAGATATTCCAAGCTGTATCACTATCCTCTGTATCGTTGATTAAGATTGCATTCAACAATCCTTTTCCACGTACTAAAGTACAGATGTTACTTGTTTCAATATATTTTGTCAATTCACTTCTAAACAATTGTCCTAAACGTTCTGCATTGTCTGCTAATTTTTCATCCAATACAACATCCAACGCCGCAATAGCAATTGCAGCTGCCATTGGATTTCCACCAAAGGTAGATCCATGCTGTCCTGGTTTGATTACGTTCATGATTTCATCATCTGCCAATACAGCTGAAATAGGGTAAGCACCTCCTGATAAAGCTTTTCCTAACACGAGGATATCTGCTTTTACATTTTCGTGTTGAATCGCCAACATTTTACCTGTTCTCGCAATTCCCGTTTGTACTTCATCTGCAATGAACAATACATTGTGTTGCTCACATAGTAATTTTGCTTCTGCTAAATATCCTGTTTGCGGTACATAAACCCCTGCTTCCCCTTGAATAGGTTCAACTAAAAATCCAGCAATTGTTGCGCTATCTTTCTCTAATGCTGCTCTTAATGCATCAATATTATCATAAGCCACACGGATAAAACCATCCGTATAAGGACCGTAATTTTTTCTAGCTTCCTCATCATTTGAGAACGAAATGATTGTTGTTGTTCTTCCGTGGAAGTTATTTTCACAAACAATAATTTTTGCTTGATTTTCAGCAATTCCCTTCTTCTCATATGCCCATTTACGACAAACTTTCAAAGCCGTTTCCACTGCTTCCGCCCCAGAGTTCATTGGCAATACTTTATCATACCCCATCAATTCAGTGATTTTCTTTTCATACACTCCTAATTGATCATTATAAAAAGCACGAGAAGTCAACATCAATGTATTAGCTTGTTTCGTCATTGCTTCAATAATTCTCGGATGACAGTGTCCTTGATTTACTGCTGAATAAGCAGATAAAAAGTCATAGTATTTTTTCCCTTCAACATCCCAAACATACACTCCTTCACCTTTTGATAATACAACTGGTAGTGGATGGTAGTTATGTGCTCCGTATTTATTTTCTAAAGCAATAGCTTGTTCTGAAGTTATTTTTCCTGACATAATAGTATCTGTTTTAATTTACCTGCAATTTACTTCTTTTTATGCACATAATTCGAAAAATACATTCATATACCCTATTTTACACTTGTTTGTTCCTAAAAAACCGAATGCTTGTTCTTTGTATATTTACAACATTCACCCTCAAATAAATCAAACTGCAGTTCCTATCTATTTATTTTATTCTATTTTTTTCATCAATCCTTTAAATCTATTGCAGAAGTTACAATGAAAAAAGAAATAAAAAAAAGTGACCAAATTACCTTTGATCACTTTTTTTCTATTTGCTTATTTCAATTTTTCTTCAATTTCGGCCCATTTTGTTGGATCTTCTTTGATGTCGATATAATAGTCATACAACATACGAGTTAGTTTTACTTCCACTCGTTGTCCCATCACTTCATTCAAGGTAAAATAACCGTGAAACTCTCCTCCTTTTTTAATCAAGGGCGGTTTTTCTGCGTGTGGATTCCAAGGCGAGAAATTACTCTTATCATCTCCATAAACGCCGTATTTATTCCAAATGGATTTCTTATTGTATTCATTACCATAAATTCCATTTGAATTCCATACCGAATTTTTATTTTCTGAAGGACAATTCAGACAGCCTAAATATTCTTGAGCTTTATTGTTGCTGTAAATTTCTAAAATTTGCGCTTTTAAATTAAAGGAAACAAGACAAAATAAAGCAACTAGTACATTAATTTTCTTTCTCATTTTTGTTGTTGTTTTGCTTCTTGCAAATTACAATATATTTTACATTTTACCCTTATCGAATCTTTTCTTATTTGTTAAATTCTAGTGTGATAAAAAGTTTTTATATCATTTAAGCAACATTTTCACCCTACTTCTTTCACTTTAAACACATATCCTTCTTATTTCTTGTTAATAAAAAAATAGAATTGATTTTTTTTCTTAAAAAAAGAGTACATTTAATATTTACTAGCTATTTAATATTTATTCTATTAGGAATATAGTAAGTTATACTATACCATTTAGCGCACATTTCACAAAAACTAATTTTTATGCAAAGCCAACGCTTATCTCTTACTATACTTGATCACCATGACAATGCTTTTATCATGGAAATTGTCAATACACCTGGTTGGTTAAAATTTATTGGCAATCGAAACATTTACAGCGCCTTAGACGCACAGCTTTACATTCAAAATATTTTAGACAATCCATTGTTTACCTATTGGGTAGTACGTCTCAATACAGATCAAAGTCCTATTGGAGTTATTTCACTCATTAAGCGAACATACTTGGATGCACACGATTTAGGTTTTGCTTTTCTTCCTCATCACATGAATATGGGTTATGCATATGAAGCTGCTTCTCAGGTCATTGAACACCTAAAAGCAATGCAATTACACCCCAAACTATATGCAACAACACTACCAGAGAATAAAAGTTCGATTAAACTATTAAATCGTCTAGGTTTTCATTTTATTGAAACCATACATCCTCAAGATGAGCTTTTAAATTTATATCAGTTAGATCTAAATAAAGGATGCGAGGTAAAAGAATAACCTCAAAGAATTCCTCCTTATCTTTGTTCACTAAGAACCATGTAAAGTTTTTCTTCCCATGAAATGTATATTGTGTCAAAATCAGTTAACCCATAAGGTTGATCCATACTATTATCATTGTACTACTTGTTTTGCTTATGTCAAAGATGTTCAATATTACTTTTCGGAAGAACAAGAAAAAAAGCACTACGAATTTCACAATAACGATGTCAATGATTTAGGCTATCAAAAGTTTACGTCACCCATCACCAATGAAATTCTCTTGCGTTATCAACCTGATACTTTGGGATTGGATTTTGGTTGTGGCAAAGGTCCCGTTATTACCAAACAATTGGTTGACCGCGGCTATGCAGTCAACTTGTATGATCCTTATTTTTATCCGGATAAATCATACCAAAATCAACAATATGATTATATTTTCAGCTGTGAAGTATTTGAACACTTGTATCATCCTCATGAAGAAATTCTACACTTAAAGGAACTATTAAAACCTAAGGGAATGCTGTTTGTTATGACACATCTCTATGCTAATCAAAAACCTTTCGAATCGTGGTATTACCGCAAAGATGAAACCCATGTTTTTATTTATACCGCTCAAACCTTTGAATATATCGCACAACACTATCAGTTCACTATACTAAAGATCACAGAGCGCTTTATTGCCTTAGCATCCTTAGACTAAGAAAGTGATTTTTTTCTAGTTAAGTACCAAATGATTCAACGAAAAAGGAGTAATTCAGCTGAACTACTCCCTTTCTTATATACCGCTTGTTACCAAGCAGTAAGAACAATAAAAAAAAAATTATGAAATCTTTATATGTTTAGAAAAATCGAGGTGCGACTTTTCTTCTTTTCTTATTTGCAAGCTCAAACTTCATGAATATCTCATGAGAGCCTGAGTGATAATTTGCTAGTTTACTGGTATCTGCATCATAGGTATACCCTACAAACAAACCGTCTGAAACTTGAAAACCAGCTAATCCACTTACTGAAGCATCCCAACGATAAGCAGCACCTAACGTGAACTTTTCATAGAACCAGAAGTTGGCAGTAAGATCAACTTGTAAGGGTGCACCTGTTACCACTTTTACTAAAGCAGCAGGTTTAAATTGAACCTGGTAATTCAAATCAAATACATAACCTCCCATCAGATAAAAATGAGTTTTCTCATTCATCACCTTATAGTCATTATCATTGTAAATCGTACTAGACAAAATCATGGGAACGGATAATCCTACATAGGCTTTGTCAGAATATAAATAAACCCCAGCTCCTACGTTACCTGAAAATTTATTTGTGATATTGTTTTCTGCCACAGGATCTGTTCCATCATAGATATGCAATTTAGTATAATCGACATCCAAAAGAGATCCTGTTCCTTTTAGTCCAAATGCCAATTTATAGTCATAGTTCAGGTTCACGGTATACGCTAAATCAATGGATAAACTATTTTGATCTGTCACACCTAAATGATCATTTTTAAAGTGAACGCCCATCCCTAAACCATTCTCTGTTAAAGGCGTTGTTACAGATAAGTGTGCTGTTTTAGGAGCTCCTTCTAAACCTACCCATTGTGTACGATACAATCCAAAAATCTGTAGCTGATCGACACTACCTGCATAAGCAGGATTGATGACTGCAGGATTATACATGTATTGGGTATATTGCGGATCTTGTTGAGCAAAAGTTTGTTGGATACCCAACCAACTCAAACTAATCAGAACAAAGGACTTTATTGTGTTTTTTATTTGCATAGCGTTCGTTTTTAATTCGTTTCAAGGTGAAGATTGGCTGCCTTTTTAATCATGCGACTTCCGTTAGCGTCTTTATATTCATAGGTAACAACATAGTAATAGGTCCCGCTAGCAAGTTTAGCTCCCTTATCTACCGTTATTTTCCCATCCGAATATCCTTTAAAGACATTACTACTTCCATCTCCTTTTGGATCGTATCCTGTAGTTTCATATACTCGTGCGCCCCAACGGTTAAAAATTTCTACTTTATTGTTGGGATAGTTTTGGATATTTTCAATGATGAAATAGTCATTTTTCCCATCTCCATTGACTGTTACAAGGTTATAAATCACGACATCACCATCTGTAATCCATTCTTTCTTAACTGCTGCCAGCGTAAAAAAACCATAGCCTTTTACACTAGCAATTGTGGTTACCTCTTGGGTTGACATATCCACAACCCCTCCTTCATCTACCCATAGTTGCTGCTTCGCATCCCAACGTACAATGTGTAACTCTTCTTCGGGATTAGATAATATTTCGGGCACTGTAGTGGATTCATCCCAGCTTAACGTTAACAGTACATCACTGTGTTTATCATTGCCTTTATTAATAATCCAATACTCTTGATCATTAAGCTTTTTAACCACGCCTACACTATTTGGACGCGCCTTAAAAAAAACGGGATCCTTATACACATATTGACCGATGAAAACAGCGTTATCTTCTTTAGGAGCGGAAATACGTGCAGGGCGATATTTTCCTCCATCTCCACTGGGATAAGTAAAAGATTCATTCCCAATCTTCTCTATGGCTCCTTGAATATGAGATGCATCACTAACTTGGTGTACCTTAGCTCCTTTTTTAAACGTAAACATTCCATTAGATACTTTTGTTATAGGATTATAAACTGAATCCACTCGAATAATTCCATTTTGAAACTCTACTATTCCTGAAACATCAATGTTGTTTCTTAAATCAAAAGCCACATCGCGTACCGGGCTATCAAAGGTGATATGATGAAAGGAAGCCATTTGGTTCCCTCTAATTTGCTTGACTTGTTGAGAAGGTTCTTCTGCTGTAAATATGGTGGTAGAAGTCATATTATGTGTTGTCAATCCATATGCTCCATCATTAGCAAAATTTTCAAAATAAATTACCGTACCATCATTCGTCATCTCACCTGATTTACTATTTTCAAAATCTCCTTTAAAGGACACTAGACTTTCTGGTGCTATACTCAAGATACCTTCATTGGTAATTGGATCGGTACTTTGTCCATAAAGTAGTAGCCCGTTGAAAACTAATACCCATACGATATATTTTCTTCTCTTTTTCATCCTTTTTTTGTGTTAATTTTGATTTTCTTCTAGCTTCAAAGGGTAAATCTCACTTCCGTATCATCATCATAAAAAACAAAGAGGATTACTGCAAGATTGTATTCAATTCATTTACATTTCTTCACATTGACTTTTATTTATTTGATTTACTAAAGCATTTATTTACATTTTATCAAGTACCGTACCAAAAAAATCTCAATATTAGATTTTACTCTATTTTTACAACAAAAAACAAACACAACACACTGATAATAAATACCTTAAATTTTAAAAAACAAATATTAAAAAACATGAATTATTTATTTAAAAAATTTGATCCTTTCATTTTACTCCTTTCTTACCTGATTAATTTTAGCATAAAAAAAAGGATTAGCTGTTTCCAGCTAATCCTTTTCAAT